>JAZNUL010000020.1:0-29354 GCA_045592285.1 Acutalibacteraceae bacterium
CAATAATAAAAGAAAGGGGTTAAGATTATGGATAAAGAAATTATCATAAAATTATTTGAAAAAAAAGAATATAAAGCAATAAAAAGCATTTTTGATTCAATGAATCCTGTTGATACTGCTACGCTTTTACCAGAATTCGATGAAAAAGAAATGGTGCTTCTTTTTAGGCTTATTCCCAAAGAAAATGCCGCTATGGTGTTTACTTACTTAGAGGCAGATTCACAACAAGTTCTTTTGGAAGCATTTTCCGATAAAGAGTTAAAGCACATTATGGACGAAATGTTCATTGACGATACTGTTGACGTTATTGAAGAAATGCCTGCAAACGTTGTTAGCAGAATGTTAAGTGCGGCAGGCGATAAAAGAGAGAGCATAAACAAAATTTTAAATTACCCTGAAGACAGTGCAGGTAGCATTATGACTCTCGAATACATCACATTTTTACCAACTATGACAATTGGTGATGCACTTAAGAAGATTAAATCAATCGGTGCAAAATTTGAGACTGTTTACACTTGCTACGTTGTAGAAAAACACAAGCTTTTGGGTATTGTTACTGCAAAAGACCTTTTAACACAGGATGATAATAATATTATTTCTGATGTTATGGAAACGAATATTATTACAGTCAACACTCATTCTGATAAAGAAGAGGTTGCTAATTTACTTAATAAATACGACTTTTTGGCGCTTCCTGTTGTTGACGTTGAAAACTGTATGGTCGGCATTGTTACTATTGACGATGCTATGGATGTTATTTTGGAAGAAGCAGAAGAAGATATTCAGATGATGTCTGGTATTACACCAACTGATAAGCCGTTTTTAAAGACATCTGTTTTTGAAATATTCAGAACAAGAATTCCGTGGCTTTTAATTCTTATGCTCTCTTCAACGTTTACAGGAATTATTATTTCTGGTTTTGAAACAGCTTTAGAAAAATTAGTTGTTCTTACTGCATTTATTCCTATGATTATGGGTACAGGTGGTAACTCTGGTAGTCAGGCTTCTGTTACAGTTATCCGTGGTCTTTCTTTAGGTGAAGTAGAAATCAGCGACGTTTTAAAGGTGCTCTGGAAAGAAATAAGAGTTTCAGTTCTTTGTGGTGCAGTAATCGCTGTTGCAACCTTCTTAAAAGTTTATTTTATAGATGGCTTTGTTATGGGTACAGAAAATGTATCTTTAGTAGTTTCTTTAGTAGTAGCGTTAACTCTTTGTGTAACGGTTATTGTTGCAAAGATTATTGGTTGCGTGTTACCTATTATTGCAAAGAAATTAGGCTTTGACCCTGCTGTTATGGCGAGTCCGTTTATCACAACTTTAGTTGATGCTATATCTCTTTTAGTTTATTTCGGTATTGCAAAGGCATTCTTGCCAATATAAAAAATTTATATTTCGGAGAAATTTATGAGCTTAAAATTTAAAAACGGAAAATTTACAATTTTACAAGTCAGCGACCCACAGGATTTACAATATGTAAGAAAAACAATGATGAAAATGCTCGACAAAGCATACGACAGAGTAAAGCCTGATTTAATTGTGTTTACAGGTGATAATGTTTTAGGTAATCATTTTCGTGATGCAAGAACTCTTACGCCACTTTTTGTTAAAACAAAAGAAGCAGAGTTTAAGGCTATGGAAATTGCAATCGAAAAGCTTTTAAGACCTGTTGAAGATAGAAAAATTCCGTTTTCTATGATTTATGGTAATCACGATGATATGAATGAGATTACAAAAAAAGAGCAGTCAGATATTTATAGAAGATACCCACATTTTGTAGGTCTTGATAACGATGTTGAAATATTAAAAGACGAGACCTTTAACATCCCGATTTATTCAGAGGATGGCAGTGAAATTAAGTTTAATCTCTGGATGATGGATAGTGCCTGGAAGAATAAGGAAGAAGACAAGTGCTATAATCAGGTAAAACCAGAAGCAATAGAATGGTATAAGAAAAAGAGCGCCGAGCTTAAAGCACAAAATGGTGGAGTACCGGTTCCGTCTCTAATGTTCCAGCATATTCCGTTAATCGAAATGCTCGATTTAATGGAAGAATGTAGTAAAGATGATGAAGGTGCGTTCGAGGGACCAGATGGAAAATTCTTTAAAGCAAAACCGTGTGTTGATGGTGAAATCGGCGAATATATATGCACAGTTTCACAGGGTAACGGTCAGGTAGAAGCAATTAAAGAATGCGGCGATATTAAAGCAATAGTTTTTGGTCACGACCACCAGAATTGTTTTACTACAACACTCGACGGCATAAACATTGTGCAGACTCCTTGTGCATCATTTCGTTGCTACGGCAGACGCTCACGTGGTGTCAGAGTTTTCACAATAGATGAAAAAACAGGTAACTACGAAACACAGCATCTTAATTATAAAGATTTGTGTGGCGATAGCTTAAAGGCAGAATTAGAATACATCTGGGATGCAGATGGAATGTTAAAAGAAAAAATTCTTTTATGCCTTGGCGTAGGTCTTGTTACAACAACAGTAAAACATATTTTTAGAAAGAAATAATATTTACAATACATAGGAGAAAGAGAAATGGCAAAAATTAATGTTATTTCACACAGAGGTGCAAATATGGTCGCCCCTCAGAATACGTTACCAGCATTTAAAAAATCTTTCGAGATTGGTTGCGATGGTGTTGAAACTGATATTCACTTAACAAAAGACGGAATACCTGTGTTATGCCATAACTTTACTATTGATGAAACTTCAACTGGTAAAGGTGCAATTAAAGATATGACATATGAGGAGCTTTTACAATTTGACTTCGGTTCATACAAGGGTGAGGAATTCAAAGACACAAAAATTCCACTTGTAGAAGATTTTATTAAGCTTTGCAAAGAAAATAACGTAGAAGTGCTTAATATTGAATTAAAAAGCGAGGTTCCAGGCGAAGCACCTATTGAATTTCCAAAGGTTACAATTGAACTTGCCAAGAAGTATGATATGTTTGATAAACTCATTATTTCTTCATTTGACCCTGCAATTTTAGTTGTATGTAAAAAACTTGACCCGAATTGCAAAACAGGTCTTCTTTATGCACCAGATAAAAAAATCGGCAGAAAAATTATGTTTAAGCCATTTAAGTTTGCAAAAGAAATTAAAGCAGATGCAGTTCATCCATTCAGTGCATTAGTTACTAAAGAATATGTAAAAAAAGCACACAAAGAGGGAATTATGGTTAACCCCTGGACTGTTAATAAAGAAAAAGAAATCAAAAGAATGATTTTTTGCGGAGTTGACGGGATTATTACGGATGACCCAGGACTTTGCAACAAGTTGATAAACTCTTGATTTTAGCGCAGAACAGAAACCCGAAACACAAAAGTTTCGGGTTTCTTAGTCATTTTTTTACCCGCTCGACGTACCTTTGTACGTCTTCGGGGATAAAGAAAATGTCTTCTGCATCTAAACTCAAGAGTTTCTCATCGTTTCAGTAAACAATCGGATAGAGGTGTGAAGTATGTCAGTTTTTGAAAGAATTTACGAAGTAGTAAAAACAATTCCAAAAGGCAAAGTAACAACCTATGGTCAGGTAGCATTATTAGCTGGTAATCCACGTTGGTCGAGAGTAGTGGGGTATGCTTTGCATAAAAATCCACAACCAGGAATTATTCCTTGTCACAGAGTAGTAACAAGGAATGGTGAAGTAGCGAAAAGCTTTGCATTCGGCGGTGGTGAAACACAAAGAGAGCTGTTAGAGAATGAAGGTGTCATCTTTGAAACAGATGGCACAATCGACCTTAAAAAATATGGTTGGTTCGGTTGAATATATTGTAAAAATGTGTTAGAATTTGTATTGTATTTTTAAGTTAACTGATTTACGGAGAAAAGTTTTAATGGAAGAAAATAAGCAAAATGCTGAATTGCAGAATGGCGAAGTAGTACACAAACGCAGAAAGCGTTATTCTGGTACACATCCCAAAAAATTCAGTGAAAAATATAAAGAATTAAACCCCGAAAAATATAAAGAAGATGTAGCCCACATTATTGCACGTGGTGCTACACCTGCTGGAATGCATATTTCTATTATGGTGCAGGAAATTCTCGAATTTCTTGATATCAAGCCTGGTCAAATTGGTCTCGATGCAACTCTTGGTTATGGTGGGCATACAAAAGCGATGCTCGAAAAATTAGATGGTAGAGGGCATATTTACGGACTTGACGTCGACCCTATTGAATCTGAAAAAACAAAAAAGCGTTTAGCAGATTTGGGTTTTGGGGAAGACATTTTAACTGTTCGTTTGCAGAATTTTAAGGATATTGATAAAGTGTCAGAAGAAACAGGACACAAATTTAATTTTATTCTTGCAGACCTTGGCGTTTCTTCAATGCAGATTGATAATCCCGAGCGTGGTTTTTCTTATAAAGTTGATGGTCCTTTAGATTTAAGGCTTAATCCACAAAAAGGAGTAAGTGGTGCAGAAAGATTAAAGCAATTAACAAAGGCAGAAATTGAAGGAATGTTAATTGAAAATGCCGACGAGCCTTATGCTGACAGAATTGCAACCGCTATTTGTCGCTGGAGAAATCAGAAGAGACCAATAGAAACTACAACTGATTTAAGAAAATGTATTGAAGAAGCACTTTCATTCTTACCTAAAAACGAACAGAAGGAAGCAGTTAAAAAATCTTGTCAACGTACATTTCAGGCAATAAGAATTGACATAAACAGTGAGTTTGAAGTGCTTTATGAATTCTTAGAAAAATTGCCGTCCGTGTTAGCTCCTGGTGGCAGAGTTGCAGTTTTAACGTTCCATTCTGGTGAAGACAGACTTGTAAAAAAAGCATTTAAAGAATATCACAGACAAGGGATTTTTTCTGATGTTGCACGTGATGTTATAAGACCAAGCCAAGAAGAATGCTTTAAAAATAGTCGTGCAAAATCGACTAAAATGAGATGGGCGATAATGTCGCTGCGCTCCAGTGAAAAGTGAATAACGAATAGTGAATAGTTGCGGGACCTGCGGTCGGCAATATTGATTCGGAATTAAGTTTATTTATTGCCTTTCTTTTCGTCCAGGCGTTCGCGTTCTTGTTCTTTTCTTGAAAAGCCTTGTGCTATTGTTGGGAATTTGTTGTCGGTATCAGCAGTTGGCTGGATTTCATAAGTGCCATATTTGTTTATTATCTGAAATGAATCATCAGGTGCATCACCAATAGATACAGCGGATGGTGTCATTTCAATCTGGTACTCATCAATTTTTGTGTCTTTTAAATTTTTCTTTTCATTTTTATTCATAATATCACCAAAATAAGTATTAGCAAATAAAAACAAAATATTACAATAACGGCGTAGTCCATTTAATTTCGAATTAGAGTGTTGGTTAGGTTTAAAAGTTAAAATTAAAAGAGGTGTTCCTATGGGAAAGATTATCGCTCTCGGTGGTGGAGTTTTTGAGAACGGTGAAGTATTGCCGATAATAGAAAAGATTTATGAAATATGTGGTAAACATAATCCAAGTATTTTATATTTACCGACTGCGGGTTTTGATGATATGGATGACGCAGAAATTATTTTAAAACCATTCAAAGAGCGTTCAACAGATGTCAATTCACTTCTTCTGACAGACGAAAGCTTAACTGAAGAGGATATAAAAAATAAAATTCTTTCAGCAGATATTATTTACGCTGGTGGCGGTAATTTAGAGTTTTTAATGAACACTTTTAAAAAGACTAAGGCAGACAAATATTTAAAAGAATCATACGAAAACGGAACAGTACTTTCAGGTCTTTCATCTGGTGCTATGTGCTGGTTCGAGATGGGCTGGGATGATTGTGGCGAGGACCATTCTTTTGTTTTCGTTGAGTGTCTTGGAATTTTAAAGGGTTGCTTCTGCCCACATTACGAGGGTAAAACCTGGAATAATTTTAAGTACGCAATTAAAACAATTGATTTTGATGGAATTGCCGCAGAGGATGGCGCCGCACTTACATACGTTGATGGTGTTTATGGTACAGTAAACGGCACAGAAAATGGCGATGTGTTTATGTTTAAGAGAGATAATAATTATAAAGAAGAGTTGTTTAAATAAAAAATAAGCCTTTCAGATTTTAAAAGTCTGAAAGGCTTATTATATTTTATTTAACAGAACATCCCATTTTCGTTTCGAAGTCCTATAAGAATTTCATATTGTAGAGAAAGTGAGAGTGCTCTTTGTTTATGGTAGTTTATTTTACCGTTTATTTTTTGCTTTTGTGTTTCATTGGAATCATTTAATTGCTTTTTAAGAAGATTTATGCAATACCAATGATACTCAATTTGTAAATAAAACTTTTTTCTTAATAACATTTTATACGACCCCTTTAAAATTAATTTATCAGTTTTATCTGACATTTGAATTATACACAATTTGTTTGTCGAAAAAACTCGCTTTGTGTAATAAAAATTAAAAATTTTAAGAAAAACACAATATTTGGGGCATTTTTTTAGAAAAAAAGCAGTTTCGCTCAATATTTAGATAAAAAAATCAAAATGAGGAACTTTTTGGTTTTACAAAATTACACAAAACATTAATTAATTATTGCATTGTTTTTGTTTTTTTAGTATAATGACTTTATTATAATGTTTCTTATTTAAGGGGTGGGCTTTGTGAAAACAAAAAAGATAGTTTCACTTTTATTAGCTTTGTTTGCATTACTTAATATTTTTTCAATTTCTGTATTTGCAACAGAAAAGGTTTCATATACTATAAAGAGTCCTTATGAAACTGTTGATTGGGATACCTTTAATCAATATAAAACACAGCTTCACGCTCATACTCTTTACAGTGATGGTGGGATGGATGTAAAGGACGTTGTTGAAGAATATTACAGACAAAACTACGATATTCTTGCAATTACAGACCACGGTGTTGTTAATAAGGGCTGGGACGAAATGCCCGAAATGTTGCCAATTATTGGTTACAATAAGCTTTTCTACGATTTAAGCCCTGTTTCAAAAGAACGCTATGAAGAGATTACTACTGGTGTTGGCAGAGATGGCAGACCAATGCTCGACGTTAACCAGGGTATTGAAATGAATGGCGTTGTTATGAGAAAAAATCATGTTAACGGCTTTTTCTGTGGCGCTTTTCAGGGCGACTGGGGTGAAGAAGAGGATTATATTTCACCAATTAAAGCAACACACGAAGCAGGCGGTATTTCATTTATTGCTCACCCGGGCGATTTCTATTCAATAAATGGTAATCGTGAAAGAGCAGAAGATTATGATTATTTAAAGATTTATATTGAACCGCTTTTAGAATATGAATCTTGTGTAGGTGTTGAAATATTCAATGAAAGAGATACTGTTGCCGGTGCAGACAGAATTCTCTGGGATAATATTTTAATGTACACAATACCACGTGGTAAAGTCGTTTGGGGCTTTTCTAACGACGACTCTCACGTTATAGAAAATATTGGTGTTACAGCTGAAATTATGCTTATGACTGAGCTTTCAAACGAAGCTTTAAGAACTGCTATGGAAAATGGTACATTCTTTGCTTGCTCACGAATTGCAAGAAATGAATTAGGTGACGAGTTTGAGGGTACAGGTGAATATGCAAAAATCGAAAGAATAAACGTTGACGAAGAACAAGATATTATTACAGTTACAGCGAATAATTATGAAACAATTGAATGGATTTCTGACGGTGAAATTATTGCAACAGGTAATACATTCAATTTAAGAGAAAATAGTGAAAAATTAGGCTCTTACGTTCGTTTCCAGATTAAAAACGAAGGTGGTATTGTAATGTCACAACCATTCGTTTGTGATGATGGAAATATGGAAGCAAAAATTATAGAGATGCCAGAGCCGGAACCGATGAGTGCAATTGAAAAAGTATTCACAACAGTAGTTGATAAAATAAGAAAAACTATTTTAGGCGAATTATTTTATAGAATGTTCTGGCTTTAATAAAGCATAATTGTAATTATTCAAACACACCTGTAGCGTAGTAGTTACAGGTGTGTTTTTTAATAAACTATAAACTTTCTATAACATTTTATTGGTATAGATTGTAAAATTTATAATTATACAGTATAATTGTATTAAAATAAAATTTCAAACCATTTTAAAGGAAGTGATATTATGAGTTTTCAGGACTTTATAAATTACGCAAAAAGTAAAGAAGATGTTGTAAGGGAACACGATAAAATTGCCCCCGAATTATACACCAAGCATTCAGTTAATAAAGGTCTTCGTGATATAAACGGTAATGGTGTTGTTACAGGACTTACCAATATTTCGAAAATTGTGGCAAGTAAAACGGTAAATGGAGAAAAAGTGCCCTGTGATGGCGAGCTCTGGTATCGTGGCTACAAAGTGCAGGATTTAATAAATAATTTAGGCGAAGACGAATTAGGTTTTGAAAAAATCTCATATTTATTGCTTCTTGGTGAAATGCCCACAAAAGAGCAAGAAAAGGAATTCAGTAAGCATATAGGCGATTTAAGGTGCTTGCCACAGAATTTTACACGTGACGTTATAATGAAAGCACCAACTGCTGATATTATGAATTCTATTACAAGAAGTATTTTAACACTTGCTTCTTACGATAAACAGGCACTTGATACATCAGTTGATAACGTTTTAAGGCAGTGCATTCAGCTTATTGCGGAATTTCCACTTCTTGCAATTTACGCTTATCACGCTTACAATTATTCAGAACTTCAGGAAAGCATGATTATTCATCGTCCTGACCCTGAGCTTTCAACAGCAGAGAATCTTCTTATGATGCTTCGTCCTGATAAAAAATACACCAAGACAGAAGCAAAGGTTTTAGATACTGCACTTATTCTTCATATGGAGCACGGTGGCGGTAATAACTCGACCTTTACAACAAGGGTTGTTTCTTCGGCTGGGTCTGATACTTATTCAACTATAGCGGCGGCTATGTCTTCATTAAAAGGACCAAAGCACGGTGGTGCTAATATTAAAGTTATGGAAATGATGGATAATATAAGAGCCAACGTAAAGGATATAACAGATAAAGAAGAGGTAAAAGCGTACCTTACCAAAATCATAGATAAAGAAGCTTTTGATAAAAAAGGTCTTGTTTATGGTATGGGTCACGCTGTGTATTCTCTTTCTGACCCGCGAGAGCGTGTTTTCAGAAGCTACGTTGAAGCACTTGCAAAGGAAAAGGGCAGAGAAAGAGATCTGACTCTTTATGAGAATATTGAAGAGTTGGCACCAGTGTTAATTTCACAAAAACGTAAAATTTATAAAGGTGTGAGTCCTAACGTAGATTTTTACAGTGGTTTTGTTTATGATATGCTCGGTATTCCAGAGGAGCTTTATACAGCTATTTTTGCTATTGCAAGAATTGTAGGATGGTCTGCACACAGAATTGAAGAATTAGTTTGTGCTGATAAAATTATAAGACCATCATATTTAAGTATTATGGAAGAAAATTAAGTTTACTAATATATTTTTGAGGGGGTAAATCTTGAAGCATCTTTTAAAATCACTAAAAGAATCAGCATTTTCGGTTTTACCTATTGCGGCGATAGTGCTTATTTTAAGTGTAAGCTTAGCACCAATAAATGCAGGTGTTTTAGTTCTGTTTTTATTTGGTACATTACTACTTGTTTTTGGTATGAGCTTTTTTACTATTGGTTCTGGTATTTCTATGGAGCCATTAGGTGAAAGCATAGGTATTAAAATAGGTAAGGCAAAAAGAATCTGGGCACCATTAATAATCTGCTTTATTTTAGGTGTTTTTATTACAATCTCAGAGCCCGATTTACAGGTGTTGGCAGAGCAGGTTCCATCAATTCCAAATATGGTGCTTATAATATGTGTTGCTATCGGTGTAGGTTTATTTTTAAGTGTTGCATTGTTCCGTGCAAGAAAAAGCATTCATTTACCAAAGTTTCTAATATTCTTTTATCTTGCAATAATTATACTTTCGTTTTTTGCACCTGATGATTTTATTCCTACAGCATTTGACTCAGGCGGAGTTACAACCGGCCCCATAACTGTGCCTTTTATAATGGCGCTTGGTGCAGGCATGTCCTCAATGAGTAAAAGCAAAAAGTCAATGGAAAACAGCTTTGGCTTCGTTTCACTTTGTAGCATTGGTCCTATTCTTTCTGTTCTTGTTTTGAGCATTTGCTTTAAACCTGAGTCAGAAACAAGCGAAACAATAATTCCTGTAGTGGAAACTACGAAGGACGCTTTTTTACAATTCGTCAATTTTATTCCTAAATATATGGAAGAGGTTGCAGTTGCATTTTTGCCCATTGTTGCAATTTTTGTGATTTTCCAGTTATTCACCCGTCGTTTTTTAAAGCACGAGGTTTTAAGAATTTCTGTTGGTCTTATCTATACCTACATTGGTCTTGTTTTATTCTTGACAGGCGCAAACGTCGGATTTATGCCTGCGGGTAAGCTTTTGGGTGCAGAAATTGCTAATAGTAGCTTAAAATATCTTTTAGTGCCAATAGGATTAATCATCGGTTACTTCGTTGTTTCAGCAGAACCTGCAGTTCATTCACTTAAAAAGCAGGTTTCTGAAATTACAAATGGCGCTATTTCGCAAAAAGCTATTGGTTTAGCACTTTCTATTGGTGTAGGTACTTCTGTTGCTATTGCTCTTTTAAGAGTTTTAACAGGAATTCCCATTTTACCATTTTTAATTGTAGGTTATATGGTTGCACTTATAATCTCGTTTTTCGTTCCACCTATCTATACGGCTATTGCATTTGACTCCGGTGGTGTTGCAAGTGGTCCTATGGCAACTACATTTATACTTCCGTTTGCGGTTGGTAGCTGTGAAATGCTCGGTGGTAATGTTATGACCGATGCTTTCGGTATTGTTGCTATGATAGCGTTAGCACCACTCATTACAATTCAGGTTTTAGGTCTCAGTAGTAAGCTTCACAAAAAAATCAGAATGAAGCGTGTGTTCGAGGAATTTAAGTCTTTTGATGACGATATAATTTATTTCAATGAGGTGAGTGACAATGAGTGAAGAATCTAAAAAAGTAATGATTATGCTCTCAATAGTAGAAGCCGAAAAAGGTCACAAGCTTATTGAATTATTAGAAAAGCAAGAAATAAAAATGAATATGCAGATAGTAGGATATGGCACAGCACCTACTGAAATGATGGATATTTTTGGTCTTGGTAGTAATGATAAAGATATTATTCTCAGTATGGCATCTAAAAAAGCTATAAATTCACTTATGGCGAATTTCGGCAACAGCTTTTCAAGCTACACAAAATATGGTGGACTTCTGATTGTGCTTAACGTTTTAGCAGTAAACAGATTAGTTGCCGAAGTGCTTAATCACGATTTGCCAGAGGAAATATCTTTGCAGGAGGAAGCAGTAATGAAAAATGAACATAAGCATTACCTTGTAATGATAACAGTTAACCGTGGTTATACAGATTCTGTAATGGAAGTAGCAAAAAAAGCGGGTGCAACTGGTGGTACTGTTATTAAAGGCAGACTTGCAGAGAGCGAAAAACTTAATGCTATAACAGAAATGGAATTAGACGAAGAAAGAGAAAGCATCATAATTTTAGCTCCGGCAGATGTCAGCGAAAGAATATTAGAAGATGTTAATGAAAAATATGGCTTAAGAAGTAAAGCGCGTGGAATTTTATGCGCTGTACCAGTAGAAAAAGCTTATAAGATATGATATAATGAGAGTGCATATTTAATATGCACTCTATTTTTTTAAAAAACGTGGGTGACAAAAATGCTTTATAAAAAGAATTCCGAAAAAACATTAAGTAAAGAACTCTTTAAAAATCCTACAAGCGAATACAGAGGAACGCCTTTCTGGGCTTGGAATGATTATTTAACAAAGGAAGAACTCGAAAGACAAATTGAAATTTTTAACGAAATGGGTCTTGGCGGTTTCCATATGCACGTAAGAACAGGTCTTAAAAATCAATATTTAAGTGAAGAATTTATGGGACTTGTTAAAGCTTGTGTTGAAAAAGCAAAAAATGAAAAAATGCTTGCTTGGCTTTATGATGAGGACCGTTGGCCATCAGGTGCAGCAGGTGGTCTTGTTACCAAAGATGAAAAATACCGTGCAAGATGCCTTCTTTTTACAACAGAAAAAGACGGCGAAGTAACACAGAATAACGATTCAAGAGCAGAAGGCGGCAGAACAGGTAATGGTAAGCTCCTTGCTTGTTATGATGTTATTTTAGATAAAGACGGTTACCTTGAAAGTTATAAAAGAATAAATGAAAATGACGAAGCAAAAGGTACTAAGTGGTATGCTCTTTTAGAAATACACGGCAAAAGTTCTTGGTATAACGATCAGGCATATCTTGATACATTAAGCGTTGAGGCAGTTAAAAAATTCATAGAAGTTACTCACGAAAAATATAAAGAAACAGTCGGCAATGAATTCGATAAAACTGTTCCTGCAATTTTTACAGACGAACCACAGTTTACAAGAAAACAGGTTTTTGACAATTCTTTTGATACAGAAGATGTTTGTATGCCTTGGACTGATAGTGTTGAAGAACTCTATAAAAAGGCATATGGCGCAGATATTTTAGATACACTTCCTGAAATATTCTGGGATTTAAAAGGAAGTAAAGCATCAATACATCGTTACCGTTACCACGACTTTATTGCAGAACTTTTCGCTGGGGCTTTTGCGGATACAGTAGGTGGTTGGTGTGGTGAAAATAATATTGCTTTAACTGGTCATATGATGGAAGAGCCTACTTTAGAAAGTCAGACTGCCGCTTTAGGTGAAGCAATGCGCTCTTACAGAAGTTTCCAGCTTCCTGGTATAGATATGCTTTGTAACTGGCGTGAATTCACAACTGCAAAACAAGCACAGTCAGCAGTTCATCAGTTCGGTTACGAGGGTATTCTTTCTGAGCTTTATGGTGTTACAGGCTGGGATTGTGATTTCAGAACATATAAATATCAGGGTGACTGGCAAGCTGCTCTTGGTATTACAATAAGAGTTCCACACCTTTCTTGGTATTCTATGGCAGGTGAAGCAAAGCGTGACTATCCTGCATCAATTTCATATCAATCTCCTTGGTATAAAGAATATTCTGCAGTTGAAGACCATTTTGCAAGAGTTAATACTGCTCTTACACGTGGTAAACCAATTGTTAAGGTTGGTGTAATTCACCCTGTTGAAAGCTTCTGGCTTCACTGGGGTCCGAATGATAAATCTGCTATTTTCCGTGACAGCTGTGACGAAAAATTCCAACAGCTTACAGATTGGCTTATAGAAGGTAGCATAGACTTCAACTTTATTTCAGAATCTCTTTTCCCTACACTTTGCGAAAAAGGTGGCAATCCACTCAAGGTTGGTCAGATGGAATATGACGCTATTGTTGTTCCTGCTTGTGAAACATTAAGAAGCTCAACTTTAGAGCGTCTTGAAGAATTCAGAAATAATGGTGGTAAACTCATATTCTTAGGTGCTGCACCTACACTCTGTGATGCGGTAGAATCTAATCGAGGCAAAGAACTTTTTGAAAGAAGTATTAATGCAGAGTATTCACAAGCTGCAGTTTTAACAGCCCTCCAGGAAAACAGAACAGTTACACTTCGTTTTGCGAATGGTAATCTTTCTGATAATCTTCTTTATCAGCTTCGTCAGGATAACGATTGCAAATGGCTCTTTGTAGCACATACAAAAGAACCACACAATAAGGATACTGACAATGGTAAAGACGTTAAAATCACTCTTGAGGGTGAATATAAAGTAACCATTTACAATACACAGAATGGTGAAGAATATCCTGCAGATGTTACATATATGAATGGTAAAACAGTTATAAATGAGCACATTTATGGCTATGATTCATTCCTTTATAAATTAGAGGATGGCAAAAAAGAAAGTGTAACAAAAAATACAGAAGTAAAAGCAGAAGAGTGCGATGTACCTTATTATGTTGATTACACTCTTTCTGAAGAAAATGCACTTCTTCTTGATATGGCAGAATACAAATTAGAAGGCGACGAAGATTTCTGCAAAAAAGAAGAGATTTTAAGACTCGACAATATTTTAAGAGCAAGACTCAACTTGAGAGAGCGTGGCGGTGCAGTTGTTCAGCCGTGGGTTTATGGTGAAAAAGCACCAATTACAAAGGTTACGCTTAAATATACATTCCATAGTGAAATAGATTACAGCGGTGCATGTTTAGCTCTCGAGGATGCAGACAAAGCCGAAATAATCTTTAATGGCAATCCTGTTAAAAATGAAGTTGTTGACAATTTTGTTGATATATCAATATTAAAGGTTAAGCTTCCTGATATTGTAAAGGGTACTAACATTTTACTTGTTACTTATCCATTCGGTGAATCTGCTAACTTAGAATCAATGTATATTTTAGGTGAATTCGGCGTAAGAGTAATGGGTAGAGAAGCAACTATTATTCCTTTACCTGAAAAGCTTTATTTTGGTGATATTGTAAATCAGGGCTTACCATTCTTTGGTGGTAATATTACTTATAAAATTCCTGTTTCAGTTAAAAATAATCACCTTGAAGTTTGTACATCATTCTATCGTGGTGCTCTTGTAACAGCATCACTTGATAAAAAGGAATTCGGTAAAATTATTTACCCACCATATAGAGCAAAAACAGATGCAGAAAATGGTGAGCACATTCTCTCTCTTAAACTCTACACAAACAGATTTAACTCATTCGGCTCTGTCCATCTTTTAGATAAAATGGAACGCTGGCAAGGTCCTGATTCGTGGAGAAGTAGAGGTAATCGTTGGTCTTATGAATACATTTTCAAGAGAACAGGTATTCTTAAGACGCCAGTTATTAGTTGTTAGATATTAGTTGTTAGTTGTAAGCTTTATGCTGAAAACTAATAGCTAACAGCTAATTATTTTTCGTCGAAATATAAAAAAACTTGACAAATTTTTGTATATGTAGTATTATCTCTGTGAATTGGTTACAAAATTGTAACTATTTGATTGGAGAGAAAATATGACTAAAAAATTCATATCTGTAATTTTGGCATTGCTTTCAATCGTAAGTTCATTTTCTGTTTTAAGTGTAGGTGTATCTGCTGCAGATGTTAAATTTTCATATAATCCTGCATTGGCTCTTAGCTATGCTGAAAGAAACTGGAATAACGGTGTAGGTCTTTGTTCCGATTTTGCCTCTAAATGTATTCAGGCTGGTGGCATAAATGTTTACAAACCAAAATGTACTGATTTATATAGAGAGCTTAATGGTACATACGGTACTTCTTATAAACTTACATTGACCCGTGGAAACAAGGGTTCAATAAAAATGTCTGACAATGAAGGCAAGCTTGTTAAGGGCGATTTGGTTTTTTATTTTTGCAACGCTTGCAGAAGTTTTGAACACGTGGTTATTTGTAATGGTGCTAACATCTGGGGTTATGCTCAGGATTATGCTCATAACAAGGCACACAACGGTAAAAAACAGACTTATACATATTATCATTGTGGTCAGGATAACTGGACTCTGTATTCAATTCACTTTGATGAAGGTGAAAAGTTATATGGCGAGAGAACTAATGTAGTAGCACCAAAAATCAATTTTCTTAAAAATGGTGGTAACGGAATAGTTATAAAGTGGAATGCTATTTCTGGTGCAGATAGTTACAGAGCTTATCGTAAAACAACTAACGGCAGTTGGGAATATGTAGGTCAGACAAGTAAGCCTTCAATAACAGATAAAAACGCAAAAAATGCAACAAAATATTATTATACCGTAAGAGCTGTGGATAATAATGTTCTCAGTCAGTACTATGGTGGTGAAGAAATCTACTCAATAGGTGCACCAAAACCATCAATTTATAATCGTGAAGGCGTAAAAATAAAATGGAAAACTGTTTCTGGGGCAGATGGCTACATAATCTATCGTAAAAATGCAGAAAACCAATATGTAAGAATCGGCAAGGTAAAGGGCGGTAGCAAAAACGCGTTTGTTGACACCGATGTAACATCAGGTGTAAAATATTCATATATAGTAAAAGCCTACGATGGTTCCCAAAAAGGCGCTTATGTGAAAAAAGGTGTAAGCATAGTTTATCTTGAAAATCCTTCATATATTTCAGTTTCAAATGTAGCTAATGGTGTTCAGATTTCATTCTCTTCAGTGGCTGGTGCTGAAAGATATAGGGTATATAGAAAGGCTAAAGGTGAAAAAAACTTTACAGCTTTAAACTATACAACAAGCACATCGTTTTTAGATACAACCTGTGTTAATGGAACCGATTATATTTATTCAGTAAAAGCAATCTACAAGAAAACAGGTAGTTATTATAAAACAAAAACAGTTGAACACAGATGTGTAAGATAAAAATAAAACTCACATTGGAAATTCCAATGTGAGTTTTTGCATTTAGCTCAATAATTATAATACGAAGAATGCACAGCTACCAGGATTTAACGTTACTTTACCAGAAACTGTTTCACCTTTAAGCTCAGGAAGTGTGTCGTTTTCACCTAAAGTCAATGGTTTGCCATTAAGTGTCATAACTCTTGAACGAAGCTTGCCCTGACCTTCAAGAATGTAAGCAGAAGCTTCTTTTGGTAACTCAACATCTGTTGTGTCTGTTCTTGAGTTGTTAATAACAAGGTAAACTAAGCCGTCTTTACCATCTTTTCTTGAATGTGCATAAACGTGAGCACCCTCGCGGATTTCTTCACCTGTTGCATAAACCTCTTTGCCCATAAGTCTGTTCCAGAGAAGAACTGCAAAGTAGTTTGGTCTTGGCTCGAATGTGCCGTGCTCTAAGAAGCCGTAAGCAGATGAAGCGAGTGTGTTGTGGAAAATAATACCATCGGTAACAGTAGAGAATTCGCCGAGTTCGTTAAGAGTTCTTGGAACATCTAAATAAGTAGGTGCCCAGGTGTTACCACCACAACCAGCATCACCTGACTCTGTAACCCACATCTGACCACCTGGAACATATCTGTCACGACGGTCAATATATTGCCTTGCACAAGAAGCTGCAGTTGCTAAATACTGTTCTGTAAGACAAGCTGATTCAGGCCAGTGACCACCCATTGCAGCACCGCGTTCTGAAACGCCATTGTAGTAGTGATAGCTGAAAACGTCCATTTTAACCTTTTGGTCGCCTAAAAGCTCTTCAGTAGTAACCATTTCTAATGCTGATGCAATACCACCGCCAGCCTGGTCCATACCAATATTAAAGAGATTGATATCACCAACTGTGCAAGGACCAACAAAAAGACATTCAGGATAATTCTCTTTAAGCCAAGCACCAAAAATATCATGGTCACGAGCGTGGTCTTCTGCCGTGTAGCCCTCAGGTAAACCACTCATTACCATCATATTTGGTTCATTTGTAAATTCAGCAGCAGAAATCGGCACACCGTATTCTTTTGAGAATGAGAAAATGAGTTCTGCCTGCTCTAATGGATATGGTTCATTTGCTTTATGAATACCGGGGCAGTTAGCCATAGAAAGTAATAATTTACCGTCAATAGCCTTAACAAATTCAAGAACGCCAATCCATTGTTCTTTTGTTAAAAGATTCTGGAAGCCTTCAGGAACTTTACCACCACAGTGACCGTCAAAGTCATAATATGTTTTATTAGCCCATGTACCAGAAACACGTACCCAGGCAGTGCCGAGCTCTTTAGCCATTTTACGAAGGCGAGGGTTATAAAGGTCAATAGGATCATACCATTGTTGCAAATTGCCCATATCGTGCCAGTCAGTAATTACAGGGAATTCTTCAGTACCATCAACCTGTGCATCTGTGTATGCTTTCCAGAAAGTACCACCTGTAACTTCGGTCATTTCGACATTGTATGAAACTAATCTTTCATCCATTTCACGAATTTTTTCAAGATTAGAAGTCTTTAGCTTAACAAATTCAGCCATAATTTTCACCTTGTTTTCAATATTTTTGTTTATATTATACATAACTATTTAAAGTGTGGCAAGTGGTAAAAAGAAACATTTATAATTTGTTAAAATTTATTTTTTCTGTGCAAAAAGGGTTGTTGAACTATAAAAAATTTGATAAAATAAAAAGGTAATTTAAGAATTCTTAATTTGTATTAAGATTATATATTTTATAGGGGGTTTAGCCTATGGATTTATCTTTCTCATATTTCTGGGAGCAGATGATGTCAAATCCGCTTCTTTTAATGGCGGTTGTGCTCACTTTAGGCGTTATTTTAGTTAACGGTTGGACGGATGCTCCTAATGCTATTGCAACTTGTGTTGTTACACGTTGTCTTTCACCAAGACTTGCAATTTTAATGGCGGCGGTATTTAACTTTTTAGGCGTGTTTATAATGAGCCTTGTAAACGCCACAGTTGCCCAGACTATTACAAAAATGGTGGATTTTGGCACGAATTCGCACGAGGCAATAGTAGCTTTAAGTGCGGCACTTTTTGCTATTGTTCTCTGGGCAATATTAGCCTGGGTTTTCGGTATTCCTACAAGTGAAAGCCACGCTTTAATAGCAGGTCTTACAGGTGGTGCTATTGCACTCCACGGTGGGCTTTCGGGTGTTAATGGTGCAGAATGGGTTAAGGTTATTTACGGACTTGTTATTTCTGTAATTTTAGGTTTCTTGTTAGGCTTTGTTATTTGTAAAATTGTAGTTGTTATTTTCAGAAATATTCAGAGGAATAAAACAGAAACATTTTTCCGCTTTGCTCAAATAGGCGGTGCGGCAGCAATGAGCTTTATGCACGGCGCTCAGGATGGGCAAAAATTTATGGGTGTTATACTCCTTAGTATTTTACTTATTAATGGTCAGAGTGCTGATAACGTGAGTGTTGAAATGCCAATATGGTTAATGGCTGTTTGCTCTATTGTAATGGGTGTAGGTACTTCAATAGGTGGTAAAAAGATTATTAAATCTGTTGGTATGGATATGGTAAAGCTCGAAAAATACCAGGGCTTTTCAGCAGATCTTGCAGCATCTGTTGCGCTTTTAATAAGCTCAGTTTTCGGTATTCCTGTTTCAACAACACACGCCAAAACAACTTCTATAATGGGTGTTGGTGCTGTAAGAAGAATTTCTGCAATTAACTTTTCTGTAGTTAAAGAGATGGCGGTTACCTGGATTCTTACATTCCCGGGTTGTGGACTTATTGGCTTTATAATGACAAAGATATTTATGGCAATATTCTGATTTTAATTTGTGAAAGGACGTAAAAAATATGGGTAGTAAACAGGATAAATTTTATTTTAATAATTTTTTAGAGGCAACCGATTGTTGTGTTGGTGCAGCAAAATATTTAAAGGAATGCTTCGATAATTATGATGTTAATAATTTAAAAGATAACATTGTGAAAATGCATGAATTTGAGCATAATGCAGATGGTGTTCACCACGCTATGACAGAGGCTTTGGCTAAAGCATTCGTTACACCTTTAGACAGAGAAGATATTGCAGAAATAAGTGCAAATATTGACGAAGTTGCTGATACAATAGAAGAAGTTTTACAAAGACTTTATGTTGACGAGGTAAAAGAAATTCCTCAAAGCTTCAAAGTGTTCGCTGGTAAAATAGTTGAATGCTGTGAGCTTATGAAAAAGGTATTCATTGAATTACCAACATTCAAAAAACCTAAAAAATTAAAAGAAATGATTTTAAATCTCGGTGCACTCGAAGAAGAGTGTGATAAGCTCTATTTAGAGGGAACTCTTAATATCCGTAAAGAAAATGACGACGTTCTCTTAATTATTGCATTAAGAGATACACTTTATAAATTAGAGCGTTGCGCAGACGCTTGCGAACACGTTTGTGATACGATTGAATTGATTGTTATGAAAAACACATAAAAATATCCCCGACAAATTGTTTGTCAATTTGTCGGGGATAAGTTTTTTATTTTGCAACAATATTTATAATCTTACCAGGAACGTAGATTTCTTTAATAATCTGTTTTCCGTCTAACATTTCCTGAACTTTTTCGTCTGCTTTTGCAGCGGCAATTGCGGTTGCTGAGTCAGCATCTTTTGCAATAGTAACTGTTGCACGAAGCTTACCGCAAATCTGAACAGGAACTTCAATTGTAGAGTCAACTGTTTTTGCTTCGTCGTATGAAACCCAAGGAGCAACTGCTAACATACCACCGAAGTTCATAATCTCCCAGAGTTCTTCTGAAACGTGAGGAGCAAATGGGTTAACTAATGTAAGGAATGTTTTAAGTTCGCCCTTTGTAATAGCACCTTTTTCATAAATCTCGTTAAGAAGTGCCATAAGTGAAGCAATAGCAGTGTTATACTTCATATTTTCGATATCGTCAGAAACCTTTTTAATTGTTTTGTGGAATGATACTTCTAACTCTTTTGAGTAGTCATCGCCATCAGTAACAATTTCCTGAAGATTCCAGATTCTGTCAATGAAACGTTTACAACCTTTAACACTTGCTTCAGACCAAGGTGCTGCTTTTTCGTAGTCACCCATAAAGAGTACATAAGAACGAAGTACGTCTGCACCGAACTGGTCAACAACTTCGTTAGGGACAACAACGTTACCTTTAGATTTACTCATTTTTTCACCGTCAGGACCTAAAATAAGACCCTGAGCAGTTCTCTTTGCGTATGGTTCAGAATTTGGAACAACGCCTAAATCGTAAACGAATTTATGCCAGAAACGAGAGTAAATCAAGTGACGTGTAACGTGTTCCATACCGCCGTTGTACCAGTCAACCTGACCCCAGTATTTAAGTTTGTCTTCACTTGCAAGTGCTTCTGTGTTTTTAGGGTCGATATATCTTAAGAAATACCATGATGAGCCTGCCCATTGTGGCATTGTGTCGGTTTCGCGTTTTGCTTTACCACCACATTTCGGGCAAGTGCAGTTAACGTATTCTTCAATTTCAGCAAGAGGGCTTTCACCATCAGAACCAGGCTGGAAGTTATCAATTTCAGGTAATCTTAATGGTAATTCTTCATAAGGAACAGGAACAATACCACATTTGTCACAGTGAACAATCGGGATTGGTTCGCCCCAATATCTTTGTCTGTTAAATGCCCAGTCTTTCATTTTGTACTGAACACCTTTTTTACCAATGCCTTTTTCTTCTAAAACTTCGAGCATTTTAGCTATTGAATCTTTTTTGTTTGTAAAGCCGTTAAGGAATTCAGAGTTAACCATATCGCCGTCGCCTGTGTATGCAGCTTCTTCGATATTGCCACCCTTGATAACTTCAATAATATCAATGCCGAATTTTTTAGCGAAGTCATAGTCACGTTCGTCATGAGCAGGAACAGCCATAATAGCACCTGTACCATAACCCATCATAACGTAGTCAGATATGTAAATTGGGATTTCTTTGTTATTAACAGGGTTAATTGCACTAAAGCCTGAAAGACGAACACCAGTTTTTTCTTTAACAAGCTGAGTTCTTTCAAATTCTGTTTTCTTTGCACATTCTGCTCTGTAAGCAGTAACTTCATCCATATTGCCTATTTTAGAAGCGTATTTGTCAATAAGTGGATGCTCTGGAGCCATTACCATAAACGTAACACCAAAGAGTGTGTCAGGACGAGTTGTGTAAATTTCTAATTTTTCATCTGTATCCTTAATTGAGAAGTTTACAAATGCACCTGTTGATTTACCAATCCAGTTAACCTGCTGAAGCTTGATGTTAGGAAGATAATCTACACCTTCAAGACCTTCTAAGAGTTTATCAGCATATTCTGTAATTCTTAAATACCAAACGTCTTTAGATTTCTGAACAATGTCGCTGTGACAAATGTCGCACTTACCACCCTGTGAGTCTTCGTTTGAAAGAACAACCTTACAAGAAGGGCAGTAGTTAACGAGAGTTTTATCACGGAAAACAAGACCCTTTTCGAACATTTTTAAGAAAATCCATTGAGTCCACTTGTAGTAATCTTCTTGTGTGGTATCAACAACTCTGTTCCAGTCAAACGAGAAACCAACTCTTTTTAACTGGCTTGAGAATTTCTCAATGTTCATATCTGTAACTTTTCTTGGGTGAATACCAGTCTTAATAGCATAGTTTTCAGTTGGGAGACCGTAAGCGTCAAAACCGATAGGGAATAAAACGTTATAGCCCTGCATTCTTCTTTTTCTTGAAACAACCTCAAGACCTGAATACGCTTTGATATGACCTACGTGCATACCTGCACCACTTGGGTATGGGAATTCTACAAGAGCGTAAAACTTTGGTTTTTCGCTTCCATCTTCAGCGTGGAAAACCCCTGCTTCTTCCCATTTTTTCTGCCATTTTTGTTCAACAGCGGAAAAATCGTACTTCATTTAAATCATTTCCTTTCTTCTTATACCCATCAATCAATAAATTGAGAAATGTCTAATTTAGCTGCATCATCCCAGAGTCTTTCAAGATTATAATATTGTCTTGAATCCTCAAGGAAAATGTGAACAACAACACCGCCATATTGCATAAGCACCCAGCCGGTAGCTCTGCCTTCAACGTGGTCAGGGTGAATGTTCTCTTGCTCTAATTGATATTCTATTTCATCTGCCAACGCTCTTACGTGTGTATTTGAGTTAGCAGTTGCAATAACAAAATAATCAGCAACTATTGTTACCTCTTCTGTTTTAATAACTTCTATGTCTCTTGCTAATTTATCATCTAATGCTTTAACAATTTTTTTAGTGAGCTCTAAACTCATATTAATTTCTCTCCTTTTTCGCCTTTGTAGGCAAGAAGCGCCGAATTATAGGCACCCATAGTATCAGGATGAACTAATCGTTCTTTTTTTATTAAGTCAATCATAGTAAAGCTTAAACCTTCAACTATTGCTTCATCAAGTGAGCGGAATGCTTTTTCTCTCATAATTTCTACGCCGTCATAATTACGCTCTTTACCTATAAAATCAGCAATAAAAATTACTTTTTCTAAAAGAGTCATATTACTTCTGCCTGTTGTGTGGTAACGAACAGCAGTTATAATCTCTTCATCAGTACAGCCTAACTCTTTTTCTGCAAAAACAGCGCCACAAATAGCGTGAAAGAGTTTAGGGGCTGCTAACTCGTACTCAGAAAGTTCAATTTTATTTTCGAGCAAATATTGTAACTGAACACTTGGTTCAAGGTTTTTACACGAATCGTGAATAAGCCCTGCTGTGTAGGCTTTTTCGGGGTCTGCACCAAATTTAATTGCAAGTTCTTTTGCACAGTCTGCAACATTAAGAGAATGAATGAAGCGTTGCTCTGTTAATCTGCCTTTAATGATTTCAATGCATTCTGAATTGGTTTTCATAAATAAAGCCCCCTTTTCTTGATATAACTGATAGTATCATAAGTAAGGTATTTACTTGTGTCTAATCTGTTTTTCAGCATAGTTCTTAAAAGTGTAGAGCTTACTTCAAGTGGCTTTTCTTTTGAAATTATATAATCGCCTTCGTGTAATTTAAGCTTTGTAATAGCGTAGGTTTTCATTTCTGCCAAGTGCTTCATATCCTCTGTTCTTGCTGCGGTAACAATAGTGCAGAGCGAAAGAAGCTCTTTGTATTTATACCAGTTTGCAAGAGAGAGGAACATATCGTCACCCATAAACAAAAACAAATTATCGTTAGGGTAATATTTTTTTAAATCCTTTATTGTGTCTACCGTGTAGCTTTTTTCTTCACGATTGAGTTCAATAGCAGAAATTTCAAATATCGGGTCAGTAAAAGTGTGTTTGCACATAGCGAGTCTGTCAGTGCCCTCTGCCACAGTACCATCTTTAAAAGGTGATGAGTAGGCAGGAATAATCAGAACTTTATCTGCATTACATTCTTTTGCTAAGTTTTTAGCTAAAAGTAAATGCCCTTTATGAGGTGGGTCAAATGAGCCACCATAAATTGCTATATTACCCATAAAATCACCCGAATTCTTTATTAAAATATTTTATCTAAAATAGAAATTATTGTCAATATAACAAAAAGATTATTTTGACGCTTTTTCTTCAATTTCTTTAGCAAAATCGTCTTTTTTGAAGTGTTTGAAGGCTTCAATACATTTTTGACAATGCAAAAGGAAATTGTTGTTTATTTCACCCTCGTAATCCTTTAATGAGAGGAATGCAGAATTAAGACAATTATCAATCATTTCTTCATCATTAATTTTTTCAAAAAGATGAGATAAATTACAGAAAATAACTGCCATTTCAGAATCGTTGCCTTTGTAAAGTGAAAGAATATTTAATGCTTTTCTGAAATAACGTAATGCTTCGTCATAGTTTTCACTTTCATATAAAGCCAAAGCATAATTGTTATAGAAGCCTGCAAAACGATAATCGTTCTGTGGGATTGTATTGATATATGCTTCAAAAGCTCTTACGAAAAGTGGTAATGAATCAGCAGTTCTGTGGAAGAAATTAAGAGTAGTAGCACAGTTGAGGTACATATTCGCACCTAAAACCGTATTTTCAAGACCGAATTTTTCAAGCAACTCTAAAATTTCATTTATAGCACCAACAGCTTTTTTCTGTTCGCCAGTTCTTCTGTGGAATGATACAACTTCATTGTGAAGAGTCATTTCTGCGAAAGAATCGTTACGCTCTTTTGCTTTACTGATTTCTGCTTCTAAATATTCGCCAGCTTCCTTCACTTCATTTTTATTTAAAAGCTCATCATAAGCATTAAGAATTACTGCTACATCATCATCCTGATTTCTGTTGAAATTTGTTGAAGTGATTCTTTCTACTTCAATAGTTCTTGTTTCAATATTTTCAGGATTGTTTTCGTCAAGAATAATGAGTCTGCCACCGTGCTCTTTACCATATGTAAAGTAGCCACAGCCAATAGTTTGATAAAGACTTATGCCGTCAACTTTAATGTGAAAATCGTTAACGTGGTCATGACCGAAGAAGGCAGCCTTTACGTCACCCATTTTTTTCCAGCTCTTTAATTGTTCAGTATGGTCCTGCTTCATAAATGGTGGGCAAGGATATTCTCTGAGTCTGCCAGAAATAAGCTTTTCACCGAATGAGTAAAATTTGCCGTCGTGCTCAACAACGTTTTCACCCATTTCAGCTACTTCTTGTAATTCGTGAATTTCCTGCTGAACAGGAATATGCTGGAAGAGAATTGCAGGAACAGGTGTGCCACCATTTTCATCTGCTAATTCCTTACTTCTTTTTTCATACCAGTCAAGCTGGTCCTTGTGAACGTAAGCGTAACCTGAGTCACCTTCGTCATCATTCATATAATCATTTGAGTCCATAAGCCAGATTGAATATGCATTTTTAGTGCCATCAGAGCTTTTGATTGTTAAGTTGCAGTTACCACAACCAAAAACGTCTGCATCATTGAGATTAGAACGGCAGTTCTGGTAGTCATTATACATAATCATTTGAATGTCTGTGTAAAAACCAACTTCGCCGTCGTGATTACCGAAAACCAATGCAAGTGGAATATTTCTTCTTTTAATTGGTTCAACAATTTTTGTAATTGTCTTATAAATCAAATCGTAATTGAATTCTTCCCAGTAACCACTTACGTTATCGCCACCGAAAACAACTAAATCTGGGTTTGCTTCTTCAATACATTTTTCAATAACGTTAAGAGTTTCCTTGTCTTTGTTATCGGGGATTTCTCTGTTGTCATCGTCATCCATTTCTGGCATAACTTCGTGAATATCTGTAAGATGTAATATTCTGAATTTACCATCTTTTGAAAACTGCAAAGGAGCAGGTTCTTCTCTTAAAAATTTGTCCGTTTTCCATTTATTTGGTTTACCTGTTGCCATAATATATCACCTGTAATTTGAAGTTTTAAAATTTAAAATGCCCAGTTACCATTTACAAAAATTGGGTATGCTTTACCATCTTTGTAGCCTGTAATTGTAAGGTCGTCTGCGCCAATCATAAAGTCAACGTGAATCATACTGTCATTAACGCCTAAGTTTTGGCATTCTTCAAGTGTTTTGCTCTGGAAATCATCAATAGTGTCGCAGAAGCCTCTGCCTAAAGCAACGTGACAGCTTGCATTTTCATCAAAAAGAGTGTTATAGAAAAGAATGCCTGTGTTTGCAATAGGGCTGTCCTGTGGAATAAGAGCTAATTCGCCAAGGTATGGAGCCCCTTCATCCATAGAAAGCATTTTGTCGAGTAAATCTTTGTTTTCTCTTGCTTCCCAAGAAACAGCTTTGCCATCTTTAAAAGTGATTTTAAAATCTTCAATTAATTGACCCTGGTATGAAAGTGGTTTTGTAGAAACTAAAGTACCTTCTGCAAAGCCTTTTTTAGGTGAAGTGAATACTTCTTGTGTTGGTAAATTAGGGTTAAAGAAATTACCAGAAAGAGTTTCTTCACCACCACCGCACCAATGTGCTTCTGGAATTAAATCTGCTCTGAAATTTGTACCATTTGAGCTTTTGTATTCTAAATAATCAAATTTCTTTTCGTTAAGCCATTTTGTACGTTCTTTTAAGTTTTTGTTGTGATTATCCCATTCTTTTACAGGGTCGTTATCTTTAGTAACGTAAACGGTTTCTAAAATTGCATCCCAGAGTTTGTTATAAGCGTTTCTTTTTGTTTCATTAGGGAATACCTTTTTAGCCCAAGCGTATGAAGGTACAGCAGCAATAGTCCATTGGTCTTTATTTTCAAGAGCATCGCTGTATTTTTTAGTGATTTTATATCTTGCCATTTGTGACTTCTGCATTTTATCACGATTAACACCCTTAAGTCCGTCAGGGTCTTCGCTTTCAATGAAAATTCTGCAAGGCACTTCTTCTACCATAAGTTTTAATTTTTCTTCTTTCCATAAAGGAACTTCAGAGAGTGATTTTAAACTTCTGTATTTATAATCAGTTTTTGTTATTGGCTGATAAGTCCATTCAACATCAACTCTTGAAGCGCCTAATTTGTAGCACTCTGTTACAAGTAAATTAATAAATTCAAACTGGTCCGCCTCTGCAATAATTCTTACAGGCTGTCCCTTTTTTATGTTAGCACCAACCCTTGCTATGAGATGTGCATATTTTTTCATAATTGTCTTAGTCATAAAACTCACCTTTGCATTTGTTATATTTATAATATTCTATCACAATTTTTTATGTTTTACAATTAAAGTATTAAAATATATTTAAAATTTTACAATATTGTTATTTTCATTGAAATGAGAAAATATTTGTTATATAATAATTATCGTCGAAAATTGTCGAGTTATTCGATGTAGGGTGAAAAGAGTTATCCGAATCTGCCTAAGAGAGAAGATGTTAATTTGAAAAAGAAAATAGCAGTATTTTTAATTATTTCTTGCATTTTTCTTGCAAGTCTCAGTATATTAGCGTATGCAAATTATGATAATCAGACGAGTCAACCTGAAACAACTCAGGTACAACCAACTATGAGCGAACCTGTTTTAGTTGCCCCTGCTACCCCAAAGCTTATTTATGCAAAAAACAGTGGCTATGGTGTAAAGGTGAAGTGGCAGACAGTAGAAAATGCTGAGGGTTATAATATATACAGAAGAACGGCGGATACAGGCTGGGTTTTAATTGCAACAGTAAATAATCCGAAAAAAAGTACATATACAGATAAAACAGCAGTTAACTCTTTTGACTATTTTTACACAGTTGATGCTTTTAATAAAGCAGGGCGCAGTGGTTCGGATTCTACAGGTGTTTTAATTCATTATATTTCTGCACCTGTTACAACTATTGAAAATTCAAAAAATGGCGTTGTTATCAGCTGGACACAGCACCCGACAGCAACAAAATACAAGATTTATAAGAGGGTTGAAGGTGCATCCAGCTGGAAACACGTAAAAACTCTCAATAACGCTACATTTACATATACGGACAAAAATATAGTAAACGGTGAAAGGGCTTATTATGGTGTTGCTGTAGTAGAAAGCACTGGCGTAAGAGGTTCTTTGCAAAAAGATAAATTCAATGTTTTTATTTCGGCTCCTGTTATAAAAAAATATAAAAACACTTCTTTAGGTGTAAAGGTTTATTGGGAACCAGTTGCTGGTGCAGAGAAATATCGCATAATAAGAAAAACTGAGGGCGGAAAATGGGAAAAGGTGAAAACGGTTTCAGCCAAAACCCTTGGTGGTACTGATAAGAATGCAGTACCCGGTGTTAAATATTATTATTCTGTAAAGGCTATTGCAGGTAGTTATACTAACAGGAATTCTGCGATAGTGGGTTATAAGATAGAGCCTCCTAAAGGAATTAAAACAAAACTTGCAGGTAGTGGCGTGAAAATTTCATGGCAGGGTGTCCAATACGCTGATTACTACGCCGTTTACAGAAAAGATGACGCTGGTAACTGGACAAAAATACATAGCACCAAAAATAATTCTACTCTTTCATATACAGATAAAAATGTTGCTTCAGGAGTAAGCTATACCTACACTGTTGCAACCTGGTATAAAAAAGGCAAAAGTATCTATGGAAGTGAAGGAAATACGATACAGTTTGTTGCTTCTCCTAAGCTTATATCGGCTATATATTCACCTGAGAATAATGTGACTGTAACTTGGTCGGCGGTTAATGGTGCAGTGGGTTATAAGCTTTATAAAAAAGAAGTGGGCGGTAAATATGCTGTGCTTACCGAGCTTCCTGCTGAGCAGACAACTTTTGTTGATACAGCCGTAGTTGCAGGTAAAGAATATGCTTATGTAGTAAAAGCTAAAACATTAGCAGGTACAGTTACTCCTAAGTCAAACTCTAAAAAATCATCGATAGTTGACCCAAATAAGCCGATGATAGCACTCACATTCGATGATGGTCCGTCAAGCAGTGCGACAACACGTATTCTTAATGTTCTTGAAGCAAATGGTGCACGTGCAACATTCTTTGTTGTAGGTTCACGAGTTGATTCGTATAGTTACCAGATTAAACGTGCATATGATTTAAAATGTGAAATCGGCAATCACTCTTATGGGCATAGTACACTAACCTCTCTTTCTGTGGATAGTTTAAAATGGGAGCTCAGTGAAACAGACAGAAGAATTCAAGCAATTACTGGTGTGAGTCCTGTTTTAATGAGACCACCAGGTGGCTCTTATAAAACAGATACAGTAAGAAATAATACGCCTTATCCGATTATTATGTGGTCTATTGATACACGTGACTGGGAAAGCAGAAACGCTACTGCGGTTGTAAACCATATAAAAGCAACTGCCTATGATGGTGCAATTATTTTAATGCACGATTTGTATGATTCAACCGCAACAGCAACTGAAATGATTGTTCCGTGGCTTATAAGTCAGGGCTATCAGTTAGTTACGGTTTCTGAAATGATGGAAGCTAAAGGCATTAAGATGCAGAATGGTGTGGCGTACTCATCGGCAAGATAATTCGGAATGCGTAATGCGTAATTCGGAATTAAAGGGTCTGCGACGCTATTAATTGAAAGTTTAAAGTTGAAAATTGAAAGTTAACGGGCAAAGCCGATTATAATTTGTTTGCTAAAAAATAAATTTATCCTATCATTTT
>JAZNUL010000021.1:0-6771 GCA_045592285.1 Acutalibacteraceae bacterium
GTCTTAACAGCTCGAAAGAGCTTTTTAAAAAGAAGGAGGAGAGTAACAATGGCATACAAAATTACTGACGCTTGCATTTCATGTGGCGCTTGTGCTTCAGATTGCCCAGTAGAAGCAATTTCTGAAGGCGATGGCATCTATGTAATCGACGCTGATGCTTGCATCGATTGTGGTGCATGTGCAGGTTCTTGCCCTGTAGAAGCTCCTGTTGAAGCATAATTTTAGCATACAACAAAAACAGAATTTAACAGACATCTTACTTTTGTAAGATGTCTGTTTTTCTGTTTGTAAAAAAATAATTAAATTACTGAGAAACCCTTTAATTTTCCTGATGTTTGTGATATAATTCTATGGATAATGGTGTTTTATCGCATTTTGTAGTGGATGGAGGCTTTTTTCGATGAAAAGGTTTATTGATATTACTGATTTTACACGTGAAGAATTACGTGAAGCAATTAACCTTGTTACCTTTGTAAACGGTAATCAACACGTTTATGGCAAAGAGATGGAAGGCAGAATTCTTATAAACGCTTTTTATAATGAAGACCGTAATGCGAAAATGGCCTTTACTACTGCCGCTACAAGAATGGGCGGAACTCATTTTGACTTTACTTGTAACGAAAACGAATCGTTAAAAGACGCTGTTATGACAATGTCTGCTTGTGGTGACGTTATTGTTTTAAATCATCCTAAAAAAGGTGCAGCAAGAGCAGCTTCTTTATATGCGACTATTCCTGTTATAAATGCAGGTGATGGCGGCAGAGCGTATCCTGTAAAAACACTTGCAGATATTTCAACTGTGTGGATGGAGAAAAATCATATTTCAAATATGAAAATAGGCTTTGTTGGTGATTTCGCAAACAATACACTCGTTCGTGGACTTTTACAATGTCTTAATATTTATAAGGGTAACGAATTCTACTTTATATCAGTAAACGGCAAACCTATTACCGATGATTTTATAAATATTATGGACAGGCGTGAAAAACCGTTTGTTGTTTTCGATAATCTTATGGAGCCGTTACCAGAGCTTGATGTTCTTTATATGACAAAGGTAGATAAAAGTTCATTTACCTCAGCAATTCAGTATGGCTCAAGAAAGCACAAGTTTATTCTTGATGAAAGAATGCTTCTTACAGCAAAAAAAGATTTAAAAATAATGCATCAGTTCCCACGTGGTGAAGAGTTGGATATGAGCGTTGACAGTGACCCGAGAGCAGTATATAAAAAAATGCTTAATTACGATGTTGATGCTGCTATGGCTATAATCCTCAAGCTTATTACCAAAAGAACAGGCAGGCTTATAAAACCGGTAGAAGAAACAGCAACACACGATTTTAAATGTTTAAAAAGTGATTGTATAACTTCAACAGAAGATTATTTGCCACCACTTTTCTATGAAACAGAAAATGGTGAATACATTTGCAAATATTGTGGACAAAAATACGAAGCAAAGTGATTATATGAAAATTAACAACGTTTTAATTATAGATGGATCCAACAGACAAAACGGCTACACAAAAAAACAGATTGAATATTTTAAAAGTACCTGTAATTGTGAAAATATAATTACATTTGAGCTTTATAAAGAAAAATTTGAGTTTTGTGACGGATGTAATTACTGTGAAGAAAATGAAAAATGTAAGTATAGAGATTTGGATTTATTTTTTGAGGAATTTGAAAATGCCGACCTTATAGTTTTTGCTTCGCCTTTATATAACGGAACTTTTTCTACTCCGTTAAAAGCATTAATAGATAGATTTCAGTTTTATTACACTTATTTTTATAAATATAACAAAACTCAGAAAATTGAGAAAGAAAGAAAAGCAATTTTACTTCTTTCATCTGGCAGAGATGGTACAAAATGGCTTTCTGTTATGGAAGAACAATTAAAATTTGCTTGTTCAATTTTAAATATAAAATTTATAGATTCTGCTCTTTGTAATTTTACAGATACAAAGCCACAAATAGAAAAAGCAGAAGAAGAGATAAAAAATATAGTTGAAAGGATTGGTAGTTTATGAAAAGGTCATTAAAAAAACGCACCTTGATAATAATTGTAACAGTAGCTGTGCTTATATCACTTATAGCAACAGTCTGTGCAATAGAAGTAAAAGACAGTCTTTTCTATATGAATACACCGACCTTTATTAATACAAAAACCAGCGAAAATACAAGTGGCTTTAATATAGCAGTTAAAGGTGAGCTTAAGACTAAGGAGGACTATGAAGCATACATTTTTACTTTAGAAGAAAATGGTGCATTGAGTCTTAGCTTTAATCACCAGAGTATTCAGGAGTCAATGCTCGATGGCTGGCGTGTAACACTTTATTATATAGAAAATCCAGATGATGATTGGTATGAATATAATGAACTTACCTATTTTGATGCTTTCTGGGCAGATGTTACTTCAACCTGGGGTGAAACAGGCGTAGAAGCCGGTACTTATTGTGTTGTAGTTGAACCAGGTCAACTCTTTTTAGCGGGTGACTTCGATTTAACTGTAAGCTTTACACCAACAGAGAGTTTTGAAAAAGAGTTTAACGATACAAAAGAAACTGCAACTGATTTAAGACTTAACAGAGTTATTTATGGCTCATCAAGTCAGAGACAGGCTGATGCAGATTTAGATTATTATAAATTTGAAATTACAAATGATGGCTATATTGATATGGTTTTCTCACACGATAACAGTCAGCTACCACAGGTTGGTTGGGTTGTGAAACTCTTTACTGAAAATGATTATGAAATTGCTTCGTTTGCTTCAAAGTATCAGGACCCAGAACTAAGAACTGGTAAAATCAATTTACATCCTGGTGTTTATTATATATTAGTTGAAACTCAGGTTCAGGATGGTATGACTTATAGATTAAAGGTTGAAACAGGTCTTTCTGAAACAACTGAATTTGAAATAAATGATACACCTGAACAGGCAGAAATATTTAAAGAAAACAGCATAGTGAGCGGTATGCTTGCACCAAAGGTAATGGGTCTTGATAAGGACTATTTCAAGATTACATTAACCGAAAAGAGCTACCTCACAGTAAACTTTGTTCACGAATTTGACGAAAAAGAATTCGATGAAGATTACAACGGCTGGAACGTAAGACTCTTAAGACCTGAAAAGGATGGAACATATACAGAAATTGTTAAGCGTGTATCAAAATGGAATGACGAAGGCGTTAACATTACAGGTATGGGTCTCCCTGCTGGTGACTACTACATCTTAATTGATGCCGATTCAATGAGATATACGTCTGTTCCTTACAGCCTTACTTACACCTGTCAGACAGACTTGTTGTTTGAAAGTGAATCAAATAACACAAAAGAAACTGCAAACGAGGTTGGTACTCTTAAGGATTACTATGGTACACTTATTTCTACCGATATGAACTTCGACAGAGACTACTATAAATTCGAGGTTGACAAAGACAGAAATATTGCATTCCACTTCTATCACGACTATACAAACGAAAATGATTTGGCGTGGGTTGCAACAATTATGGATGAAAACGGCAACGAAATAAGTACACTTGAATCTGCAAAGAATGAGTATCAGGTAACAACGGGTGTTATTGAACTTAAGAAGGGTACTTACTATATCCTTATTGAAAATGACCTTTATTCATCTGAAGATACTTATTGGTTTAGAATTGTAGAATAGAATAAATTATTGGGGGTGTTGACTTGAAAAGAATTTTATCATTAATACTGATGGTAGCATTAGTTTTAAGTGTGTGTTGTTCTTGCACCACACCCCCGGTAACAAATGACAATATTCTTCTTGTCACATCCTTTTACCCGATTTATATATTCACTTTAAATATTGTTGATAGCATTGATGAAATAAACGTCAGTTGTATGGCTGAGCAGAATACTGGGTGTCTTCACGATTACCAGATTTTAAGCCAGGATGCAAAGTTGATTGCGGATGCCGATGTGTTTATTATTAATGGTGCGGGAATGGAAACATTCTTAGAAGATATTTATATGAGTAACGAAAATCTCAAAGTAATTGATTCTTCAGAAGGTGTTACTCTGATTGAAAATTGTGATGAACACCACGAAAATCATAATGAAGAAACTCATCACGATCATAATCACAGCGTTAATTCTCATATATGGATGTCGCCTGAAAATGCAAAGCTTCAAGTTGAAAATATTGCAGAGAGTCTTGTTTCTTTTTACCCACAATATAAAAGTGTAATAGAGGAAAATAAGAATGATTATATAAATCGTTTAACTGAGTTAAGTGAAGAGTTAAGCGGAAAAGCGGAAGCTCTAAAAAATGAAAATATAATTACATTTCACGAATCTTATGATTATTTAGCAAGTGAATATGGCTTTAACGTTGTAGCAACAGTTGAAAGTCACGAGGGCGCAGAGCCTTCAGCAAAAGGACTTGCTGAATTGGTAGAAATAATTAAAAAACATAATGTAAACGTTCTTTTTACTGAACCTGATTATAAAGGTTCTTCAGCAACAATTTTAAGTAACGAAACAGGTGCTCGTATTTTAACGCTCAACCCTGTTATAAGGGGTGAGGTTTCACTTACAGCGTATGAAGATATAATGAGAGCGAATTTAGAAACTATTTTAAAGGCGGTGAAATAATGTCATCACAGAACGGTTGCGGACTTTGTAAAATCTCCGTAAAGGATGTTGGAGTAAAAAAAGGCAAAGATGTTTTACTTTCAAGTGTTTCGTTTGACCTTTTCTGTGGACAGTTAACCGCTTTAATTGGCGTGAATGGTGCAGGTAAAACAACACTTTTAAAATCTATTCTTAACGAAATAAAGCACGATGGTACAGTGACCTTTGAATCACATCACGGCGAAAAAATCGAAAACATAACAATCGGTTATGTTCCGCAACACCTTGATTTCGACCGTTCTGCGCCAGTCAGTGTTGAAGATTTTATGCTTATAGGCAGAACCAATTCGCCTGTTTGCTTTAAAAAAGACAAAAAACAGATAAAATCAATAGATGAAGCGCTCGATATGGTAGGGTGTCTCCATTTAAAAAATAAAACACTCGGAGTTTTATCTGGTGGCGAAATTCAGAGAGTGATGCTTGCAAGTGCTCTTTATCCACTTCCTGAATTGCTTATTCTTGATGAGCCGGTTTCGGGTGTCGATTTAAAGGGTAGCGAAAAGTTTTATGAAGTTATTGCAAACCTCAAAAAGAATTATCACATAGCAATAGCAATGGTTTCGCACGACCTTGGAATAGTAAAGGAATATGCAGACAACGTTATTCTTATAAATAAATCTGTTCTCAGAAGCGGTAATGCCGAAGAAGTTTTTTCTTCTCCTGAATTTAAAGAGAGTTTCTTTCACGGATTGGATTGATTAAATGACTTATATATATTTTCTGTTAGATTTGCTTCTGCCGTTTTCGTGGGCAGATTATGGCTTTATGAAAAATGCACTTCTTGCAATGCTGATTATAGCACCACTTATGGGTGTTTTAGGCACAATGGCAGTAAACAACAAAATGGCGTTCTTCTCTGATGCTTTAGGTCATAGTGCATTAACTGGTGTGGCACTTGGTGTGCTTTTAGGAATTAAAAATGAAATTATTTCTCTTGTGGCATTTGGTGTGTTACTTGCACTGATTATTACGAGAGTTAAAAATAAAGGTAGCGCTTCGAGTGATACTGTAATAAGTGTTTTCTCATCAACTGCTGTCGCATTAGGTCTTTTAGTGCTTTCTTATGGCGGTGGTTTCTCAAAATATTCAGCCTATCTTGTTGGTGATATTTTAAGCGTTACTCAGGGCGAGATATTATGTTTAAGCTTAACTTTAGTAGCAGTTTTAATTATCTGGTCATTGATTTATAATAAATTACTTCTGATTTCAATAAATCGTGAGCTTGCGGCAAGTCGTGGCATAAAAACTGTTCTTTACGAAAACATTTTTGTAATAGTAGTTGCAGTAGTTGTTATGCTTTCAATTAAATCGGTGGGTATTCTTCTTATTAACTCACTTCTTATTTTACCTGCAGCAACAGCGAGAAATATAAGTAAGAATTCAAGAAGTTATTTAGGCTTTTCTGTTCTCACATCACTCTTTTGTGGTGTTGGTGGGCTTATTACATCGTTTTATACTGATACTTCAGCGGGTGCCACAATAGTTATGGCTCTTGCAGTAGTATTTTTCGTAACATATTTATTCAGAAAGAAATAAGGGAGGAAAAAAGAAAATGTTATTTTCACAAGATATAGGTATCGACCTCGGTACTGCCAATACATTAGTTTTCGTTAAGGGTAAGGGTATTGTTATCCGTGAACCATCTGTTGTTGCAGTTGATGAAAGAACAAACCCAAAAACAGTTGTTGCTGTTGGTGCTGATGCTAAAAGAATGATTGGTAGAACACCAGGCTCTATTACTGCGGTAAGACCTCTTAAGGATGGTGTTATTGCAGACTTTGATATGACTTCTGATATGCTCAAGGAGTTCATAAGAAGAGCAATTAGTGGTTCACCATTTAACAGAGCAAGAGTTATGATTTGTATTCCATCTGGCGTTACAGAGGTTGAACGCCGTGCTGTGCACGATGCTGCAAAAAGTGCAGGCGCAAGATACGTAAGCCTTATTGAAGAACCAATGGCTGCTGCTATTGGTGCAGGGCTTCCTGTACTTGAAGCAACAGGTAGTATGATTGTTGATATCGGTGGCGGTACAAGTGAGGTAGCAGTTATTTCCTTGGGTGATATTGTTACTTCAAAGTCCATCAGAGTTGCAGGCGATACTTTTGATGATGCTAT
>JAZNUL010000022.1:0-12597 GCA_045592285.1 Acutalibacteraceae bacterium
TCGCTACAAGGTTTAATTTTACTGCAGTTGTTTGTGTTGCATTTAATTGCATATTCTCTGCACTCATTGCTTTAAGACTTATAATCAAGAAAAAAGTGTATGCACCAATGGTGTTCTCTTATGCGGCTGTAAGCATCGGTATAGTTATATACTACGTTATATGGGGTGCAGATGCAGGCTTTGGTGCATTTACAACCGGTATGAATGGCTTTGCATCTTATGATTACGAGTTGTTTACCGGTGAGGGTAATTTCTTAACAAGATTACTCGGCAATCTTATTATAGTTGCACCTAATGCTATTTCTTTATGGGCTCTTTTCTTTGTTACAAAGAAGAGTTTCAAAAATAAAGCACTTAAAACTGTTTTAACAGCTGTTCTTACAGTTCTTTTACTTGGAACTACTGTTCTTTACGTTCTTACAATGAATCTTCGCTCAAAGCCTAACACAGAAAGACTCTGGGAAGGTCACGACGATTACCTTAAAAAAGTTGATAACAAAGCAACTAAAGATTCACCTAATGTTCTCATTATTATGATGGACGACTTAGGTTATGGCGACGTTTCTTTAAATGGCGCTATTTACGATACACCAAGCATCGACTCAATCGGTGAAAATGGTCTTAACTTCACTAACTTCTATTCAGCTTATTCAGTTTGCTCACCAGCAAGATTTGCGGCACTTACAGGCAGATATCCATATCGTGGCTATGCAGATAATGTAATTTACCCAACAGTTCAAACAATCACACCATTTGCACAAACCCGTATTTTCAACTCTATTGAAATGGGCAACAATGCCGATGGTATGTTAGGTGACGAAATTACTATGGCAGAAACTTTCAAAGCAGCTGGCTATAACACAGGTGCTTTCGGTAAATGGCATCTTGGTGATTATGGCGAATATCTCCCAACAAATCAAGGCTTTGACTACTTCTATGGTAGCCACCACGTAAACGATATGAAACCATTCTACCACGTTACTGAAAAAGATGGTGACTGGGAAATTGTTCACTCAACTAAAGACCTTAAAGACCAGAGTATGGCAACAAAGTGGATTCACGATGAAATCAGTTCATGGATTGCAGAAAAATCACAGGATGATAAACCATTCTTTGCTTATTATGCTACACCTTGGCCACACGCTCCGGTTTTTGCTGGTGATGATTTTGATGGTACATCAGGTCTTGGTACTTACGTTGACTGTGTTACAGAATTTGACCATTACCTTGGTATTCTCTTTGATGAAATGGAAAAACAAGGTGTTCTTGAAGATACAATTATTGTGTTCACAAGTGATAACGGCCCTGCACTTGAAGGCTCAGTTGGTGACCTTCGTGGTGGTAAATATTTGGCATACGAAGGCGGTCAGAAAGTTCCATTTATGATTAGATGGGATAATGACAACGGCGCTCTTGGTACTAAGGGAACCGAAAGAGATAACTCTGCAGTTCTTGTAGATTTATTCCCAACTCTTTTAGACCTTTGTGATATCACTGTTGATGGTAGTGATAATAACTTACCTCAAGACAGAGTTATTGACGGTATTTCTATGACAGAAATGCTTAAAAAGGATACTGTTTTACATACAAAAGAGCATCCTATTCTTCATATGAAGCGTGAAAAACTCAAAGCAATTCAGTATGCAGTTCCTGTTAGTGAAGTTACTTCACAGTACCCAGAGTATGATTACGATGTTCTTAAAAACAATGATTACGTAACATTCAAGTATTTTGAGAAAATCCAGAATGATAACTCTGCTTTCTGGGATAAGAACAGAAAGAACTGGCTTCACATTCTTACTGATGACTATGCTGAAAACTACAACCGTACACCTGTTTACCCTGAAATTGCAGATCAGTTTAACGAGCGTATGCACGAAATTATTGACGATTTCAACGAAAATAGACGCGGTATAATAGAACAATAATATTAAGGGTGGCAGAAATGTCACCCTTTAGTTAAATTTGAAAGGAAAAAACTATGCCACCACTTTCTTTGATGATAAAACCTGCTTCATCACTTTGCAATCTTTCTTGTGAATATTGCTTCTACAAGGATGTTTCAGAACACAGGGAACATCTCGGTTTTGGCGTTATGGAAAAAGAAATTGCTGAGATTTTGATAGAAAAGGCACTTAAATATGCCGATGGTGAAAACATTTCTTTTGCATTTCAGGGGGGCGAGCCTACTATTGCTGGTCTTGACTTTTTTAAGTTTTTTGTTGAAACAGTTAAAGAAAAAAATGTTAAAAACAGCAAGATTTTTTATGGAATTCAGACTAATGGCACACTCATAGATGTAGAATGGGCAAGATTTTTTCACGATAACAACTTTTTAGTTGGTCTTAGCCTTGACGGTGATTTTGATGGAAACAAATTCCGTAAAAAACCAAGTGGGGAAAATTCATTTTATAAAATTCTGACTACTGCAGAGCTTTTTAAAAGGCATAACGTTGAGTTTAATATTTTAACAGTTCTTACAGGCTTTTGTGCTGATAATGGTGAAAAGGTTTATAAATTCTTCCGTTCAAAAGGGTTTAAGTATATTCAGTTTATTCCTTGCCTTAAACCTTTTGACTCTCACGAAGAAAGTGAGCTTTATATGACACCAGAGCAATATGGCGATTTTCTTATTAAGGTGTTTAACCTTTATGTAAAAGATTATGTTCGTCATAATTATATAAGCATTCGTCAATTTGATAACTGGGTAAGGCTTTTCTTAAGGCAACCCGTTGAACAATGTGGCATTTTAGGCCATTGTACACATCAGTACGTTTCAGAAGCAAATGGCAATATTTACCCTTGCGACTTCTACTGTACAGATGAATATTTCCTTGGCAATATTCTTGAAACAGATTTTGGCACAATGGAAAAGAGCGAAACTGCAAAGAACTTTATTAAAGAAAGCCTTAAAATACCAGAAAAGTGTAAAAAATGTAATGTTTTTGGTCTTTGTAGAGCGGGCGGTTGCAAAAGAACACAGTTGAGTGAAGATTATTGTATTGCTTATAAACGATTTTTTACATCCTGTTTACCGCTTTTCAGAGTGTTTATAAATGAAAAACCTTGGAGTGTTTAATATGGATTGGAATTTAAAATTATATAACGAAAACGAAAAACCACTCGATAATTTAGTAAGTGGTTACAGTCACACATCGATTTTCAGAAGAATTGCTTTTATTGGTGATAGTCTTTCTTCTGGTGAATTTGAAACCTGTGACAAAGAGGGTAATAAAGCCTATCACGATTTGTATGAATATTCTTGGGGGCAATATATTGCAAGAAAAAATGGATTAACCGCGTTTAATTTCTCTCGTGGTGGAATGACTGCAAGTGAATATATTGAAAGCTTTGGTGAAGAAAACGACTTTTTTAATAAAGATAAAGCTTGTCAGGCTTATGTAATTGCCCTTGGTGCTAATGACATCCACAGCGGTATAGAAATAGGTTCGGTTGATGATGTTGATACAAAGGATTTCACTAAGAATAAAAAGACTTTTATTGGTTACTATGGTGCAATTATAAGTCGTTATAAAGAGATTAGTCCTGATGCAAAATTCTTTTTTGTAACTTTTCCTAAGGATGAGAGCAGAACAAGTAACCCAAATTTTAAAATCTTTTATAATGAGCTTTATAAATTAACAGAAGTTTTCTCAAATTCTTATGTAATTGACCTCTATAAATATGGTCCTGTTTATGATGAAAAGTTTAAAAAACAGTTTTATCTTCACGGTCACCTTAACCCATCGGGTTATATTTTAACCGCAGAGATTATCGATTCTTATATAGATTATATTGTGCGACACAATTATGAGGATTTTAAGAATGTAGGGTTTATAAATAGTGGAATTACCTATAAATTTTAATAGTATCCCATAACCATCCGTTTTATCGGGCGGTTATGGGATATACTATTTCTGGTGATAAAAATGTGCACTGCAATAACTTTTAAAACAAATGACTTTTATTTTGGCAGAAATTTAGATGTTGAACGTTCTTATAACGAAAGGGTAGTTATAACACCACGAAATTTTGCGATTAAAATGCGGTGTGTTGAACCGTTAAAAGTGCATTACGCAATAATTGGTATGGCAACTGTTATTAATAATTTCCCGCTTTATTTTGATGCAACAAATGAAACAGGTCTTTCTATGGCTGGGCTTAATTTTCCAGGTAATGCAGATTATAAGCCATTTTCAGATAATTTAAAAAATATTACTCCATTTGAGCTGATACCATATATACTTGGTAAGTGTAAAGATATCAAAGAGGCTGAAACAGAATTAAACGGCATAAATCTTGTAAATATAAATTTCAGTGGCGATTTGCCACTTTCACCACTTCATTGGATAATTTCTGATAAAACCAAATCGTTAACCATAGAAAGTGTAAAAACAGGATTTAAAATATATGAAAATCCTGTAGGTGTCTTAACAAATAACCCGACTTTCGATTATCATTTAATGAACTTGAATAATTATATGTCACTTCACGAAGGTGTATCAGAGAATAATTTGTCTGAGAATATTAAATTTAAAAATTATAGTCTCGGGTTAGGTGCTTTGGGGCTTCCCGGTGATTTTTCTTCTGCTTCAAGATTTATTAAAGCAACCTTTGTAAAATATAAATCAAAATCGGGTAGTAGCGAAAAAGAAAGCGTCAACCAGTTTTTTCATATTTTAGATTCTGTAGCTATGCCAAAGGGTTGTGTTTTGGTTCGTGACGGCGAATGTGAATACACACGTTATTCCTCTTGTTGTAACGTAGATAAGGGGATTTATTATTATAAAACCTATGATGATTTTAATATAAAAAAGGTTGAGCTTAGTTCATTTAATTTAGATGATGCGAAACTATCAGAAATATAAAAAAATCCCCTTGAATTTAATGCTGATTCAAGGGGAGAATTTATAATAATTCAAAATGATTTTTGTGGCTGTTTATTATTCCATCTTTTTTTAATTTGCTTATTTCCATCGAAAGACCGCTTCTTTCAACTTCTAAATAGTCAGCTAATTCTTGCCTGTCAAATGGAATTGTAAAACTCTTTTTACCTACTTTTTTTGAATACAACGAAAGGTATGTTAAAAGCTTTTCTCTTGTTGTTCTTTTAGATGTTATTTCAATTTTTTGATGAAATTGTAAAGATTTTGTTGCAAGGTTTTTCATAAGATTAAAAATTAGTTGCCTATGAAAATCGCAGTTGTTAGAGCAAGTGTATAAAACTCTGCTTGAATCAATAAGCATAACTTCACTCGGTTCATTTGCAATTATTGTAACGGGTAACGAGTCAATTTCTGCACAAGCAAATGCTTCTGCAAAAACCTCGCCAGTTTCAATGCTACTTAATATATTTCTGTTTCCGTTGTAATCCACCTGAAAAATCTGTGCAGAGCCAGAAAGCATTATTCCAATATATTTAGCGGGAGAGCCCTCAGAAAATATTGTGTATTTCTTATCAAAAGAAATTATTTTAGCTCCAAGGCAAGTGAGCATTTTATCAATATGCTTTTCATCAATATTTTTAAATAAATCAGATTCTTTTAAGATTTCTAAATAATTTTTCAAAAAAATCACCTTTTGTTGAAATTTCAACATAATTATTTTCTTAATTATACTAAAATACATACATAAATACAAGGAGTGATTTTATGAAAATTGCATTTTTTGATGCAAAATCGTATGACAAAGTTGCGTTCGATAAATTTTGCGGTGAAAATGATATTAAAATAAAGTACTTTGAAACAAAGCTTAATGAAGACACAGTAAATCTTGCAAAAGGTTATGACGGGGTATGTGTTTTTGTTAATGACACAGTTAATAGTGCGGTGGTTGATTGTTTAGTTGAATTTGGTGTTAAAGTTATTTTACTCCGTTGTGCCGGATTTAATAATGTAGATATTAAACACGCTAATGGTAAAATTATGGTTGTAAGAGTTCCCGCTTATTCACCTTATGCAGTAGCAGAGCATACAATAGCTTTATTATTAACATCTATAAGAAGAATTCATAAAGCTTATATACGTTCAAGAGATTATAACTTTAGTTTAGCTAATCTTACAGGCTTCGACTTACACGGCAAAACAATCGGTGTAATAGGTACTGGTAGAATAGGTAAAGCTTTTATTGATATTTGTAAAGGCTTCGGTATGAAAGTTTTAGCTTACGATAAATTTCCAGATAGTTCTATTGCTGATGGCGAGAGAGTGAAATACGTTGAGCTTTCAGAGCTTTTTAAAGAAAGTGATATTATCTCACTTCATTGTCCGTTAATGGCAGATACACATCATATTATTGATGAAAATGCAATTAACACTATGAAAAAAGGTGTTGTAATTTTAAATACTTCCCGTGGTGCGTTGGTAGATGCGGAAGCACTCTTAAACGGAATTAAATCCCGAAAAGTTGGTGCGGCTTGCTTAGATGTTTATGAAGAAGAATCAGACCTTTTCTTTGAAGATAACTCTGGTCATATTATGGAAGATGAAATTTTGGCACGTCTTATTTCAATGCCTAACGTTATTGTTACGTCTCACCAGGCATTTTTAACAGAAGAAGCATTAGAAAATATCGCAGAAACTACAATACAGAACTTTACCGATATTATGAAAAATAATTCTTCTGAAAATGAAATTAAACTTTAATTTAAGGTGAAAAAAAGTTATGATAAGAAAAATAATTAAAATAGATGAAGAAAAATGTAATGGTTGTGGTGCATGTGCCTCTGCCTGTCATGAAGGCGCAATTGAGATGATAAATGGCAAAGCAACGTTAACTCGTGCAGATTATTGTGACGGACTCGGTGACTGTTTACCAGCGTGCCCTGTGGATGCTATTTCTTTTGAAGAAAGGGAAGCACCTGAATATAATGAAAAAGCTGTTTTAGAAGCTAAAATGAAAAATATGGGCACAAAGCTTCCTTGTGGTTGCCCTGGTACTCAGACAAAAACTATAAATAGAAATGAAAATACTATTAATGTGAATGTTCAAAGCGTACAAAGTCAACTTGCTCAATGGCCTTGTCAGATTAAACTTGTGCCGGTTAATGCACCATATTTTGAAAACGCAAATCTTTTAATTGCGGCTGATTGTACTGCATTTACTTACGGTAATTTTCATAATGATTTTATAAAAAATCATATTACTTTAATTGGTTGCCCCAAATTAGATGAGGGCGATTATTCTGAAAAGTTGACACAAATTATAAAAAGTAATAATATTAAAAGTGTTAAAGTGGTAAGAATGGAAGTTCCGTGTTGTGGTGGAATAGAAAATGCTGTAAAAAAAGCATTACAACAAAGTGGTAAATTTATTCCGTGGCAGGTTGTTACAATTTCAACTGATGGAAAAATTATAGATTAAATTTTTTTTAAGGAGTTAAGGATATGGAAATTACAAAAGATATTAAATATATAGGTGTTAATGACCATAAAATTGATTTATTTGAGGGTCAATATGAAGTGCCAAATGGAATGGCGTATAATTCTTATGTTATTCTCGATGAAAAAATTGCAGTAATGGATACTGTTGACTACGATTTTAAAGATGAATGGCTTAATAATGTAAAGACAGTATTAGGTGACAGAAAACCAGATTATTTGGTAGTTCATCATATGGAGCCAGACCATTCTTCAAATATTTGTGAATTTTTAAAGGTTTACCCTGATGCAAAAATTGTTTCATCAGAAAAAGCTTTTGCTATTATGAAAAACTTTTTTAAAACGGATTTTGCTGATAATAGAATTGTTGTTGGTGAAAACGATAAATTAAATTTGGGTAATCACGAATTGACATTCTTAACCGCACCAATGGTGCACTGGCCAGAGGTTATTGTGTCTTTTGATAGCACTGATAAAGTGTTATTCTCTGCAGATGGCTTTGGTAAATTCGGTGCTTTGGATGTTGACGAAGACTGGGCTTGTGAAGCAAGAAGATATTATTTTGGTATTGTCGGAAAGTATGGTATGCAAGTTCAGAAGCTTCTTTCAAAAGCATCCTCTTTAGATATTCAGTTTATTTGCCCACTTCATGGACCTGTACTTAAAGAAAATTTAGGATATTACTTAGACCTTTATAATAAATGGTCAAGCTACACACCTGAAGAAGAGGGTATTTTGATAGCATACACTTCAGTTTATGGTAATACTAAAAAGGCAGTGTTAGAACTTGAGAAAGTTTTAAATGAAAAAGGTGCAAAAAAAGTAGTTGTTACAGACCTTGCAAGAAGTGATATGGCTGAAAATGTTGAAGATGCATTCCGTTATAGCAAGTTAGTTCTTGCAACTACGACTTATAATGGTGAGATTTTCCCGTTTATGAGAGAGTTTATTCACGAATTAATTGAAAGAAATTACAGTAACAGAAAAGTTGCTTTTATTGAAAATGGTAGCTGGATGCCAATGGCAAAAAAGGTAATGCTTAAAATGCTTGAAGACAGCAAGAATCTTGAGTATTGTGAAAATTCAGTTAAAATTTTATCATCATTAAGTAATGAAAATATTGAAGAAATTAATAAATTGGCAGATGAATTAGTATGAAATTAGTTCTTTTAACAGCCTTTGGTGTAGGCGGAGCTACAATTATCGGGTCTCTTATAGGTTTCGCTTTTAAAAAGATTTCACATAAATTTTCTGATATTGTTTTATCGTTTGCGGCAGGCGTAATGCTTGCTGCAGCGGTGTTGGGTCTTATTTTACCATCACTGGAATACGGTGGGAAATACGGGCTTTTAATTACAATTGTGGGGATTTTTGTTGGTGCATTGGCACTTAATCTTATCGATAAATTAGTTCCGCATCTTCATAAATTAGTTGGTGCCGAGCCAGAAGAACACAAGAACTCAAGTCTTAGCAAAGTGCTTTTGTTTGTAACTGCAATTGCAATTCATAATTTGCCAGAAGGTATCGCTGCTGGTGTTGGCTTTGGTTCGGGTGATACTTCACAGGCGCTTATAATAGCAGGGGGTATTGCTCTTCAAAATATACCTGAGGGTATGGTCATAATTTCACCAATGCTTTCTGCTGGTGTTTCAGCTAAAAAGACTTTTCTTTGTGCTATGATTACTGGTCTTGTAGAGGTTGTAGGAACAATGATTGGTTATTTTGCAGTGAGTGTTGCTTCTGCAATTCTGCCATTCGCCTTAGCTTTTGCTGGTGGTACAATGCTTTATGTTATAAGTGATGAAATGATTCCTGAAACACACGCCCACGGTAGTGAACGTGGTGCAACCTACGCTTTGTTAGTGGGTTTTTGTGTAATGCTCGCAACTGATGTTTTATTAGGCTGAAAAAATCCGTCTTTATGACGGATTTTTATTTTTATAATTGCATTATAGATTAGTTTTTGTTATACTAAATAAAAACTATTTTCAGGAGATAGCTATGAAAAAGATAATTGCGGTATTTTTAGCACTAAGCTTATCGTTTGTTTTTGTTGGATGTGGTAAAAGTGATGAAATTCCAACCACAACAACACCTTATATAGATAGTGGTGTTAACAACAGTTACGATAATAACTATGTTGATAATTCTGATATCTATGCTACAGATGTAAATTCAGACATTATAACAAATGTAGCACCACAGCCAACTGTTACACAGAATGTGCAGAATACAACTGAGAGCAGTGGTGGGGGTAATTCAGAGAATACTACAACTGTTCAGGAAAAACCAACCGAGGCACCTACAACTTCTGCACCTAAAGGCTTAATGCCTGATAGTGTTGAAAGTTCAAATGGTATTGAAAAGGCTACATATACAACAAGCGATAGAACTTATATTGTTTACTATATGTCTGAATTGTTAACTCACAACTCAAAATTCCCAATTGTTTCCTGGGCAAATGGTACTGGTTGTCCACCGTCACTTTATGATGGATTATTGAGAGAACTTGCAAGTGCTGGTTTTATAGTAGTTGCAAGTGATGAAACAATGGCTGCTGATGGTACTGCACAAATTGCTCAGATTGATTTTGTGATTGAAGAAAACAGCAACAAATCAAGTGCATTATATAAAAAAGTCAATTCTTCTAAAATTGGTGTTATAGGTCATTCACAAGGTGGCAGAAGCTCTGTAAATGCAGGTGCTGTGGACGATAGAATTCTTTGTGTTCTTTCTCTTGCTGGTAGTAACTATGTAGAAGAAGCTGAAAAGCTTTCAAAACCAGTTTTATTTATGGCTGGCACAAAAGATAAGGTTGTAGATGCTGATAAATGGCTTGTAACTGCTTACAATGCCGTAAAAGGACCTGCAGTTTATGCTTCTCTTAATGGTGCAATTCATACCACCTGTTGCAGTGACCCAACTGCATATTCTCGTTATGCTATAAGCTGGTTTAATGCCTGGTTCTATAATGACAATAACCACAAAGATATGTTTAAAGATGGTGGAGAGTTATCAACTGACACAAACTGGTCTGGATTTATGTGTAAAGGGTTTTAATTTATGTTACATTATTCTCTCGTTATAATTGCAACTATAATGTTTGCAGTACAATTTTTATTCAATCAAAAATTTCAGCAAGGTTATGGCAGTGATACAAAAGCAACTCTTGTGTTTTCATTATACAAGAGTGCAGTTGCTTCACTTATAATGCTTATTATAAGTGGGTTTAAAATTACTATAACCCCATTCAGCGTTTTACTTGCATTTATAAGTGCAGTTTCAGGTATAATGATGCTTTATTTTAGTTTAAAAGCATTTTCTGTTGCCAATCTTTCTGTTTATTCAGTATTTTCAATGCTTGGTGGTATGATTTTACCATTCCTTTTAGGCGTTTGTTTTTATAATGAAGAACTATCACCATTAAAAATAGTTTGTTGTGTTTTAATTGTTCTTGCAGTTCTTTTAAATATTCAAAAGGGTGAGAATGGTAAAAAAGCACTCCTTTACTATATGGCAGTTTTTGTGCTTAATGGTATGGCTGGAGTAATTTCTAAAATTCATCAGTCATCAGGCTACCCGATAACTGATAGCACAGGCTTTACGTTTTTAATTAACATTATTTCTGTTATTATTTGTGCAATCTGGCTTTTAGTTAAATATAAAAAGATTCCAATTGTTAAAGGCAAAAATCTTTTATATTCATCTGGTTACGGCGTTTTAAATGGTGTTGGTAATTTATTCTTGCTTATAGCACTTTCTAATTTACCAGCTTCAGTGCAATATCCGCTTGTAACGGGTGGTGTAATGGTGTTTTCAACTATTATAAGTATATTACAAAAAGAAAAACTAACAAAGAAAGATTACGTAGCAACAGCCGTTTCATTTGTTGCCTCTGTACTAATAATATTTTGATTTTAAAGCGAGGTGTGAAAGCACTTCGCTTTTATTCATATTTTATTAAAAAAATCTTAAAATTTACTTAATATATTGAAATTTGTCGAAATATGTGATAAATTTAATATACTAAATTTTTTGTGGGGTAATAAAATGAGAAATTTAACTATCAACAGAGAAAAGTCATTTACTGGATGTTTATCTAGATATGAAGTATATGCTCGCTCGACAGATGGTAAAGGAAAGAAGTTCCGAAAAGAGAGATATAAAAAATTAGGAACTATCAAAAATGGTCAACAGGCAACTTTTCAAATTCCTGAAGAAGAAACAAAAATCTTAGTTGTGCCAGGTTTTATGTCAAATAACATTGATAAGTTTATTGCAAATGATATTGTAACTATCCCAATGGGCGTTGAAGATGTTTCTTTATCGGGTAAAGTTAAAAAAACTGCTTTATATGATACATTTTTTAATGAACCTATTGGTGAAGATACAATAAATAATAGAAAGAAAAATAAAAAATATTCTATTTACTATATAATTAGTAGTATTATATGTTTAATTTTGGGTATTTTATTAGGTCTTTCAACAGTTATGGCAGAACCGGTACCGGCAACTTTTCCGGTTAATGAAATGCAAATTACGTTATCAGATGATTTTATTGATGATAGCGCCGATGGTTATGATGCGGTTTTTACAAATGGAGACGTGGTTGTTCTTATAATGAAAGATTATATAAAAACCGAAGAAGAATATAAAAATATGACTCTCGAAGAGTACGGAATTGCCTCAGCAAATTTTGTTGAAGAAAACTGCTTTGACGAAAATGGCGGTTCTTGTTCGGAATTTAAGTCAGAAAACGGTTTTAATTTCATTGAATATCAAGTAAACCAAGAAGATGGTTCCACATATTTTTATAAAGAGTATTATTATGAAGTTGACGATGGCTTTTGGTGTGTAAGTTTTGCTTGCACAACCGAAGAAGATTACGTTGCAAGTTACAATTCTTTCGACGAATGGGCAAAGTCTGTTACATTCAACGAAACAGTTTAATAAAGAAGAACAGTTCTATGAATTTCATAGAACTGTTTTATTATTTTTACCATTTTTTGATTGACATATAAGTGTAACTATGTTATAGTATTCACAACCGATAGAGGAGCATTTTATCATCAGTAGCATCTGTGGAACATTTTACCAGAATGGCAGGTGTGAAAGGGGTAGGTGCCGAAGTCAGTTTATGGCAAAAAACTGGTCTGGCGGTATGGAATAATATCTGTATCGTTGTCGCAGAAATGCGGAGAGCTATCTTACAATTTTA
>JAZNUL010000023.1:0-2587 GCA_045592285.1 Acutalibacteraceae bacterium
TTTTAATATTTAAGGCAGATTTGAGTGTGTTTTTAAATTATGGAATTGCTTATGTTCTATATACGATATTTACTTCAATTATTGAAATTGAAGGATATAGTAAAAAATATACTACTATGATAAACTGAAAATATATGTAGAATGAAAGGGGAAGAGAATAATGCAGAAAAAATTAAAATTTGTGTTGTGTTTCATTCTTGTTTTCAGTTTTCTTTTTACTATGCCGAGTATGGCGTTTGCGGTTGAATCTGAACCTGATATTGAAAATGAACTGATGACTTGTGAACGCTATAATGCTATTAGTATTGGCAGTATTGGGAGTAGTGTTGATTTGAATGACTACATCCCCGATTTAGTTGCTTTTAAGAATGACGTGCTTCATCAATTTATGGTTGATGATAGTAATTTAACTGACCCCGAGGGCTATGGTTATTTGGATTTAAGTAAATATAAACTTCCAGCAAATGCAGATTTGTATGCCGCTATATGTGAATTTATCTGGTATGAAAGTCCCGAACTTTTCAGGTCAACAGGATTTTTGGCTGAATTAGGTGGAAAAAACGAGAGTTCCATCATAGGTCTTAACTGCTCTTATATTTATGACAATCCTGAAGATTATGTCAGAGATTACAATGTTTCTATAAAAAAAGCAAACGAATTACTCTATGGCATTGAAGGAAACGACAGTTTAAGTGATGTAGAAAAAGCGTTACTCTTACACGACAGGCTTGCCTTAAGTTGTGAATATGACGTTGTAAATTTAGAGAATGATACCTTGCCAAACCAGGTTTTCAATATGTATGGTGTGTTTGGCGAAGGTGTGGCAGTTTGTATGGGCTACGCTCTTGCATACGATTATTTGTTGGAGCGTGTTGGTATTAAATCAAATTATTGCTCTTCACAAAGAATGAATCACGCCTGGAACGTTATTTATATTGATAATGAACCATATCACGTAGATGTTACATGGGATGACCCGACAAATGATACAAGTGGTAAGGTATATCATTATAATTTTTTAAGGTCAACAGAGGGCATAAAAGAAACAGGTCACAAATACGGGGTTTTTGACAGAACTGATTTTATAACGACTCCAAAAAGCACGAAATATGATAATTATTTCTGGCAGGATTCAGGTACTGCATTCCAGCTTTTAAATGATAAAATTTATTACATAGATAGTGATTATGTTTCTGAAAGTAAGGAGCATAAAACAGGTAAATTGACTGAGTTGGATGATATAAATGATACAACGCCTGTTGTTTTAAAAGAAATAACAGATGAGTGGAAAAAGGTTGATGATAATACAATCTGGAAATACAACTTTTCAAAACTCGTAAGTGGTAACGGGGTGCTTTACTATTCAAAGAAAGATTCAGTTTATAGTTTTAACCCTGTGACAAAAGAAGAAAAAGTAGTAATTACACCAGAAGAAGTTTTGAAAGCGACTGGTAATAACAGTAATTACGCAATTTATGGTTTGAATTTTGATGGTTGTACACTTAAAGGTGAATATTCAACAACACCGAATTATGAGGTAACAACCAAAACTGAAAAACCATTTTCAGTAGATATCCATACACAAGGTACAGACTGGGTTTCTTTAGTTTCTCCTACCGAAACAAAAAAAGGTAAGGAGGCTATTACTTGTGTGAATTGTGATTACATTTTTAAAGAGCGCGAAGTTGATGCTTTAGGGAATCATAACTGGGGTGACTGGTATTACGATGCAGCTGCGACCCCAACCTGCACAAGTGACGGAATAAGAATAAAAAGCTGTAAAGATAGTGGTTGTAATGCACAAAAATGGGAAAAAGTAAAAGCATCAGGTCATAAGTACTCAAGTGATTGGACAGTAGATACACCTGCGAATTGTATGAATATAGGTGTTAAATCTCATCATTGTACAAAATGCGACAGTAGAAAAGATGTTACAAAACTTCCTGTTAACAATACACACGTACCGGGTGGCGTTTGGTTAATAGGCAAAGAGGCAACTTGTAACAGTGAGGGGTACAACTATAAAACTTGTACGGTTTGTGGAGAAGAAGCAGAAAGAACTGTTATACCTAAAAAAGAACATCAGTTAAAGACTGTAAACCAAAGAACTGTTACTTGCACAGTTGATGGTTATACTGGTGACAAAAAGTGTAGTTCATGCGGTAGCGTTGTTGAGACGGGTACTGTTATAAAAGCAACAGGTCATAAGTTGGGTAATTGGGTTATAGAGCGTCAACCAACAGAAACTACTGATGGCTACAAATACAAAGAATGTACTGTTTGTTATGAAAAAGTAGAGACTGCAATTATTAAGTATAGCGCTAACCTTGAAGCACCAGTAATTACCTCTGCCACAATAAGCAATACTGGTGTTACTATCAAATGGGATGCTGTTGCAAATGCAGAAGAATATAAAATTTACAGAAAAGTTTACAATCCATCAACGAAGAAATGGGATAAGAGTTGGAAAGCTGTAAAGACAGGCTTGACAACAACAGAGTACGTTGATGGTTCAGTAACACTTGGTACACAATACAAGTATCTTGTAAAAGCAGTAAATGGAGATTTAAAAAAGAATTCAGCTGAA
>JAZNUL010000024.1:0-3976 GCA_045592285.1 Acutalibacteraceae bacterium
TTGGGTAGATGCTCTTCTCAACTATATTACAGGTCTTGGTTACGACCCCGAAAATAATTCCGAAATGTATAAGAAATACTGGCCCGCTAATGTTCACATTATCGGTAAAGATATTCTTCGTTTCCACACTATTTATTGGCCAATTATGCTTATGGCACTTGGTGAGCCTCTTCCCAAGCAGGTATTCGGTCACCCCTGGCTTCTTTCAGGTAATGACAAAATGTCAAAATCCCGTGGCAACGTTATTTATGCAGATGACCTTTGCGACCGCTTCGGTGTTGACGCTGTGCGTTACTATCTTCTTTCTGAAATGCCTCATGCTCAGGACGGAACAATCACCTATGAAACAATTATCGAGCGTTTCAATTCCGACCTTGCAAACACACTCGGAAACCTTGTTAACCGTACTGTTGCTATGAATAACAAGTATTTTGACGGTGTAATTCAAGAACCTTCTTGCGAAGATGAATTAGACAAAGAATTAAAAGAAATGGCTCTTTCTGTTCTTCCAGAAGTTAAAAAACTTCTTGACACTTACAAGATTAGCGATGCTATTTCTAAAATATTTGAATTTGCAAAACGTTGCAATAAATATATTGATGAAACAATGCCTTGGGCACTCGCAAAAGACGAGGAGAAAAAAGCTCGTCTTGGAACAGTTCTTTACAATTTACTTGAATCAATCCGCTTTATAGCAGTTTTATTAAAACCATTTATGCCTGCTACAAGTGACGCTATTCTCTCACAAATCAATTGCGATATTGATTGTTTAGAGTCACTTGAAAGCTTTGGTAAATTAGTGGCTGGTGGTAAAGTCGGCGAAGCAACTCCACTTTTCAATCGTCTCGACGTTGAAAAAACTTTAGCTGAAATTGAAGCATCTCTTCCTGAAGTAAAAGAAGATGAAGAAGAAAAAACAATTATCGGACTTAAAGAAATTGAATTTGATGACTTCACTAAAGTTGAACTTCGTGTTGCAAAGGTTATTGACTGCGAACCAATTAAAAAGGCTAAAAAACTTTTAAAACTTACACTTGATGACGGCACAAAAGAGCCAAGAACAGTTGCATCTGGTATTGCTCAGTGGTACAAACCAGAGGACCTTATTGGCAAGAGTGTTGTTATTGTTGCTAACCTTAAACCAAGAACACTTTGCGGTGTTGAAAGTAAGGGTATGGTTTTAGCAGGTGAAATTACTGAAGATGATATTAAAGTTCTCTTTGTTGATGGTATGCCTGCTGGTACAATGTTAGGTTAATTTATAGAAAGAAAAAAACATGGACTTCATTTTTGATACTCACGCTCATTATAACGATAAAGCATTTAATGAAGACAGAACTACTTTGCTCGACTCATTCACTGAGTCGGGCATTTTAGGCGTTATAAATTGCGGAACAGATATAGAAGAATCTAAAAACTCAATTGCACTTTCCAAAGAATATGATTTTATGTACTGTGCAGTAGGTTTTCATCCAGAAGAAATACACAAAGTAAATGAAAATTATCTTACTGAAATAAAAGAACTTTCACGCCACAAAAAGTGTGTTGCCATTGGTGAAATCGGTCTTGATTATTACTGGGTTAAAGATAATAAAGAAGAGCAAAAAAGAATTTTTACAGAGCAAGTTATATTAGCAAATGAATTAAATTTACCTGTTATTATTCATTCAAGAGATGCTCATAATGATACATTAGAAATTCTCAAAAAATACAAACCGAAAGGCGTGCTTCACTGCTTTTCTGGTAGTGTAGAGGTTATGAAAGAAGTTCTGAAACTCGGAATGTATATTGGTCTTGGCGGTGCAGTTACATTTAAAAATGCACGAGTACCTTTAGAGGTTGCTGAAAGCTTGCCTTTAGACAGACTTCTTTTAGAAACTGACTGCCCATATATGAGCCCTGTGCCTTATCGTGGCAAAAGAAATCAGAGCACTTACATCTCTTTCGTAGCAGAAAAAATAGCAGAAGTGAAAAATCTTACTAAAGAAGAAGTTCTCACAACTGCTAATAACAATGCTTTTAAGTTGTTCAATATTAATAAATAATCTCTTTCAAAGCATCCCCTGCTTCATCCGCTTCTATTATTTTTAAAAATCCGTAATATCCATAATTCTCTTGAATTTTTTCTAAAAACCAATCCCCAGCGCCGTAGTTTATAATTACTACGGTGCATTTCTTATGTATTCCTGAAAACTCCAGAAACTCTCTTAAATTTTCAATTCTTCTGAAAATTTCTTCATCTTCAGAAAAAACCGGTAAAACAAGCGTAAATTTTTCTTCTTTAAAGCTTATAAACTTAAAAATTAAAAATCTTAAAATACTCAGTATCCCTATTATTGCAAAAATGAGCATAGATACTTCTGCTACCATAAAAGCACCTCCATAGTGCATATTATTCCAATTCGTTCAATTTGGTGATTTGTGTTGAAAAAATATCTGATTTATGGTAAAATAAATGTGTATTGATTTAAATTACTTTTCGGAGGGTATTATGGAAAGATTATTGACAAGATGGGGTAAAACTTTAGACAAAAATTGCCCACTTAACGATTATCCAAGACCACAATTCAAACGTGACAGTTTCATTTGCTTAAACGGTGTTTGGAACTACGCTATTTACGGTGAAAACAAAAAATTCAGCGGTTTTCATGGTGAAATTGTTGTTCCTTTCAGTCCTGAATCAATTTTAAGTGGTGTTGAAAAATGGGTAATGCCTACTGATACACTTTATTATCAGAAGCTTTTCAACTTCACAAAAACAAAGTCAAAGGTGCTCTTGCACTTTGGCGCTGTTGATTATAAATGCACTGTTACATTGAACGGTACTGTTATTGGTGAGCACACAGGTGGTTATCTTCCATTTACATTTGATGTTACTGCAGCTATTTTAAATGGCGAAAACGACTTGAGAGTTACAGTAACTGACCCTACTGACACAGGCAGTCAGGCTCGTGGTAAACAGACCTTTAACCGCGGTGGTATCTGGTACACACCACAATCTGGTATCTGGCAGACTGTTTGGCTTGAAGAAGTTTCTTATGACTATATTACAAATATTAAGCTCACACCTGATATTGATAACGACGAATTACACGTTGAGGTTTCTTACTCAGGCGAGGTAATGCCAGAAGTTGGCGTTATGATTATGGATAAAGACCAGATAAAAGCGGGGGCAAAGCTTACCGATGGTAAAGGCACAATTAAGCTTTCAGACTATGAACTCTGGTCACCTGAAAATCCTTACCTTTATGATATTAAATTCGCTGCTGGTGAAGACAGAGTTGACAGCTACTTTGCTATGAGAAAATTCAGCACTGGCGTTGACGCTGACGGCACACCAAGATTTATGCTTAATAATAAGCCATATTTCTTTAACGGACTTTTAGACCAGGGCTACTGGTCAGATGGTCTTTACACAGCACCTAGTGATGAAGCTTTGATTTATGACATTCAGACAATGAAAGATTTAGGCTTCAACACGTTAAGAAAGCACATTAAAATCGAACCACTTCGTTGGTATTACCACTGCGACAGACTCGGTATGATTGTTTGGCAAGATATGATTAATGGCGGTGGAAAATATAACTTCCTTGCTATTGGTACATTACCATTCTTAGGTATGCTCTTTAACAATAAAAAAGTTGGTAGAGTGCCTGACAGTAAAAAGAATAATTTATTCTATGCAAGAACAGATGAAAAAGGCAAAGAAGAATATTATAAAGATTCAGAAGATATGATTAATCTTCTTTATAATGTTCCTTCACTTGCACTCTGGACTCCATTCAACGAAGCATGGGGACAATTTGACTCTGTTAAAGCGTGTGAATTCTATAGAGAAAAAGACCCGACAAGACTTATTGACCATGCAAGTGGCTGGGTAGACCACGGTGCTGGTGACGTAAACAGCTTCCACATTTACTTTACACCATTTATGTTCCCTAAATTCAATAAAGAAGACAGACGACCAATTGGTCTT
>JAZNUL010000025.1:0-26389 GCA_045592285.1 Acutalibacteraceae bacterium
AGCAGTTGATGTTTGTCCAAAATGTGGCAGCACACATCTTCGTCAGGACGAAGATACTCTTGATACCTGGTTCTCATCAGCACTCTGGCCATTCTCAACACTTGGCTGGCCTGAAGAAACAGCAGATTTAAAGCATTATTACCCAACAAATACACTCGTTACTGGTTACGATATTATCGGTTTCTGGGTTAGCCGTATGATTTTCTCAGCGTTAGAATATACAGGCAAAGCACCTTTTGATACTGTTCTTATTCACGGTCTTGTTCGTGATGCTCAGGGTAGAAAGATGTCAAAATCATTAGGTAATGGAATTGACCCACTTGAGATTATTGATACTTACGGCGCAGACGCTTTAAGATTTGCACTTGCAACAGGTAACAGCCCTGGTAACGATATGCGCTTCTCTGATGAAAAGATTGAAGCAAGCCGTAACTTTGCAAATAAACTCTGGAACGCTAACCGCTTCATTCTTATGAATCTTGATGAAGATGAATTAGCACCACACATTCCAGAAAATCTTGCAATAGAAGATAAATGGATTTTAAGCACATTTAATAACTTAGTTAAAACAGTTACAAACTCACTCAATAACTTTGAGTTAGGTATTGCAGTACAGAATCTCTATGACTTCATTTGGGATGTATTCTGTGACTGGTATATTGAAATTGCAAAAATTCGTCTTAATGGTGAAGATGTTGAGGCTAAAAAGACTGTAAAAGCAGTTCTTGTTTACGTAATGTCTAATACACTTAAATTACTTCACCCATTTATGCCATTCATTACAGAAGAAATCTGGCAGGCACTTCCACACGAAGGCGAAACAATAATGCTTTCAAGTTGGTGCAAATATGATGAAGCACTCAACTTCACTGTAGAAGTTGAAGCTATGGAAAGAATTATGACTGCTATTAAGGCTATTCGTAATCGCCGTGCAGAAATGAACGTTCCACCATCAAAGAAAGCAAAACTTTACATTGAAACTAAATATTCTGAAGATTTCAAAAATGGTTCTGCATTCTTCACAAGACTTGCTTCTGCATCTGAAGTAGAAGTAGAAGAAAAATACGAAAACGAAATTGAGGGTGCAGTTTCAGTTATCACAGAAGCAGCAAGAATTTACATTCCTCTTAATGAGCTTGTTGACTTTGAGGCTGAAAAGGCAAGACTTAATAAAGAATTAGAAGCAGTTAAAAAGGATTTAGAGTTTGTTGAAAATAAACTCAATAACCCTGGCTTTATGGCAAAAGCACCTGAAAAAGTTGTTGCAGCACAACGTGAATCTCAGGAAAAATATAAAGCAAAAATCGCTATGCTTCAGGAAAGTCTCGCTAAACTTCAATGACGTTTTGTGAAGCGTTAGATTATATTCATTCTTTACTAAAATTTGGTATCCATCCAGGGCTTTCCAGGATGGATACCTTGTTGCAAATTTTAGGTGATCCACACAAAAATATAAAATGTGTGCACGTAGCAGGGACAAATGGTAAAGGCTCAACCTCTACGGCGATTTCAAATGTATTGATTGAAGCGGGTTATAATGTTGGACTTTACACGTCACCATACGTTACCGATTTTCTTGAAAGAGTGCAATATAACGGCAAACCGATTGATAAAGAATTGTTTTCACAATGTGTGGAAATTATAAAGCCTGAGATTGAAAAAATGTCAGCAGCTGGTGCTCAAATTACAGAATTTGAAGCACTTACAGCTACTGCATTTTTATGCTTTTCAAAACTTCAGGTAGATATACTCGTTTTAGAAGTAGGTCTTGGTGGCAGACTTGATGCTACAAACATAATAGATACACCACTTGTAAACGTAATAACTTCACTTTCTTTAGACCATACTGGCGTTTTAGGCGACACAATAGAACAAATTGCAACTGAAAAGTGTGGTACAATAAAACCGAATGGTACTCTTGTTTGTTCTTATAATCAGCAAGAGAGTGCTATGAATGTTATTAAAACTATCTGTAACGAAAAAAGCAATTCTGTTATTGTACCAGATGAATCTTCTGTATCAATAAAAAACCAAGACATCTTCGGTACTCATTTTATTTATAACAAACAAGAGTACCATATTTCGATGTCAGGTGCACATCAGGTGCAGAATATGACTACCGTTATTGAAGCGGTTAATGTTTTAAAAGAAAAAGGCTATAATATTACTGAGCAGAATATCAAAGATGGTATTGATAAAACTATTTTACCTGCAAGGGTAGAGGTTATTTCAAAGAAGCCTTTGGTAATTCTTGATGGTGGTCATAACGAAGATGGTGCAAAAGCGTTTTATAATGCAGTTAAAGATTGCTTTGACAGTAATAAAAAGCTCTTTGTTATTGCTGGTATGATGAATGATAAAGCAGTAGAAGAATCGTTAAAACCGCTTATCAGTAAAGCAGACACTTTCGTTGCAGTAACGCCTGAAAATCCAAGAGCTATGAAAGCCGAAGCTCTTTCTGAAATAGCAAAAAAATATTGCCACAATGTGATTATTTGTGACAATGCAAATTCATCTCTTGATTTAATAAAAAGCGAGCTTGCAGAGAATGATATGTTGTTTGTAGTCGGCTCACTTTATTTAGCAGGTGAAGTAAGAAATAAGCTTATAAAAATATTTGACTGAAAACTTAAATTGTGTTAAAATACTAATCAGAATTTTTAAGAAAGGAGCGTTTTTATGGTTGAATTTGATGCTTTTGCAGGGGATATTGTCCTCGGCGGTCTCCGCAATATGTTAGAGATTAAAATTCTCGTTTGTTATATGCTCTCACGTGTGAAAGAACCAATGACGAGAAAACAACTTTGCGACTGCCTTCAGGAAGAAGGGCTTGTTAATTTCTTCGATTTGAACGAAGCTATTGACGATTTGTTAAAGCAAAAAATGTTACAGGAAGAAGAATATCTTAATGAATCTTGCATAACTGTAACAGAAGCAGGCAGAAGCAATGCAGAAACGCTTGAAACCACTCTTACAAATACATTGAGAGAACGCTCCGTAAAATCTGCTTTAAAAATGCTCGCAAGAGCAAAGGCAGAGAGAGAAACAAAGGTAGAAATAAATAAAACCGAAACAGGTTATAATGTTACATTTAAAATAGATGGCTTAGGTGAAAATCTTTTAACCCTCTCTCTTTATGTTGCCGATATTTTACAGGCAGAACAACTCCGTGAAAACTTCCTTAACAATCCATCAGGGGTTTATTCGCAAATTATAGATATTTTAACAGCAGAGTAGTGGCGAGTAAACGTATACTAACAAATTGAAAACAACCTATCATTTAAAGGTATTAAACCTTAAATGATAGGTTGTAAATTTTTATGGGGGTATACTCGAGCTAAATAATTAAGCGAGTCCAGCCATACCAAGAAAAACACCAAATAAAAAGCAAAAAGCTAAAGCAATAATAGGTGCGAAAGACAATTTTTTTCCTAAACTGAGGTCTTTCTTAGCTTTTCGAAGAACTTCCATATCTGCAGGATTTTCAGGGTTAACAAAAGGTTCGTTTAAACCGCTTGACATAATCCAGATTACGACAGATAAAATAAAACCAATACCAAACATCAAAACAGTTGCTACAATACCAAGAGTTTTAATGTTTTTAGCTTTATCTGCATATTGGATAAGTTGAAGATTATTATTTTGAAAGTTTGGTTGCGGAGCGTATGGTGCATTGTATTGTGGGTTGTACTGATTGTTTACAGGTTGTGTATATTGAGGGTTTGGTGCAGAATAACTCTGCTGGTTAATAGTAGCTTGTGGTTGTTGGGCGGTGTTATTTATTGCATTACCGCAATTAGAGCAAAATGCTTGGTTTGGTTGGATTTCTTTACCACAGTTTGTACAGAACATAATTAAATCTCCCCTATAAATAAAATATAAGTAACTTTTTGTCGAAGTTACTTATACAATATAACAAATTGTTGCTATAAAATCAAGTGTTTTCAAAATTGATTGATTTGTGTGAGTTCAAATAATTAATTCTGCTTTCTCACAATCTGATACTCATCCCCATTTTTAAAATATGGGCACTTCGTTTCAGTTACCGTACTTAAAAATCTTAAATATTCATCTTCATCAAGATTTATATCACAATAATATTCATCAAACTCTTCATCATAACAATAGTTCTGACACATATCGCAAATCATATTTTACATTCCCTTTACTAAAAACTAACAACTAACAACTACTTATGATACTTCCCATTATTATTAATCTGGAATGCTCTGTAAATCTGTTCTAAAAGCATAACTCTCATAAGCTGATGAGGGAATGTCATTTTAGAAAAAGAGAGCCTTAAATGTGCTTGTTCTTTAATAATATCTGCAAGTCCAAATGAACTACCAATTATAAAAACGATATTGCTTTTCCCAGAAAGTGAAATTTTATTGAATTTATTTGCAAGACCTTCGCTTGAAAGCATTTCACCCTCAACACATAAAGGTATAATAAACGCATTCTGTGGAGTCTTTTTTATAATTTCAATTGCCTCTTTTTCGAGTGCAGTTTTAATTTCGCTATCAGAAGGGTTTTCTGAAAGCTTAACCGGAGTTAATTCAATAATATCTAATTTGCCGTAAGCCGAAATTCTTTTTGAATATTCATTTATGGCATCAGTTAAATATTTTTCTTTTAATTTTCTGAAACAAATTACTGTAATATTCATATTATTCCAATCCTATATACCACGCTGGGTTAACTCTTGTACCATTTATTCTTACTTCAAAGTGAAGGTGAGCACCGAATGAATAACCAGTGTTACCAACTCTACCTATTGCGTAACCTTTTGTTACGTGGTCGCCAGCACTTACCATAAGTGAATTATCAAGCATATGAGCGTAAAGTGTTTCAACGCCGTTGCCGTGGTCAATCATTACGTAGTTACCATAACCACCAGTGCTCCAACCAGCTTCTGTAACAACGCCCGAAGCACCTGCAACAACAAGTGAACCAGAAGCATTTGCACCAGAAATATCAATACCTCTGTGGTTACCAAGACTACGCCAGCCGAAAGGTGAGGTAACTGTGTGAAGACCAACAACAGGCCAGCAGAAATAGCCACTTGTCTGAGTAACTGTGTAGCCACCCATTGAAATACTCTCAGCTCTCATACCTTTTTCAACAACCTGAGAAACAGGGGCTTTTATCTGAAGACTTGTAAGGTTTTGCGAAAGAACCTTTTTCTTATCAATATAAGTAACAAGGTCTATAACGTATTCAGAGCCTTTTTTGCCTTTTCTTCTTATTCTTGAGTCACCAATAAAAAGGGTGTTTGTTTCAATATCTACAGTATCAAATGGAACAGAAGCAATCTTTGTTTCACATTCAACGTGCTGAGGAGTTAAAAGTTCAAAGGTTTTTAAAGCAAGACTTAAACGCTCTTTGTTCCAGATGTTTTCGTCACTGCTTTTATAATAAGCGTATCTGTAAGAAATTGTTTCAGCAAAGGAAACAGAAGCCTTTTTATTTTTCTTCTTTTCTGCTTCGAGTAATTCATTTATAACGCTGTGAGCAATTAATTGCTCTTCAACTGCACAAATCAATCTGTCATCAATGTAAACTTCGCAAACCTTTATGTAATCCGGTGCGATTTTCTGAACGAGCAAATCACTGAGTGCTTCATCAGATAAAATGTTGTATGGCTCAGTTTTTGCTGTTTTAAATTCTATTTCATAATCTTTCTTTGTGTTGAGTTTTTTGAGTGTTGATTTTTCTATTTTTTCGGCGCTTTCTTCAGTTTTTATGTAACCAACAGTGTCGCCATTTAAAATAACCTTGGTAGCCTCTACCTTTGTGCTTCTTGTGTTTATAATTATCGCTGCACCAGAAATTACAGAAGCAATAAGAATAAAAACAACAGCTCTTATTAAAAAAGTCTTAACAGAAGAAAAAGATTTTTTGTTGTAGTTTATAAAGTAAATCGAAAGATTTTTAAGAGTGAATAAAATATATCTTTTATAAAAACGAATAGCACCTGTTACAAGACCTGTAACAAATGTACCTAAAGCACATATTAAATTGTAAATAGGATTATTCATTTAATCACCACATTTACAAAACATATCACAGTAAATTATAACACAAACTTTTTCTATAAACAAGATTAAAAGAGGCAAGTTTTATTAAATTTGTGTAAACTATTGTTTATTTAGGTAAAATATGTTAAAATAAACTAATAAAATTTAAACTGAAAAAATTTTGTTTGTGAGATGTTAAATAGTTGGAAAATCAAAAATATTACAGAACTTATGCTTCCATAGATTTATCTGCAATTGAAAATAATATAGCAGAGCTTAAGAAAAAACTTAATAGTGGTGTCCTGACTCTTGCAACTGTAAAAGCAGATGCTTATGGTCACGGTGCTAAAGGCGTGGCTCTTCATATTCAGAATATGGTTGATTATTTCGGTATTGCAGAACTCGGTGAAGCAGTTGAACTTCGTGAAGCAGGGGTTACTAAACCTATTTTAGTGCTCTCATATACTTCACCTTATCAATATGAAACACTTATTGAGAATGAGCTTACTCAGACTATTTTTAATTATGATGATGCTGTAGCGCTTTCTTCTGCTGCCGTAAAGCTTAAAAAAATAGCAAGAGTTCACATCGCAATAGATACCGGTATGTCAAGAATAGGCTTTTTCTGTAATGACGAAAGTATTGAAGTTGTTAAAAGAATAAACGATTTACCAAATATTTACATCGAGGGTATTTTCAGCCACTATGCTTGTGCAGATTGTGAAGATAAAAGTGTTACCCAGAAACAAACAAAACTCTTCAAAGAATTTAACGAAAAATTATTGAATCGTGGAATAAAAATTCCTATTAAGCATATCTGTAACAGTGCTGGTTCACTTAGTTTAGATGAGCAGTTTGATATGGTTCGTTTAGGACTTGTTATGTATGGTCTTTATCCAGACCCTTGTGTTAATGATGGTACAGTAAACTTGAAACCGGCAATGAAAATTATAAGTCACGTAATTCACGTGAAAGAAGTACCAGCAGGTAGTGGTGTAAGCTATGGTCACACTTATCATTCAGAAAGACCAACTAAAATTGCTACAATTTGCATAGGCTATGCCGATGGTTATTCAAGGCAGTTTTCAAACAAAGGCAAAGTTCTTATAAATGGCGAGTTTGCAAATGTAATCGGAAGAGTTTGTATGGACCAGCTTATGGTTGACGTAACAGATTTAGAAAATGTTAATGTTGGTGATGAAGTTGTAATTTTGGGCAGAGATAAAGAAAATGAAATTACAGCAGAAGAATTAGCAGAAATGACAGGCACAATAAATTATGAAATTATTTGTCAGTTCCAGAAAAGAGTGACAATAGTACAACATAAATAATTTTATAAAGGAAAATTTTATGAGTTATATTAATCTTTTGAAGGAAAATTTAAAAGAGCATAAAGATAATTATGTTCAGATTTTAAGACTTTCTATTGCAGATTTAAAAAAGACCTACCACGGCGCAGCACTTGGCTGGTTCTGGGCAATAGTAAAGCCAGTAGTTTCAATATTTGTTTATTGGTTTGCAATTGAAATAGGTCTTCGTAAAGGCGGCGACATTAATGGTTTCCCATTTATTCTCTGGCTTATTGCGGGTATGGTGCCGTGGTTCTATATGAATGAACTTATAACTGGTGGTACTGAATGTATAAGAAAATACAGCTACCTCGTTACAAAAATGAAGTATCCTATAATGACAATTCCTACTTTTACCAATATTTCAAAATTCTTAGTAAATGCAATTTTAGTAGCTGTAGTGGTGGCAATATTCTGGGTTTGTGGTTACCCACCATCAGTTTATCTTTTACAGCTTCCAGTTTATATGATTTTAATGTTCCTGTTTTTTAACGCATGGAGCCTTTTTGCAGGGTTGGTTTCTGCAATAGGTAAAGACTTTTCGAATCTTGTAAAATCATTTGTTACAGCAGTTTTCTGGCTTTCAGGTGTGTTGTGGGATGTTGAAAAATTAGCACACTCAAATTTGTTTTTTAAAATTTTCTTTATGATTAATCCTGTTACATATTTCAGTTATGGCTTCAGAAATTGCTTTGTTTATAAAAAATGGTTCTTTGAAGATATTGAAAGTTTGTGCTGTATCTTAGTTCTTTACTTAATTTTAGGTTTCCTATCACTTTGGGCTTACAAAAAATTAAGAAAAGAAATTCCTGATGTGTTATAAGAAAGGCTTTATATATGAATAACGACGTAGTAATCAGTTTTCAGAATGTTTCAAAAGAATATAAGCTTTATTCAAGTAATCGTGCAAGGCTTCTTGGAATCTTTTTCAAAAGAGTACCATATAAAAAGAAACTTGCAGTTAATGATGTAAGCTTTACTGTAAAACGTGGCGAATCTGTTGCACTTTTCGGTAAGAATGGTGCAGGTAAATCTACAATTTTAAAGATGATTACAGGTGTTACTTTTCCTACAACTGGTGAAATCAAAGTTAATGGTAGAGTAAGCGCACTTTTAGAGCTCACAAGTGGCTTCGATCAGGAGTTTTCAGGTAGAGAAAATATTTATCTTAAAGGTCATATTTTAGGACTCAAGGATAGTGAAATATCTGCTTTAGAAGAAGAGATTATTGAGTTTTCAGAGCTTGAAGAATATATAGACCAGCCAGTGAGAACATACTCAAGCGGTATGAAATCACGTTTAGGCTTTGCTATAAATGTTAATATAAAACCAGAAATTCTTATAGTTGACGAAGCTCTCAGCGTAGGCGATGCAGATTTCAAAAACAAATGTAAAGAAAAGGTTAACGAGATTATAAATAACGAAAACGTTACACTCCTTTTCGTTACCCACCAGAAGTCTGTTGCCGAAGAATTCTGCAAACGTGGTATTGTGCTTAAAAAGGGTAAGTTAAAATTTGATGGCGAAATCAACGAAGCTATAGAAAAGTATGTTGCTATTTATAAGAAGAAAAAGAAGAATTAGGAATTAGGAAATAGGAATTAGGAATTAGGAATTAGGGATGGTTTTTATGAAAAAGATTATTCTTATTATAACAAGTGTAATTTTGGCTTTAGTTTTGATAGTTGCTATTGCTTTAGCAGGTAACACATTCTTTTATTACCCACATTACAAGGAAAATAAGCAAGAAGCAAATATAAAAATTGAAAATACAGAACAAATTAAAATGATGAGCTACAATCTTCGTTGCATAAGTCCTACTGACTTCGGTAAAAAAGCGTGGTTTTACAGAGCGGATTTAGTAATAGATGATATTGAAGAGCAAAAACCAGGTATTATAGGCTTTCAGGAAGCAACAAAATGGCATTATGCATATCTTGTAGATTGTTTAAAAGGCTACGATTCAATTATCACTTATCGTGATGAAGCATTTAATTCCGAGGGTTGCCCAGTATTCTATAATACAGAGCTATATACACTCGTAGATAAAGGCTCATTCTGGCTTTCAGAAACACCAGATGTTATGAGTAAATCTTGGGGTGCACAGTTTAATCGTGTTTGCAGTTACGTTATATTAAGCGATAAAGCAACAAACGAAAACTTTGTTGTTTTTAATACACATTTAAGTCACGTTAGTGACGAAGCAAGAATAAATGGTATAAAAGTTGTCCTTGATAAAATTAAAGAATTCGGCGGATATCCAGCCGTTATTATGGGCGACTTTAATGCTCTTGAGGGTTCAGAGACCTATAACAGCGTTACAGAAAACTTCCTTGATGCGCAAAAGGTTGCATTAAAATCAATAGCTTCTCACACCTATCAGAACTGGGGTAACTTTGAAAGCTTTAAGAGAATTGATTACTTTATGGTTTCAAAAACAGGCTTCAAGGTAGAAAGCTATAACGTTCTTTCTGGCATTCGTGATGGCGTTTATACAAGCGACCATTGTCCGATTGTACTTGAATTAAAAATGCAATAAAAAAAGTGGGACTACCTGAGTCCCACTTTTTTATTTATAAATTTTATCAAGTATCTCAATCGCATTAGCTATGCACCCATTATTATTTGAACGAGTCACATATTTTGCAACTGCTAATGCTTCTTTTGAACCATTTTCTGGCACAAATCCGGCGTTTGCAGCAACGAGCATTTCAACGTCATTGTAGCCATCACCCGCAGCATAGGTGTCTTTTTTGTCACACCCGAGACTTTCTGCGAGTCTTAAAAGTCCAACGCCTTTGTCAATGCCTTTTCGCATTATCTCAATGTAATCTCCATCATTTCTCAAGAAGTTAACTTCGGGGTAAGCTTCTAAAAAATCCTGAACCTCTTTAGATTGCTCGTTAGCTAAAATCATAACTTTGGTCCAAGGTCTTGGAGCATCAATAACTTTTTTTACTTGCTCAAATGGTATGTTCTGACTCGTAAAATGTCTTTCAGATTTTTCATTTATATTAATTGAACAGACTTTATTGAAATTATAAAACTCAAATGCAACCTCAGGGAAATTTTCTAAAACAGCCTCAAATGGCTTAATGCCTTCATCACCAATAGCGTCATTGAAAATAATTTCATTTTTTACGTAATCATAAGCCATAGCACCATTGCCTAAAAGCACTGGTGCGTTTATGTATTCTGGGTCGTAAAGATGAAACCCTTGGTGAATTCTACCTGTACAAACAGTAAAAAATCCACCTTCACTTGTAAAATATTTGATTTTCTCAATTACGTCGGGTGTAATAATTCCATCGTCATTTTTTAAAGTGCCGTCAAAATCACTTGCTAATAAAACATTTTTGAATTTCATAGTAATCACCAACTGAATTTTAGCAAAGTGAATAATACTTTTCAATAGTTTTTAGTTATTTTCTATCAAAAAAGAGATGAAAAATCTTGATATTACGCTAAAAAAGTGGTATAATTTTACGGTATTTTGTTTGGAGGTAATCCTATGCTCGTTTTAAAAGATGATTATAAACCAACTCTCTCTATGAGAGATACTCAGAAAGCTATAAAAATAGTTCGTGATACTTTTGAAGATAATTTAGCAGAGAGGCTTAATCTTGAAAGAATATCAGCACCACTTTTTGTTACAAGAAAAAGCGGTATCAATGATGACCTTAATGGTGTAGAACGAGCAGTTTCTTTTGATGTTAAAGAAATGCCCGAAGCAGGTGACGTTGTTATTGTTCACTCACTCGCAAAATGGAAAAGATTGGCACTTAAAAAATATGGCTTTATGAGTGGTGAAGGCTTTTATACCGATATGAACGCTATCCGTCGTGATGAAGATATGGATAACCTTCATTCTATTTACGTTGACCAGTGGGACTGGGAAAAGGTTATAAATAGAGAAGACAGAAATATAGATTATTTAAAAAATACAGTTAAAAGTATAATTAACGCTTTAGTTGATACACTCGATTTAGTTAAAGAAAAATTTCCACAGGTAAAAACAGAATTTACACGTGATGTTTTCTTTATAACAACACAAGAACTTGAAGATATGTATCCCGATTTAACTGCAAAAGAGCGTGAAAAAGCAATCACAAAAGAAAAACAGATTGTTTTCCTTATGCAGATTGGTGGTAAATTAAAAAGTGGTAAGCCACACGATGGCAGAGCACCTGACTATGACGACTGGTCTTTAAATGGTGATATTTTAGTTTACAGCGACGTTTTAGAAGATGTTATCGAGATTTCTTCAATGGGTGTAAGAGTTGATGAAAATTCACTTGATAATCAGCTTAATATTGCAGATAAAAACGAACGTAGAGAATTCGATTACCATAAACAGATTTTAAATGGTACACTTCCACTTACAATCGGTGGTGGTATCGGTCAGTCAAGAGTTTGTATGCTCTTGCTTGGCAAGTTACATATCGGTGAGGTTCAGGCTTCATTGTGGTCTGATGAAATGATAAAAACTTGTGCAGAAAAGAATGTAAATTTACTTTAATTTTTATATTGTGAAAAGGTGAAGGATTTTGAAAAGCAGAGAAGATATAAGAAACGTCGCAATTATTGCCCATGTTGACCATGGTAAAACAACACTTGTTGACCAGCTTTTACACCAGAGTGGTATTTTTCGTTCAAATGAGCAGGTTGACGAGCGTGTTATGGACTCAAACGACTTGGAAAAAGAACGTGGAATTACTATTCTTTCAAAGAATACAGGTATTCATTATAAAGATGTAAAAATCAATATTGTTGACACCCCAGGCCACGCCGATTTCGGTGGCGAGGTTGAGCGTATTATGATGATGGTTGACGGTGTATTGTTGCTTGTTGATGCATTTGAAGGTTGTATGCCACAAACTCGTTTTGTGCTCAAAAAAGCACTTGCATTAGGTAAAAAAGCAATTGTTGTTATTAATAAAATTGACCGCCCAGGTGCAAGACCAAGTGAGGTTATAGATGAGGTTTTAGATTTATTTATAGATTTAGGTGCAAACGAAGAGCAGATTGAATTCCCGGTAGTTTATGCTTCAGGTAGAGATGGTTATTCTTCACTTGACCCAGAAGCAAGAGAGGGCGATATGAGACCTCTTCTTGATGCGATTCTCACGCATATCGATGCCCCTCAGGGTGATGTTGACGGTCCTTTACAGATTCTCTTCTCAAGCCTTGATTATGACGATTATTTAGGCAGAATCGGTGTCGGCAGAGTTGAGCGTGGTAGCGTAAAAGCAGGGCAGACAGTTTCTCTTTGTAAGCAAGATGGCACTCACCAGAATGTAAAGGTAGTTAAGCTTTATCAGTTTGACGGACTTAAAAGAGTCGAAGTTGAAAGTGCAAAAATGGGTGACCTTATTGCAGTTTCTGGTATCGCAGAGCTTAATATCGGTGAAACCGCTTGTGATACTGAGCACCTTGACCCACTTCCATTCGTTAAAATTGATGAACCAACAATTTCAATGAATTTTATGGTTAACGATAGCCCATTCGCAGGTAAAGAGGGCAAATTCGTTACTTCAAGAAATATCCGTGCAAGACTCTTTAAAGAGGTTGAAACTAACGTTAGTATGAGAGTCGAAGAAACTGAAAGCACTGACTCCTTCAAGGTTTCAGGTCGTGGCGAATTGCATTTATCAATTCTTATTGAAACAATGCGCCGTCAGGGTTATGAATTTCAGGTTTCACGCCCGCAGGTTATTTATAAAAAAGATGAAGCTGGCAACATTTTAGAGCCAATGGAATTACTTATTGTAGAAGTTCCTGAAAGCTACGTTGGTGCAGTTATGGAAAAAATCGGTTCACGTAAAGGTGAACTTGAAAATATGGACGTTCGTGATGGTGGTTCAACTCATATTGAATTCAAAATCCCAGCACGTGGACTTATCGGCTATCGTTCAGAATTTATGACAGATACAAACGGTAACGGTATTATGAATAACCTTTTCTTAGGTTATGAGCTTTATAAAGGCGATATTCAGATGCGTGAACGTGGTTCTATTGTTGTTCACGAAACTGGTGAAAGCACAGGCTATGGTCTTTTTAATACACAAGACCGTGGACGTCTTTTCATCGGCCCTGGCGTTCCTGTTTATGAGGGTATGATTGTCGGTGAATGTGCAAAGAATGAAGATATTGTTTGTAACGTTTGTAAGAAAAAACAAATGACAAACACACGTGCTTCCGGTAGTGACGATGCACTCCGTTTAGTGCCTCACACAACATTGAGTCTTGAGCAATCAATGGAATTTATAGGTGATGACGAATTAGTAGAAATCACACCTGAAAGCATCCGTTTAAGAAAGAAAATTCTTTCAAAAGAAATGAGAATGAAACAACAGTTTAAGAAATAAAATCAGAAAGCAGAAGGAGGTAAAGTTATGATAAAAATTACAAATGCAAATTGGGATAGAGTCAATCTTTACCTCACTGTTGATAAAACGTCTATAAATGAAGCTTATCTGCTCGACGAAAGAAACAATAAGTTCATTCTTCCTTTAAAAGAAAATGAAATAACAATAAACATTTCAAATCTCTCAAAGGGTGAAATGATTGAGGATGGAAAATACTATCTTTTTGTAGATGGTGAGGCTGTAACGCTTGAAACAACTTTGTTGAAAAACGTCGATTCTCTTTCAAAGGTTTTTAAATATCGTGCAGAGTATTATGCTCTTATTGTTGAGCTTGGAATAACAGAAGATTTTAATTTCTTTATTTCTGCTTCATATATGATGAAAAATAAAAAATACAAAAGGAATTTTATGCTCAGAGAGGGTAAGGGCTTAAAAGGTAAAATTAAAGTCTTAATAAAAATTCTTTTTCCGTTTTTTATTAACATCTTTTATTCTTGTTTAAGAGTGTTAAAACCAAAATCTAACGATAGAATTCTTTTTTTATCAGAAAATGATGATGAGCCACGTGGTAATTTAAAGGCACTTTACGATTATTTTATAGAGAATAATTTAGGTAAAACAAAAGGTATGTTTTACAATAAATTCAAGAAAAAATCTATTCCGGTTCTTGTAAAATCCGTTGTGTCTATTGCACTCAGTGACGTAATTGTTGTTGATAACTACGTACCTTTAATCAACACGTTGAATATTGCAAAAGACCAGAGAATTGTTCAGCTCTGGCACGCTGGTGTTGGCTTTAAATCGGTAGGCTATGCCCGTTTTGGTGAAACTGGTAGCCCACATCCGTTTAAATCAAGCCACAGAAAATACACAACCGCAATAGTAGATGATGAAAGACTCATAGATATTTATAAAGAAGTTTTTGCTACAAGTGGCGAGATTTTCAAAGCTTATGGAATGCCTCGTTTAGATGGATATTTATCAAAGGAAAAAATTAATAGTACAGTAGAAAAGCTTTTTAATGATAATGAACTTTTAAGAAATAAAAAGGTTATTCTTTTTTCACCAACATATCGTGGTATTGGTGCTTCAAAAGCAACCTACGATTATAGTAAAATTGATTTTGATGAAGTTTACAAATTTTGTAAAGAAAATAACTTTGTTTTCTTAATTAAAATGCACCCGTTTATTAAAGAAAAATATGAAATTTTAGAAGAATATAAAACAGTTATATTTGATTATTACGATTACGATATAAATGAACTTATTTATATTGCCGATGTAATGATTACCGATTATTCTTCCTGTGCTTATGAATTTTCTTTCTTTAACAGACCATTGGTGTTTTTCAGATATGATAAAGAGCTTTATGAATACGAGAGACCTGTTCATACGCTTGATGCTTTTACAGAAAAACAGTACGAAGTGAAAACCTCAGAAGAACTCATAAACGTTTTAACTGAAATTAAGGATATTGATATAAATTCAAGGTTTTCAAATTTGAGAGAACAAAAAACTGACTGTTGCAAAAAAATTGCAGAAGAAATATTAAGTCTTTAAGGTGATGTTTTGAAAATATTAGTTTTAAAAATATTTATCTTAGCAATGAATATAGCTTACTTACCATTCAAACTTTTAAAAACTAAAAAGAGAGTGGTAATGATGAGTCGTCAATCAAATGAAATAAATAACGATTTCCGTTTACTTGGTACTGAGTTAGAGAAAAAAGGCTATGAAGTAAAATATCTTTGTAGAACTCTTGATGGTGGCGTTAACTCAACACTTTTTACCAAAATCGGTTACGGATTTCATATGTTTACTCAGATGTATTATTTAGCAACCTCTGAAATTTGTGTTTTAGATACATATTGTCTCGTTGTCAGCATTTTAAAGCATAAAAAAAGCCTTAAGGTTGCTCAGATATGGCACTCAATCGGCACTTTAAAACAATTTGGTTGGCAGATTTTAGAACGTGCTGAGGGGAGCAACCCTGAAATTGCAAAAACTATGAAAATGCACGAGAATTATGACGTTGTATACTGTGCTGGTGAAGCGTATAAGGAAGTTTTAGCAGAAGGCTTCAATATGCCACCATCAAAATTTCACGTGTGTACTTTGCCAAGGATAGATTTGCTTTTTGACGAAAAATATCAAAATGATACTAAAGAAAAAATATATAAGAAATATCCCGTTTTAAAAGAAAAACCAAACGTAGTTTATGCACCAACCTTCAGAAAAGATGAAACTGAATTTAATAAGTATTTTAACGAGCTTGTTAATGTGTTTGATTTTAATAAATACAATCTTGTTGTTAAGCTTCATCCACTTTCAAAAGTAGCTGTTAATGATAGTCGTGTAGTTTTTGATACAGATTTTTCAACTTTTCAGATGATTTCTGTAGCAGATAAGTTTATAAGTGACTATTCCTGTGTTGTTTATGAAGCAGGGGTAAAAAACATTCCACTTTATTTTTATAATTACGATATGAAAACCTATGAAGATGTCAGAAGTCTTACAATAAACTACAATGACTTACCAGGCTTTAAAGAACAAACGGCAAAAGGTCTTGTTGAAAGTCTCGAAAAGCCTTATGATTATGATTATCTTAAAAGATACATAAATAAATATGTAGAAAATACAACCGATTGTGCAAAGAAAATGGCTGAAGATATAATTACAAAATAATAAAAGGCAATCCCTAACGAGATTGCCTTTTTTCTTTGGAGCTGGAAACGTGACTCGATGGGCTCTGCCCATCATTCGCTACGCGAACACCCGATTATGTTCGGCTTCGCCGAGAGGTTCGAATCCCTATGCCATTAGTTAATCTAATTTCTCAAAAAAATAAAGACTACAGAAAAACTGCAGTCTTTGGAGCTTGTGACGGGATTCGATGGGCTCTGCCCATCATTCGCTACGCGAACACCCGATTATGTTCGGCTTCGCCGAGAGGTTCGAATCCCTATGCCATTAGTTAATCTGATTCCTCAAAAAAATAAAGACTACAGTTTCCTGTAGTCTTTGGAGCTTGTGACGGGATTCGAACCTGCGACCTGCTCATTACGAATGAGCTGCACTACCAACTGTGCTACACAAGCAAGTGAAAATATTATATAAAATTAATTTACATTTTGCAATAGAAAAATTTAAAAAAGAGTGATAATATTTGAAAAAACAAAAATGTGTGTCCTGTGGTAGACAATTTACTTTAACGGATAGTGAGATTGATTTTTATAACAATAAAAATTTTGATTTACCAAAACGTTGTGAAGAGTGTAGAGAAAAGCGTAATAAAATAGAAAAACGGTCAAAAAAGAATATTTTTATAAAAGTTTTAGAGAAACTTAGAACCAATAGCAGTAAGCTCGATTCTTTGCAACAAAATTTTACATATAAATTCAAAAATAACGAAGAACTAAAAGAACATTTTATAAAACACGGAAGAGAATGTAATTGTAAAACTCCTAAAAAATATCTTAAGACAGCCAATAAAATTATCAAAAGCAAAAAATCTTTAAAAAAGACAGAAAAAGATGACTGCGATACAGTTTATTTTAACAAAAAAACAGGTGGAATTGTGTTTGTTTCACCAAAAGGATACATTCGCAGTTTTTATTTAACAGATATAGATTATTTCAACAGACAGTAGTTTAACGAATACTTGCAAAAATGCTCTATTTATGTTATAATTTTTAAGAATTATCAATTTTTTTTGGAAAGGAAATTAACGTTGAATTTACTCGGAGATAAGAATATATTAAAAGCGTCAGTAATCAATATTTATTGGGAGAGAATTAACCTTTATATTGATGTAAAGGTTGAAGTTATTGATGAGGCGTATGATACTGAAAATTTGGATTTTTATTTAGTAAATGGCTTGTATTATTCAAAGGCTCATTTTGAGGTTATCTCAAATGAAAATGGCATTTACAGATTATATCTTAATATAACTAACCCTGGCTACAATCGTTGTCTTGCAAGGGGTACTTATAGTATTCACGTTTGCTGTGGTGAAAATGATTACGGCAGATGTGTTGCCGATGAAAGCATTGTCACAAAAATGAGCGATTTTTCACGTTCGTTTTTATATGGTAACCGTGGTAACGTTTATAGCGTTGTTTTCTATGTTTCAGATGACGATGATAACGCCTTACCATTTGTTATGTACACAATGGCTTCTAAAGCAACAAGTATAGGTAACCTTAATCCAATGAGTCTTTCTCCAAAAGAAAAATTGGTTGCAACACAATCTTTTATTGCAAGACTATGGAATAGAATTTTTAAGAAATTTAAAAATGTTTTTAATAAATTTATAGCAGGTGAGGGTGCTCACAGAAGAAGAGTTAAGTTGATTTATAAAACTCTTTCTAAAAATCTGAAGGCTGATGGCAAAACAATTCTTTTTATGTCAGAACAAAATCCTTCTATTACTGCAAACCAAAAAGCAGTTTATGACAGAATGCTTGCACGTGGGCTTGATAAAGAATGGACTATTTTTACCTCTTTCCGTCCTGCAGCTGCAGAAAAACAAAGCTTTAAAAGCTGGCTTAGTCTTATAAAGAAAATGGCAAGTAGTAATGTTATTGTTCTTGATGACCACGCTCCTGTATTAGACTGGTTAATGCTAAACAAAAAGACAAAGGTTATTCAACTTTGGCACGCTGGTGCTGGTTTTAAATCCTCAGGCTATAGCCGTTGGGGTAATAGTGGTTGCCCAAGTCCGTTCTCTTGCCATAGACAATATAGCTATGGTATTGCTGGCTCTAAAAGAATAGCTCACTTCTTTTCAGAGGTCTGGGGTATAAATACAGAGCAGGTTTTACCTACAGGTATGCCTCGTATGGACGAGTTTTTAGATGAAAACTACAGAACAGAAACCACTAAAAAGTTGTATGAGCTTTATCCGATGTGTAAAGGTAAAAAGGTTATTCTTTTTGCACCTACTTATCGTGGTAGAAATAAGTCAGAAGCACATTATCCTTATGAGCTTATAGACTTTGATGCTTTATATAATCTTTGTAAAGATGAGTATGTAGTTCTCTTTAAAATGCATCCGTGGGTGCAAATGCCCGTGCCTATTGATGAAAAATATAAAGATAAATTTATTGACGTTGGTACTTACCCTAATATTAATGATTTGTTTTATATTACAGACCTTCTTATAACCGACTATTCATCAAATATATTTGAGTATTCACTTATGAAAAAGCCGATGCTCTTTTTTGCTTATGATGAAATACAGTATTCATTTTCACGTGGATTCCATCGTGATTATAAGGAGTCAACACCTGGTAAAATTGTTCATAATTTCAAAGAACTCTTAAGTGCTATTGAAAACAACGATTTTGAATACGAAAAAGTTCAGGAATATATTGATGAACACTTTGATTATATCGACTCAAATGCTTCAGACCGTGTAATAGATTGGCTTATTTTAGATGATATGCCAGAAGAATTCAAAAAATCTATTGATAACAAATTCAAAGATGCGCAAAAAACAGCAGTTCTGGATTTTGAGCCTGAATTAGACGAAGAAGCTACAGAAGATTTTGATTGAAAGGTAATAGGAATATGTTAGAAAGTGTAGATAACAAAGTATTACAAAATGATTTTGATTCACTTGCAAGCAGTGATGTTCCATTTGATAAATTAGACGGCAAAACAGTTTTAGTAACTGGTGCTACCGGTCTTATTGGTTCACAGTTTATTAAGTCTATTGCGTGTTTTAATCGCATTAATAATACAAATATTAAAGTTGTTGCTTTTGTAAGAAGTGAAGAAAAAGCGAAAAAGGTTTTTGGTGAAATTCCAAATATAGAAATTCTTATTGGTGATATTAACAGCAAAATTGAATATAGTGGCAATGTGGACTATATTATTCACGGCGCTTCTGCAACGAGTTCAAAGTTTTTTGTAGAGCATCCTGTAGAAACAATCTATACCGCAATAGATGGTACAAAAAACATTCTTGAATTTGCAAAAGAAAAGAATGTAGAAAGCTTTGTTTACCTTTCTTCTTTAGAGGTTTATGGTACACCAGATGGTACTAAGGAAAAAATTGCAGAAAATGATTATGGTTATATTGACCAGCTCAATGTACGCTCAAGCTACAGCGAAGGTAAAAGAATGGTTGAATGTCTTTGTTGTTCTTATGCATCAGAATATGGTGTTCCTGTAAAAATTGCGCGACTTTCACAGACTTTCGGAGCTGGTGTAGAGTATAACGATGGCAGGGTTTTTGCTGAATTTGCAAGATGTGCTATTGAAAAGAGAAACATAGTTCTTCACACTCAGGGTAACACAGTAAGAACATATTGCTATACAACCGATGCAATTTCAGCTCTTATTTATATTGCTCTTTTTGGTGAGGTTGGCAGTGCTTATAACGTAACAAATCCTGATACTGCTTGCTCAATCAAAGAAATGGCACAATTAGTTTGTGATACATTCCCTGATTCAGATATAAAAGTTGAAATTGATATCCCAGAAAACGTTGCTTCATTCGGCTATAATCCAGAAATGGTAATAAGACTTGATTCTTCAAGACTCGAAGCTTTAGGCTGGAAGGCAACTGTTGGTATGAAAGAAATGTTTAAGCGACTTGTTGAAAGTATGAAAATATCATAATTATAAAACTAAAGGTATTGAAATATGGAAAAAAGAAGAATTTTAGTATTAGGTAGAATTAATGATAAGAATTTAGGCGATTCAATTATTGTTGATACCTGTGCCTATGCATTAGAAACAATTGCAAAAGAGAAAAAACGCAATATTTCTGTTACTTGTATGAACATTTTATCATCTGATAAGGATAATATCAGACGCGTTATAAAAGATTATGATGCAGTAGTTTTTCCAGGCGGTGGTGTTAATAGCGCAAAATTCACCACAGCTGCTATGAAAGTTTTAGAAGGTAATGATAACGTTGAAGTTTACTTTAATGCATCAGGTGTAAGTAAAACCAATAACGATACAGTTATAAAAAATATAAAAAACCTCTTTAATAGAGAGAATGTTGTTCACATCACTACGAGAGGTGATTTTGCTACAGCAAAGAAATTTGTGGACACAAAAAAAGAGTTCCCTGTACAATTTATTTTAGACCCGGCTATATTCACTTCAGATACTTATGGCATAAAGAAAAACGAAAAATCAGATGTTATTGGTATTGGTTTAATAAGACCAGGTATTTTTAAAGAGAACGGCAGAGAACTCGATGAAAATGATGTAATGCAAATGTACCTTGATTTGCTCGATAAATTAGATGAGCGTGGCGAAAAGTGGCAGTTGTTCTGTAACGGAACAATGGCTGATTATGAATTTGCTCAGAGCGTACTTGAAACTTCAGGTCGTTCGCTTGATTTATTGGCGCCTTGCCCAGAAGAGAATAAAGAATTGGTAAAATTAATTGCCAGCTACAAGGGTGTAATTGCTTCGAGGTTCCACGCAAATATTATAGCAACGTCTTTAAGAGTTCCAGCAATAGCTTTAGTATGGAATAACAAAATGTTAGGTTTTGCTGAGTTAACAGGTTGCCGTGACAGATATATTACTGATTTAAAGGATTTACAAAACGCTGATGCTATTTTAAATAAGTTTGATGAAGCAATGGCAAATGGCTTTGACGAAGAGGTTATTGGTAAAGCAATTTTGAAAACCAAAAAGCAGATGGCTTATATTTTGGGCGAAACTTCTTTTGAGCGTAATTTAAGATTGTTTAAAAAGAAAATTCCTAAGAGTGTAAAAGTTGTTTATCGTAAAATTTTCAAGAAATAAATCAGGTGATAAAAAATGAAAAACCAAAAAGCGAAAAACGGCAAAATTGAATTAGCTCGTTTTGTCTTTGCTATTATAGTTATGCTTTTTCATATCGGTTTTGATGTTTTGCCAAGTGATTTCAGAATCTGGGGCAATATAACTTTTTTCCGTCTTGGTTGGTTCGGTGTTGAGTTTTTCTTTGTTGTTTCAGGTTTTCTAATGGCTTCTTCTGCATTTAAACAACAAAAAAAAACACAAAGGCTTGGCAAAGAAACTTATACCTTTTTATATAAAAAGGTAATGGCAATTCTGCCATATCATATTATTGTTTTTGCAGTTAATTATATATTTTTATTAATAGTAAAGACTAAAAGTTTCAAAACCTTCTGGGCAGTATTTATTGAAGCAATACCCAATTTCTTCCTTATTCAGCGCTCAGGGCTTAAAAATTTAGATGTTTTAGGCGTTGAATGGTATATTTCAGATATGTTAATCGCAATGCTTATACTTTATCCGTTATGTGTTAAGTATTATGAACGTTTTACAAGAACTGTTGCACCAGTTTTAGCTGTTCTTATTATTGGTTACTTAACAAAAACAACAGGTGGTTTGAATGGTAGCGTGGCGTGGTCGGTGCTTTTTGCGAAAACACTTCTTCGTGCCATTGCAGAAATCTGTGCAGGCGTTTTCGTTTTTGAATTCTGCCGTAATTTCAAAAAACTCAACTTTTCTAAGGCAGATAAAGTATTCTTAACAGTTTTAGAAGGCTTTTCATATTTTATGATAGTTTTCTTCATCTGCTACGATTTTCCACGAAGCTATGGCGGTACGTTCTTTATATTTGTCTGCCTTGCAGTTTGTCTTTCATTCAGTGGCGTAACTTATGGTAATGAGCGTTTTAATAACAAGGTTATTTATTTTTTGGGTTCTCTAAGCCTGCCTTTATACCTTTGTCAGACTATTATGAGAACGTTTACAAAATATTGTGCAAGGTTTATGGAGCCTCACTTTGCAATTATGATTTTCTTCGCTTGCACTTTTGCTTATGCCCTTGTTGTTACACCGGTAGCAAAGAAATTAATGATTGCAATAAATAAAAAGGCGGCTTCCTTAACAAGCAAATTACAATAATTGACATATTTCGTTCTTGGTGATATAATGTCACAAACAAAATTAAAAAGGATATGTGAAAAATGAACTATGCATTAATTTTTGCGGGTGGTACAGGCACAAGAATGAGCGGTGCAGCAAAGCCAAAGCAATTTCTTGAGTTACACAGCAAAGCAATAATCATACATACTTTAGAGATTTTTGAAAATCATCCTGATATTGACGGTATAGCAGTTGTTTGTATCGAATCTTGGCTTGATTATTTAAAAGGTCTTATCGCAAAAGATGGACTAAAAAAAATCAAATGGATTGTTCCTGGTGGTAACTCAGGTCAGGAATCAATTTTCAATGGTCTTAAAGCAATTCACGATGACCCAGCTACAAGTGATGATGATATCGTTCTCATTCACGATGGTGTTCGTCCGCTTATTAATGGCGATGTTATTACAGATAATATTGAATGTGTTAAAAAGAACGGCGTAGCAATTACTGTAAGCCCAGCTATTGAAACAATTGCTATTGTTGATGGTAGTGATAGAATTACAGACACAGTTACAAGAGATAAATGTCGTCTTGCACGTGCTCCACAAAGCTTTAAAATAGGCGATATCTATGGTTCACATCAGAAGGCAATAGCTGAAAATAAATTTGATTTTATTGACTCAGCATCAATGATGTCATACTACGGATTTTCACTTTATACAGTTTTAGGTCCTGCAGAAAATATTAAAATCACAACTCCATCTGATTACTATATTTTCCGTTCACTTACTGAAGTAAAAGAAAATCAACAAATTTTTGGAATTTAATAGTGTTTTATAATGAAACAACCACAATGCGACAAAAATCGCATTGTGGTTGTTGTATTATATGGAAAAATGAAAAGGACGTGAAAAAATGGCGGTAGTAATAAAAAGAAAAAATAAATATCTTTACGCCTTTTTAAAAGGTGAAATTGACCATCATACTGCACCTGAAATGCGAGAGGCGATAGATGACGCTTTATCATCCTCCGAATCCTGTGAAACTCTTGTCTTGGATTTTTATGATGTCAGTTTTATGGATTCTTCAGGAGTTGGTCTTGTAATGGGGCGTTATCGCTACGCTACTACTTTAGGTAAAAAGGTGAGAGTAGATAATCTTGATGATAGAAATTATAAAATTATGCAGATGTCAGGAATAGAAAAAATTGCAGAAATTAATAAAAAAGGAGATGGAAATTAAAATGAAAAAGATAAATCAAATGAAAATGGTGTTGGATAGTTGTTCTCTTAACGAAAGCTTTTCACGTGTTGCCGTGTCTGCTTTTGCAAGTCAGTTGGATATGACGATTGAAGAATTAGGTGACATTAAAACTATTGTAAGTGAAGCGGTAACTAATTGTATTGTTCACGCTTATAAAGAAAAAATCGGTAAAATTTACATAACCTGTCAGGTGTTTGAAGAGGGCGTTTTCAGGGTATCCGTAAGAGATAAAGGGTGTGGAATTTCTGATGTGAAAAAAGCACGAGAACCACTTTACACAAGTGTCGGTGGTGACCGTTCAGGTCTTGGCTTTTCTGTTATGGAAAGCTTTTCGGACAAACTCATTGTTCGCTCTAAAGTGGGTAGTGGCACAACAGTAACTATGGAAAAGAAAATAAGCGGTAAAAAATATGAGTGAAAGAGAAAGATTAATAGAAGAAAATCTCAATCTTGTTCATTCGTGTGCAAAACGTTTTAAAAATCGTGGTATAGAATATGACGATTTATTTCAGGCAGGGTGTGTAGGTTTAATAAAAGCTGTCGATGGCTTTAATGAGGAGTTAGGCTTTCAGTTTTCAACCTATGCAGTACCTGCCATTTTAGGTGAAATTAAAAGAATTTTTCGTGATGGTGGCGCCGTAAAGGTGAGTAGAGCTTTAAAAGAAAAAGCACGTTTTGTTATGAGTGAAAAAGAGCGTTTTACACGTGAAGAGGGTTATGAGCCAAGTGTAAAAGAATTAGCCGAATTCACTAATCTTTCTGTGGCTGAAACGGCAGAGCTTCTCTTGGTTTCACTACCGCCAATGTCGCTTACAGGTGACGATGAAAACGAAGAAAAGCAAATAGATATAGTTGTAGAAAGTGAAGAAGAAAAAATTGCAGAAAGAATAACTCTTAACGCTTGTCTTTCGGCACTTTCAGAAAAAGACAGAGCAATTATTGAATACAGATATTTCAAGGGTGAAACACAGACAGTGGTTGCTAAAAGACTGGGAATGACTCAGGTTCAGGTGTCAAGAAGAGAAAAAGTGATATTAAAAGAAATGAGACTTAAAATGGTTGTTTGAGTAGTCTTTGACAAAACTGACAAAAATTTCACAATTTCAAGTGTAATAATGTATGTTGCGAAGTAACAAAATGTGTAGAATACACTTGAAAAAGAATAAAAAATGTTATAAAATAGTAGGCGTATAAAAATTAAACAATGTAAAGGAGTCTATTAAAATGGGTCTTTTAAACAAGAAAACAGTTGATGATATCAACGCAAAAGGTAAAAAGGTTCTCGTTCGTTGCGACTTTAACGTTCCTCTTAAAGATGGCGTTATCACAGACGAAAACCGTATCACAGCAGCACTTCCTACAATTAAAAAACTTATCGCTGACGGTGCACAGGTTATTCTTTGCTCTCACTTAGGTAAAGTAAAGAATGGTCCTAACGAAAAAGAATCATTAGCACCAGTAGCAAAAAGACTTGCTGAACTCTTAAATCAAGAAGTTGTTTTTGCAGCAGACGATACAGTTGTTGGCGAAAATGCTAAAAAAGCAGTTGCAGCTATGAAGGATGGCGACGTAGTTCTTCTTCAGAATACACGTTTCAGACCAGAAGAAACAAAAAATGGCGAAGCATTCTCAAAAGAACTCGCTTCACTTTGCGATATTTACGTTAACGATGCTTTCGGTGCAGCTCACAGAGCTCACTGCTCAACAGTTGGTGTAGCATCATTTGTTGAAGAAGCAGCAGTTGGTTACCTTATGGGTAAAGAACTTCAATACCTCGGTAATGCAGTTGAAAGCCCAGTAAGACCATTCGTTACAATTCTCGGTGGTGCTAAGGTTGCTGATAAATTAAATGTTATCGAAAACCTTCTTAATAAAGCAGATACACTCATTATCGGTGGTGGTATGGCTTACACATTCTTAGCAGCAAAAGGCTATAGTGTTGGTACATCACTTCTTGACGAAACAAAAATTGACTATTGTAAAGATATGCTCAAAAAAGCAGACGAAAAAGGTGTTAAAATCCTTCTTCCAGTTGATGTAACAATTACAAAGTCATTCCCAGACCCAATCGATGCTGAAATCGAAGTTCAGATTTGTGATGCAGACAAAATTCCTGCAGATATGATGAGCCTTGATATCGGTCCTAAGACTGCAGAGCTTTATGCAGATGCTGTTAAATCTGCAAAAACAGTTGTTTGGAATGGACCTATGGGTGTATTCGAAAACCCAATCCTTGCAAAAGGTACTATCGCAGTTGCTAAATCACTTGCTGAAACAGATGCTACAACAATTATCGGTGGTGGTGACTCTGCAGCAGCAGTTAACACATTAGGCTTCGGCGATAAGATGTCACACATCTCAACAGGTGGCGGTGCTTCTCTTGAATTCCTCGAGGGTAAGGCTCTCCCAGGCATCGAAGCAGTTAACAATAAATAATATATCACGCACATTTGGCAGTTTTTTCACCCGAACTCGCGTATCGTTATACGCTCCGGGGTGAAAGACACTACCAACTGCACGCACTCTATTATTTATGTTT
>JAZNUL010000026.1:0-8582 GCA_045592285.1 Acutalibacteraceae bacterium
GCTGTTTCAGAGCTTGTTTGTCCTGTTTTGCTCTTAATAGCTTTAACCTTATATTTGTATTGAACACCACTTACTACTGTTGTATCTGTAAATGATTTAACATTTGATTTTGCAGTGCCAACCTGTGAGAATTTTGTCCAAACACCATTTTTAAGCTCTGAACGATAAATCTTGAAGCTTGTTGCACCCTTTACCTCAGTCCAGCTAACTTTAACACCTGTTTTTGCTTTTGCTGCCTTTACAGTTGTTTTTGTTAAGAAATACATTGCATTTGACTCTTTCTTTGATGATACGTAATCACCATTTACTACCTTTATGCAATACTTATATTTCTTACCACTCTTTACTTTTGTATCTGTCCATTCTTTTGATGAAGCCCCTGCTGTTGCCACCTTTTTATATGAACCATACTTTTTCTTACTTGTGTTATATTCTGCACGATAAATTCTGTATTCATCTGCACTTACAACTGTTGACCACTTTATTTTAATACCATTTGACTTAATATATGCCTTTGGTGTTGGTGTGCACTTAAATGTTATTGATGATGACTCTGCTGAATTCTTTGTTGTGCTTCCGTTTACAGCCTTTATGAGATACTTATACTTTGTACCAAGCTCTGCTTTACCATCAACATACTCTAAAACTGCTGATGTTGTTTTGCCTATTTCTTTCCAGCTCTTATCCCACTTCTTTGCCTTGGCGTTGTATGTTTTTCTGTAAACCTTATATTCAGCCGCACCTTCTACTGCGCCCCAAGTTACCTTTACACCACCAGTTGTTGATTTTACTGCGGAGATTACTGGAGCAGTGAGAGCAGTTTTAGGGATAACTGTTACATCTGTCTTTGCATCGCAACGAGTACAGTGCTTTGATTTAGAACCTGTTTCTGTTGGTGTTGCCTCTCTGTCTATTGTAAAATCTTTTGAGAAGTTGTGACCTAATGCTTTTACTTCTTCTGTACCTGTTGTGCCACAAGCTGTGCACTTGAATGTTTTAGAACCAGCCTCAACACAGGTAGGTTGCTTTGTTACTGTGCCATTATCAAATTTATGTGCAATTTTTTCGATTACTACATCTTTTGTAACGTTACATCTTGAGCAAGTTGCAGTTTTAACACCTTCTTTAGTACAAGTAGGTTGAACCTTAATTGTACCAGCGTTAAAGCTATGACCTGTTGGGTTTATATTCTCAGTTTTTGTACCATTACAGGTAGCACAAGTATATGTTTTAACACCTGCTGTTTCACAGTTTGGCTGAGTTGTAACTACACCATCATTATAGCTGTGACCAGTAGCCTTTGTTACTTCTTCTTTATTCTTTAAGCATTGTGAACAGAAAAGTGTTTTCTTACCATCTTTTTCACAAGTTGCTTTTGTCTCAGAAATTGTTGTATAGTTGTGACCTTTTGCAGGGATTGTTTCTGTTCTTGTTCCTTTACAAACTGAGCAAGTATATGTTTTAACACCTGTTGCTTCACAAGTAGCTTTTGTTGTTTCTTTACCTGAATCCCATTGATGCTGACAAGGAAGTGATGCAGTAATTTCTGCTGATTCTGCTGACTGGTCACTCTCGGTACCATTCATTGTAACAGAAACTTTATATTTATATTTCGTGTTATTTGTAACAGATGAATCTGTATAACTGTTTGTTGTAGCAGTACCTACTGAAGTATAAGAACCAAAACTGCTACCAAACCAACTACTTGAATATGTACTTCTGTAAATTGTGTACTGTGAAGCACCTGAAATTTTATCCCATGTAACTTTAATACCATTATCAGTATTTTCTACTTTAACATTTTTAGGAACTGCTGCTGAAACTAAGCCTTCTTTACTTTCGAGCTTACCACCATAAGTAAGACGACCACGAACTACAAGACGGATATATTTACCCATATCCGAAGCGGCGATAGTATAAGTACTACCAGTTGCACCACTTATTTTTGAATATGTAATGTTACCATCACTGTCTTTTGTACCAGCTTCCCACTGATATTTAACATATTTAATAACGCCATTATGAGCTTTTTCTGGTGTAACCTTAGACATATCTGCAGTAAGTTTTTCACCTACCTGGAAGTTACCTAAAACACTTACGCTACCTGTAATAACTTCGTTTACAGTATAATGGTTTGGTGCAGAAAAAACAGAAGCTTCCCACACGTCATCAAAGTTAAAGCCTGACAATTTTTTATTTGTCATATCACTCGCTTTTTTAGCTGTTGCTGTAGGAGTTGAACCCATACCACTACCGCCAAATGCTTGTGAAGCACTACCTGTTTCATAATAGCAATTTGTTGAAGAACCAGTTGCATAACCTGCAATAGCACCGCAATATGTACCAGCAGTAATTGCACCTGTGTTATATGATGTTTCAGTTGCAGCACACTGACCTGCAAGACCACCAGCGTATGATGAGCCCTTAGAGGTTGAAGCTTTTACGTCGCCTTTATTGTAGCAGTCAGTAAGTGAGCCACTTGTTTTACCAGCAATACCACCAGCGTAAACGTTACCTGTTGCCTTGCTGCCTGTATAAGAAGCAGTTACAGTACCAGATTTATGAGAAAGAATTTCTGAACCAATAAATGAACTGTTGTTACCGATAACACCACCAGCATAAACATTCGCAGAAGTAAATGCAAATGATGCTGTGCAATTTGAAGTAACTGTTACGTCACCAGATGTTGAACAACTGTCAATAGTAGCGAGCCAGCCACTTACGTTACCAGCTAAAATACCAGCATAAACGCTTGTAGCACTGCTTGAAGTGTTGTTTAATGTAACACTACCTGTAACAGTAAGGTTTTTAACAGTACCTGAAACCTGACCAAAAAGACCAGCATAAGTACCGCTTGTGTTAACCTTTAACCCCGAAATTGTTTTGCCGTTACCCTCGAATGTACCAGAGAAGGCACTACCATTACCGATAGGTGTCCAGTTATCATAGCCGCTAAGACTAATGCTTTTAGTAAGCTTATAACTACCTGAAAGTGGGTAGTTATCATTAGTACCGATAGCCGCTAATTGTGCTGCATCGCTGATTTCAATAACATCTGCCGCAGACGCTACTGTTACAGGGAATGCTGCAACAACGAAAACTAATGCGAATAAAAGTGATAATACTCTTTTCATTTTTTCTGTTCTCCTTTAACATTATTTTAATAAATATACTTATTCGTACATACTACCACAAATTGTATTATATCACTTTAAATGCAAATAAACAATAAGCATAATAAACAAAAAGTGAGCATTGCTGTTTGCAACACTCACTCATTTATTTTACTCTTTATCAATATATTGTAAGATTTCCGACACTTTTTCATGGTTTGTGTAGTCAATGTTGCCATAGTAGTCTGATATAATAACATCTCCGTTCTCTTGCTTAAACGCTAAAAACAGATATTGCTTACCAACTTCTGGCATTGGCGTGTAACTTTCGTCATCGGCTTTCACTATTACTTCGTTACCATTAATAAAATGCCCGCCGTGTTTATAAAACGTTGTTTCAGTTGGTACTTCGCCTTTTATATTTTCTACAATCTGCAACTGAAATTCACTTTTTCCATCATAGTCAAAAATCAGCGTATCACTTTCTTTAACTACTCCAACAAAAATACAATTAACTGAGTCAACTACAGATTGCATATCCCTAAGGTCAGCTGTAGCTACATTAATCAAAGCTTCTGCACCTTTTTTGGTAATACCTGCTACATAACCGAATAAAACCAATGCAACTAAAACTACTGCTAAAAGAATTTTCTTTTTCACACTATCACTCCAAAACAACACTGTTTAATTTCTCTGCCGTTGTCTTATTGAAGGAACAGATTTCACTGCCATTCTGTGAGTAACTATAAACTGTATCGCCTGTGTAAGTCGCTCTGTTTACTGGTTTATAATTTTTTAAATCATCTTCAGTTCTTACAGTATAGTTATTAACTTGTTTAAGTTTACCTTCTTTTATATCCACCTGTAATGCAATTACGTTATCAGTTGAGTTAAATTCTGAACGATAGCTGTTATCTTCTGTATGCATATATTCAGTAGTCACTCTGTAAGGAATATACATTGTAAGATTTTTAGAATCCCAACAAACTGCCTTGTGGTCATAAAATGCAACAGATTCTAAATAACTCCAGAGATTATCCGTATTTTCTTGTGGCAGAACCTCGAACTTCGAAACTTCTTTTGGATTTTTCTTGTCACTCACGTCAAAGAGTGACACTTTCATTCCATCACCAGCACCATCTTCATCACCATTAACACCGATACCTAAAAGGTAATTTTCTGTTACAGGATGAAGATAATTTGAAAAACCTGGTATTTTAAGTTCGCCTAAAACCTCTGGATTTTCGGGGTCTTTTAAATCAATTACAAAGAGAGGGTCAGTCTGTTCAAAGGTTACAACGTAACCAGTGTCACCCATAAAACGAACAGATTTAATTGTTTCGCCCTTTGCAAGACCTTCTACCATACCAACAATTACCATATCCTCATCTAAAACATAAAGATTGTTTTTAGCGTTCTGGAAGTTGCCCGTAGTTGTAGCAATTCTCAAATATCCGTTATATTCATCAACACTGAACTGATTAAGTGCAGTACCATTTACTTTACCCTTTGTTTTATACTGAATTTTTTCATTAGAAATATCGAATTTCAAAATTTCAGTAGTGTAAATAGCAGAGTCATCAATCATAAATATCTCTGCAACAGCACCATCTTTTGAGGAAATTGTTTCTTCAAACCTACCACTTGTTACATAAAGGTTTTCAGTAGTACAGTAAACATTTTCGCCACCACCTAAAACTGCAGTTGAGTTAAAGGTTTCTTTGTGATTAGTTGCATCAAGTGTAGAAACTACTACGTAAGATGAGTCACGAACTTCGTTCATAACACAAATATCACCAGCAGGAATTCTGCAAGCGTTTTCACCTGCATAAACCTCAGGAACACAGTAATCTGTAATTTTTATGCCATCCATATAAAGTGGCACGTTATAGTTAGAAATAAGAACTATTTTGTTACCGATTTTTCTTGCTGATAAATAGTCGCCATCCTGATAAACACGCCATTCTTCTTTTGGATTTTCTCTGTCGCTTATATCATAAGAAACAGCACAGGTAATCATCTTATAGTCATAATAAAAATATCTGCCGTTGTTAGTTTTTTCTTCACTTTTTTCTTCACCATAGAAAGAATAACAATCAAGAATTGCAATGAGTCTGTTGTTATCAACAAAAATTTCTTGCACTTCTGAATATTTTATTTTTTCGTTTTCGTGCTTACCAACTTTGATTGCACTTTTTTCTGTTAGTGCTCCTTTTTCACCAGTTTCTACGATGAAAATTTTATTTATAAAATCTTCTTCGGTCATATCTTCGTAAAGCTTTTCATTCGGATTATAACCTGGTGTGTAATATATTGTATCACTTACTACGTCATCACTTGCACTTGTAGTCTCTTCAAGCTTTTTGCCATACTCTAAGAAAGACCTATATTCCCAGTAAGTTTTTTGTGCTGGTACAACGTAAAGGAATCTGCCATCATTTTTAATAATATCTGCTTCGTTAACGCCTTTAACCTGCTCGTTAGTTTCGCCGTGCTCACCCCTGCTTTCAGATGAAGTGTATTTTTCTGTTACACTTTCATACAGAACATCGTCACCTTTAAGATACTGAGAACCTGTCCCTGCAACCGCGCCATTTATGGTTCCCTCTGGTGCACCACTCTCTGGCTTAGCACTATCGCCTACAACTGCCATATCTTCACTTGCCTGAAGATCTACACTGCCGAAATTTTCAAAAATATCTGTAGCATAGCTAAACTTCTGCATTTTCTGGTAATTCTTCTGATAACCTAAAAACATATTTTCAATTTCAGAATAATCTTCAACCACTATATTTTGCTTGTTGTCATTATCAGAAATCTGCTCTTCTTTTACATTTATATATCTCCAGGGCTTTGCTATAAACACACTTGTAGCAACAATAATAAAAGCTGCCGCTACAGCAATCATCTTTTTAAAGAGAGATTTATTTTCTTTCTTTAAGTTTTCAGTTTCTTTTTCTAAAACTTCTAATTTGTTAACTTCTTTTTTTAGCAAATTTTTAATATTTTCTTTGTTTAAACTTTCAGGCATTTCTATATTTTCATTATTTTTGAGAGTTTCGTTTAACTTTGAAAGTTCTTGTTCTGTAAAAACTTCTTCAGTGCTGATTTCATTATTATTGATTTCATCGCTTCGCATAAAACTCACCCTAATACCTTTCTTAATTTTTCTAAAGCACGTTTTTGTTTTGAACGTATTGTTGACGGAGAGAGATTATAAATTTTTGAAAGTTCTTCACTTTTAAATCCGCCGACTATAGAGAGTAAAATTATTTGTGCATCTGGTGGCGTTAATGATTTTAACGCTTCAATTAATTCAATACTATTAAAAGAAGATGGCGCACTTTCGTCTTCAATTAAAAATATGTAATCATCTTCTGGTAATAAATCGGGGTTTTTCTTATTCTTTTTAAGCTGGCTTTTACATTGATTAGAGAGTATTTTAAAAAGCCAAGATTTAAAAAGACTGTCATCCCTTAAATTACCTATTGACTTAAATGCAGTTATAACTGTTTCTTGCACCGCATCTTCAGCATCTTCTTTAGAGTTAAGCATATATAACGCAAAGCGGTACATATCTTCACTATAAAGAGAATATAGTTCTGAAAATGCAGTTATATCACGGTCTTTTGCTTTTTTTACTAAAAAGGATATATCCATTTTTTCTCACCCTCTTTTACTCTCTACTTATTAGAGTGTTGTAAATTCAAAATTGTTGCAAAAAATTTTAATAATTTCCCTAATTCCTAATTCCTATTTCCTAATTCCTATTTCCTTTAATATATCAAATCTCCCACTAATTGTAAACAAATAATAAATTCCAATAAACTATTTGCAATATAATATGTATTGTGTTATAATATTTAGCGATTATTTTTAAATTTCAAAATGAAAGGTCTAATGAAAATGTCTTTTTTCAAAAAACTTTTTGGGGATTACTCAACAAAAGAAATCAAGAGAATTACAGGTCTTAAAGATAAAGTTCTCAGTTTAGAAGAAGAATATTCTAAACTTTCTGATGCTGAACTTCAGACTAAAACACCTGAATTCAAAGAACGTTTAGCTAATGGCGAAACACTTGATGATATTTTACCAGAAGCATTTGCCGCTTGTAGAGAGGCTGCATGGCGTGTTCTTAATATGAAGCACTACCCTGTTCAGATTTTAGGTGGCATTATTCTTCACCAAGGCAGAATTGCAGAAATGAAAACTGGTGAAGGTAAAACTTTAGTTGCTACTTTACCAGCATACTTAAATGCACTTTCTGGTGAAGGTGTTCACATTGTTACTGTAAACGATTACCTTGCAAAGCGTGACTCTGAGTGGATGGGCAAATTATATCGCTTTATGGGTCTTACAGTTGGTCTTATTATTCACGAGAAAGACAACACGGAAAGACAAGAAGCATATAATGCAGACATTACTTTCGGTACAAATAACGAAATGGGCTTTGACTATCTTCGTGATAATATGGTTATGTATAAAGACCAACGTGTTCAGCGTGGTCATGCATTCGCAATTGTCGACGAGGTTGACTCAATTCTTATTGACGAAGCAAGAACTCCGCTTATTATTTCTGGTATTGGTGATGCTTCAACAGACCTTTACAAAGTTGCAAACGACTTTGTTAAAAGACTTAAAATGGTTAAGGTTAAAGAGCTTGACTCAAAAACAAATGCTGAAGAAATCACAGAAGAAGAAAACGGCGATTATTTAGTTGACGAAAAAGCTAAAACTGCTACACTCACAAAGCAAGGTATTGCTAAAGCAGAAAAAGCTTTTGGTCTTGAAAACCTTATGGATGCTGAAAACCTCACAATTCAGCACCACATTAATCAGGCTCTCAAAGCTCACGGCACAATGCACCGTGACGTTGACTACGTTGTTAAAGATGGTCAGGTTCTTATTGTTGACGAGTTCACAGGTAGAATTATGCTCGGCAGACGTTACAGCGAAGGTCTTCACCAGGCTATTGAAGCAAAAGAAAACGTTAAGGTTGAGCACGAAAGCAAAACTCTTGCTACTATTACATTCCAGAACTATTTCCGTCTTTACAAAAAGCTTTCTGGTATGACTGGTACTGCTATGACTGAAAGTGATGAATTCAAAGAAATCTATTCACTTGACGTTGTAGAAATTCCAACAAACAAACCACTTGCACGTCAGGATAATGACGATGTTCTTTATAAAACAGAAGAAGCAAAATTCAACGCTATTATTGATGTTATTGTAGAAGCTCACGAAAAAGGTCAACCAGTTCTTGTTGGTACTGTTAATATTGAAAAGAGTGAAAAGCTTTCTCGACTTCTTAAAAAACGTGGCATTAAGCACGAAGTTTTAAACGCTAAATTCCACGAAAAAGAAGCTGAAATCGTAGCTCAGGCTGGTAAATTCGGTGCAGTTACAATTGCAACTAATATGGCTGGTCGTGGTACTGATATTATCTTGGGTGGTAACCCAGAATTTATG
>JAZNUL010000027.1:0-23157 GCA_045592285.1 Acutalibacteraceae bacterium
TGGACCATTAGCTCAGTTGGTTAGAGCAACCGGCTCATAACCGGTTGGTCCGGGGTTCGAGTCCCTGATGGTCCACCAATTTAATATAGGGGCATAATGTAATGGTAACATTCCGGTCTCCAAAACCGTCCTTGAGGGTTCGAGTCCTTCTGCCCCTGCCAAAACGAAAATCCGTTCTCGCAAGAGGACGGATTTTCGTTTTGTATTATTCAATATTCAATATTCATCATTCATTAAAGAAGAACGAATTTTTAATGAATAGTGAATAATGAAGTCGCTTACGCTGATGAATAATGAATAATTGATTTTATTGAAAAAACTGTTATAATATAAAACAATATAATATGTAATTGACTCGGGAGGTTAAAACTATGGCGTGGTATACGGAAGCCATTTTTTATCATATATATCCGTTAGGAATGACAGGAGCACCGAAAGAAAATGATTACGGTGAGCCTGTACACAGACTTAATGCCCTTTTACCTTGGATTTCTCACATTAAAGAAATCGGATGTAATGCAATTTACATAGGACCTCTTTTTGAGTCTGTTGGTCACGGTTACGAAACAACAGACTACAAAAAGTTAGACTCAAGACTTGGCACAAATGAAGATTTGACAAATTTTGTAGCCGAATGTCACAAAAACGGAATAAGAGTTATTTTAGACGGTGTTTTTAACCACACAGGTCGTGATTTCTTCGCATTTAAAGATATTAAAGAAAACAGAGAGAATTCACAATATAAAGATTGGTATTGTAATGTTAATTTCTGGGGAAACAACTCGTTTAACGATGGTTTTTCTTATGAAAACTGGGGTGGCTACGATTTACTTGCAAAATTAAATCAGAGAAACCCTGCGGTGAGGGATTATATTTGTGATGTTATACGTTTCTGGGTAAAAGAATTCGATATTGACGGACTCCGTCTTGATGCGGCAGACGTTATGGACTTTGACTATATGAAAGCATTAAGAAACATAGCAAATGAAGTTAAACCTGATTTCTGGCTTATGGGTGAAGTAATTCATGGCAATTACTCACGCTGGGCAAACGAAGGAACACTTCATTCTGTTACAAACTATATGCTTCATAAAGCTTTATATTCTGCGCACAACGACCACAACTATTTTGAAATTGCGCACACTATAAAATATGTTGCTGGTATGATTGGTAGCAATTTAAGTCTTTACACCTTTGTTGATAACCACGATGTAGAACGAATTTACACAAAGCTTAATAATAAAGCACACTTTGTGCCAGTTCATATAATGCTTTATACTTTGCCTGGTATTCCATCAATTTATTATGGTTCGGAATTTGGTATTGAGGGCAGAAAAGAGCGCGGCTCTGATGACAGTCTCAGACCAGCATTAAATTACGAAGATTATAAAGATTCTATAAATACTAACCCTTGCACAAAATTAATTTCCGCCTTAGGAAAAATCCGTCAGAACACCCCTGCCCTTTTATATGGTGATTATAAAGAGTTAGAGTTACAGAATACTCACTTCGCTTACGAAAGAACGCTCAATGGGAATTCTGTTATTATTACAGTTAACAATGGTGATAACGCTGTTAATTTCAATCTTGCTTGTGAAAATTCGAGTGAATACACCGGTGCTTTAACAGGTGAAAAAATAAGTGTTACAAACGGCAGAATCCAAGTAACAGTTGCTGCAAATTCTGGTGAAATATGGATTCCATCGAAACTTACAAACGACACTTTCAAGCCAATAGAAACAATAAAAATAGAAAAGACTCCAAAGGCTTTAAACACTTCTGAACCTGTTAGTGTTATTGAAGAAAAGAGTGAACAATCACCAACTGTTAGTGAAACTGAAACTACTCTGGAAACTAAAACAGAAAACGTAACACTTGACTTAAATAAGCCTTATGAAGAAATGACAATAGAAGAATTGCAAGAAGCAATTTTAGAAAAAATGCGAAAAAACGGACCTGTAACTGACTATATGTTAGGCACAGTAAGAGAAAATGTGTACCACAATTCTCTTTTAAATTGGGTTAAGAGCTTTTAAAAGATTTTTATTTAACATTTACTCTTTTAAAAAATTCATATTTATGATATAATTATCCATATTTCCTTATTTTGAGGTGACAATTTTGAGAAAAAGAAAACGAAAAGACTCGAACAAAGTTCCAAAGCTTCCTTTTTTGGCACTATTTATTATAGAAGTGCTTCTTATAGGCGTTTTGCAGACTAATCAATACGTGCCAGTTTACGAGCAATTAGGTGAACTGACTATATGTCTCTGGGCTTTTTATTTAGCAATTCTTCTTTTTGATTTTATAAACAGAATGGTTAATAAAATTCCTGAAAGAAAAGAAAAAACTCAAAAGCTAAAGCGTGGTTTACTTATTGCAACCGAAGTTCTTTATATACTCTTACAGGTATATTTCATTCTTGCTATTGCAATCAGTTCTTTCTCTTACAACTTAAAGACTATAAGTTCCCAGAGTTTTACATATACATTCGGCAACATTGGTGTTCTTTTAGTTATTGCAATATGTCTTTTAGTTTACAGAAGCTTTTTATTACAAAAGCAAGAATTAAAAGCAGTTAAAACAATATGCTCTATATTTTTAACACTCGGTGTTGTATCGTTTGTTTATATTGCATTCTGTGTACTTAATATTATTCTTGAAATGGATTTTTCAAATATAATCTTCTGGTTCTACAGAATTGCTACAATTTATATTGCAGTTGTTTTATTACTTGATTTACTCGTTACTGTAATAAAAAAAGAAACTCTCAAAGATTTCAATTACACTATTTATTTACCTGATATTAAAAAACTCAGAAATAAAAATACTGAAGAGAAAAAATCTTTTTTAGATACGTTAGAAAATTACACAGGCATTTCGCTTAAATCTTTGTGGAGTATTAAATACGTTGCAGAAATTCTGCCAAGTGCAATTCTTACCATCATTGCGATTTTATTTGTATCAAGCTGTGTTTATAAAGTTGAACCTTTTGAACAGGCTGCAATTTATCGTTTCGGTTCATTACAAGAAGAGTCTATTAAACGTGAGGGACTTCATTTCAAATTACCGTGGCCTATTGAAAAAGCAGAAATTTATGAAGTAGAACGTGTTCAGAATATGACTATTGGTTATGAATCAAATGACACACTGGATAATATGTGGACGGAATCCCATTCAGTTGAAGAATACAAATTATTAACTGGTAACGGAAACGAACTTGTTTCAGTTAATATTAAATTGATTTATAAAATTGATGATTTATATACTTACTTAACAAAGTCTGCAAATCCTGAAGCGATTTTAAGTTCTAAAGCATACGAGTTTATGATGAACAAAACTAATTCAACTGACTTAAATACAATTTTAAGTGTTGACAGAACTGGACTTTCTAAAGAGCTTCTTTCTGCACTTAATGAGTTTACAAAGGAATATAAGGTTGGTTTAACAGTAGAAGAAGTTATTATTGAAAGCATTCACCCACCAGTTGAGCTTTCAGGCGTTTATCAATCTGTTGTCAGTGCTGACGTTAATAAGACAACTACAATAACAAACGCTGAGGCAGAAGCAGAGAAAATTATTTTACAAGCTGAAAAAGATGCCAAAACAGCAGTAATAACTGCAAAAGAAAATCAGACAACAAAAGTAGCGGATGCTACTAAAGAAATGACTGTTTACAAAGCTGCTCTTGAAGAATACAGAAAGAGACCAGCGGCATTTAAACTCAGCAAATATGTTGATACTTACGAAAAAGTTATTGCTGGTAACAAGGTTTACGTATTCTCCCCTAATATAGATACAGACCTTTCACAATACATTATAAATTCATCGGGAGAAGCATTATCAACTCAGCAAACAACCGTTGTAGGAACGGAGGAAACAAAAAATGAAAATTAAAAATATATATAAATGGATTTTTGCACTTATTCTTGCTGTAATTATTGTTGTATTTGGTTTTACATTTACAGTAAAAGAAGGTTCTTGTGCAATAGTATCACGTTTTGGTGAAGTAAGAGCTGTTCATATGGATTCAGGTCTTCATTTTAAATTACCTTATCCTTTTGAAAACGTTTACACTTACGATACAAGAAGTCAATATATGGATTCAGGCTACACAGAAACTCTCACAAATGACAAGAAAAACGTTATTTTACAAACATATCTTGTGTGGCATATTGAAGACCCAAGAAAATTCTATAACAGTGTTGGCGATAATGAAAAAGCTCAAAAATATCTTAACGATTTAACTGCAAACGTTAAGAATGGTGTTATGGGTAACTACGAGCTTTCTTCATTGGTTTCAACTGATTTAGAAAACATTAAAATTAATGAAATATCTGAAAAAATTGAAAAATCTGTTTCAGAAAACGCCCTTAAAGACTACGGCATAAGAATCGAGAAAATAAAAATTAAGAGACTTGCTCTCCCTACTAACAATATTGAGAGTGTATTTGAACAGATGATTGCTGACAGAGAAAAACAGGTAACAAAGCTTCTTTCTGAGGGTGAAAGAGACGCGGCAATTATTATGAGTGAAGCTAACGCTAAGGCTGCTGAAATTTTAGCTGAAGGTAAATTAGAAGCTGCTGAGATCGATGCAGAAACCGAAAAACAGATAGCTGAAATTTATGGCGAAGCATACGACAAGAACTCTGAATTGTTCAAGTTCCTTAAAAAGCTCATTGCTCTTGAAAACTCTGTTAATGAAGATACAGTAATTATTATGAAAAGTGAAGATTCACCTTTTGATATAGTTGACGAGTTACAGTAATACGGAGGGCAATATGAAAAACAAAAGTATAGAAGTTTTTGAAACTATAATGCTTTCTGTTATGAAGTATTTTAAATGGGTTGTTGCAGGCTCTGCCCTCCTTCTCATATTAACAGGCATTTATAAAGTTGACAGTAACGAAGTTGCAGTAGTTCTTCGCTTTGGTAAACTTGTTGGAACAACTTATGAAGAACAGATTAAAACTCCTGGTCTTCACTTCGCTCTTCCCTATATAATTGATGAAGTAATTAAAGTTCCTGTTGAAACCGTTCAGGAAATTACTGTTGAATCACATTATAGTGAAGATACTACAATTAACAGAAACATTAAAACCGGTGGTTACGTAATTACTGGTGACAGTAATTTAGTTCTTATAAGAAGCGTTGTTAAATATAAAGTCAGTGACCCTGTGAGGTATGCGCTTTATATTAACGAAATTGATGAAATAGTAAAAGGTGTTGTTGGTGGCGAAACAATTCCCCTTGTAACTTCAATGCCTGTTGACAGTGTTCTTACAACTGAAAAAACGAACCTTGCAAACAAGTTAAAAAATAACACTCAATTAATTCTTAATGAACTTGACTGTGGTATTACAATAACTAACATTGAACTTACAAACGTCATTCCACCTAACGAAACAAAAAATGCATTTGATGCAGTTAATACTGCATCTGTTAAAAAGCAGACACTTATACAAGAAGCTAATGATTACACCGAATCTAAAATACCAAAAGCTCAGGCTGAGTCTGATTCATTAGTAAGTGAAGCGAAGAAAAATCAGGCCGAAAAAATTGCAAAAGCTACCGAAGAGGTTGCAGAATTCAATGGTCTTTATGAGCAATACAAAGCAAATCCTGACGTTATTAAAAATGGTGTATTCAGAAACAGAGTTTCAAAGGTTTTAACCGAAGCTGGTACTACAATTATTGTTCCTGATGGCAACAATTCAGCTAAAGTTATTCTTCCATAGAGGTAGATTATGAAGAAAATTAATAATATGGTTGAGAATTCTGTAAAAGAATATTCTCAGAACTATATATCTGACAAAGATAAAAGTAAATTAAAAAAAGATATACGTGAAGCCGTTTTTGCTATAGTATTTCTTCTTTCTGGATTTATATATGGTAAATTTTTTCCTAATCAGGAAGTAATTCAAGGCTCTATTTATTTAATCGGTGTTGCAATTATCGGAATACCTGTTTTTGTAACTGCTGTAAAAGGCTTTTTACAAAAAGATATAAACTCTTCAATGGAAATTCTGGTTTCAATTGCTATTCTTGTTTCTGTTTTAGATGGTCAATATATTTTAGCAGGACTTATACCTATAATTCTTACTCTTGTTCATTTTTTAGAGGAAAAAAGCATTATGGGTGGCAGAGATGCTATAGAAGGTCTTAAAAAGCTTCAGGCTGACACTGCTATTGTATTAATTGATGGAAACGAAAAAGAAGTTGATGCAAAAACACTTAAAACTGGCGATTTGATTTTAGTTAAACCTGGTATGTCACTCCCTATTGATGGTATTGTAAAAAGCGGTATTTCTAATATGGACCAGAAGTCATTGACTGGTGAAGCGTTACCAAAAGAAGTAAAACAAGGCGACAGAGTGTATGCCGGTACAACTAATATTGATGGTCTTTTGACAGTTGAAGTAACAAAAGCTTATTCAGATACTTCATTCCAGAAAATTGTTGAGCTTTTAGAAAGTGCTGAAAAAATGACTGTTCCTGAAACACAGATAGTAGATAAGTTTATGACTTATTATTTACCTATTGTGCTTGTAGTTGCAGTTTTAATGTGGTTATTTACAAAAGACATTAGTAAAGCTATTGCAATTTTAGTTGTAAGCTGCCCTTGTGGATATATGCTTGTTTCATCTGCACCTATAATTGCCGCATTAGCAAGTGCCACTAAACGTGGTATTCTTATTAAAAATCCATCATTCATTGAAAAGCTTACTGATGTAAATTATTTTGTATTTGATAAAACCGGAACTATTACAAATGGTACTTTAGAAGCGGTTGATTTTCAACTTGTTAATGCCCAAACAAATGAAGAATTAATTAAAACTGCTGCTTCTGTTGCTCACGGCTCCTTACACCCTACTTCAAAATCTATTATGGCTCTCGTTAATGATGAAGATTATGATAAAGATTTTGAAATTACTGAGATAGTCGGTAATGGTGTTAAAGGTGTGAAGAATGGTGACGAAGTTATCGTGGGTAATTCCCGTTACATTAAAACTTTAGGTTTAGAGTTACCAGAAGATATCTCCACAGAAGGTACTCTTAGCTGGGTTGTAAAGAACAAAGAGGTTTTGGGTGCAATTATTTTCAGAGACGTTCTAAGAAACGATGCTAACGAAACAATTGAAAAGTTAAGAACATTGGGCGTTAACACAATAGCCGTTCTTACTGGTGATAACAAGTTAGAAGCAAAGCGTGTTATGGCTGAAGCCAACATTGACGTAATGCACGCTGAACTTTTACCGGAGCAAAAATTAGAAAAGGTAAAAGAAGCTCAGAAAAATCACTTGGTTGCAGTTGTTGGTGACGGTATTAACGACTCACTTGCTCTTTCAGAAGCAGACGTTGGTATAGCAATGGGTGCTATGGGCTCTGACACAGCAATTCAGAGTGCAGATATTTCACTTATGAATAACTCACTCGACAATTTACCGTTTGTTATTGACCTTTCAAGAAAAACAAAAGCTACTATTTACCAGAATATTATTATTGCTTTCTCTATCAGTTTTGTAATGATGGTACTTGCTGCGACCGGACTTGTAACACCACTTGTCGGTGCATTTTTACATAACATAGGCGCATTTATAATACTTATAAACAGCGGTAAAATAACTAAGAAAAAATAATAAATATAAGGAGCAGATTTTTGAAATCTGCTCCTTATGTTTTTTAACCAAAGAAATCTGAAAGTTCTACATTGTAGCCATGTTCTTTTAAATCATCGTAAGAATTAAAGTTATTAAAAATTGTGTAAACTGCACCTAAAAATCTTACAACACCATCTTTTATAGATGTGAAGAAACCAGTATCTTCGTGACCACCATTCTGCGATGTCTTTTTAATAGTGAATGTGTTTATAGGTACATCTTCACCTAATTCATAAGAATTAACGGTAATTGAATCTTCTTTAAAATCAAGAACGAAATAAGTTGCTGTATCTGTAAGATATTCCTCACCAATCCACTCTTCGTTAAGTCCTAAATCATCGTCATCACGAGGTCTGCCCAATGAACAAGAAACTGCATAGATTGTACCTTTAGGGTCAACCATTTCTGACTGTAATTCTTCTACTCTTACGTTTTTATATAACACATCGGTTATTGTGTAATAGTGGCTATGACCTAAAAGAACCAAGTCAATTCCGAATTCATCGGCAATAGGTCCCCATATAGTACGAAGAAGGCTGTTTTCACTTTCACGATGCTCAATTCTACCACTATAAAGGTCGTGGTGGAACATCATTATTTTCCATTTAACATCTGGATTAGCCTTAATCGCTCTTTTTACAAAATCAGCGTGAGCCATAGCGTTACCACTGTTTGAATCCATTACTAAAAAGAGCGCCTCACCTTTTGTGAACCAATAGTCAGTACCATTATATGAACGAATAGAAGCTTCATTATCTTCATTAGGAACATTTTTAAACACCTTGTAAGCTGCACCTTTTCTGTCATGGTTACCCATTGAAGTAGCAATAGATATACCTTTTGTTAGTGGTGAAGCTGTAAATGCTTTATATTCACTTTCAAGACCTTCTGTTGCCTGGTCACCAGCAGAAAGAAGAAGCGAAATGTTTTTATTCTTTTTAAGTGCATCTTCTAATGTTTCGTGAAACCTGTAAGATGTATCTGAAAGAGAATTTTCATTTGCATCATCTATTGCTGTAATATGAATATCTGTAGCATACATAGCGGAAAACTCTGCCCCGCCATCTGTTTTAAAAGAATAAACTTCTGATTTAAAACCAGCACTTTCACATTGATAATAATATGTAGTGTTTTCTTTTAAATTTGTAACTGTTACTTTGTTAGCGAATCCACTTTCAATTGCTTTAACATGTGTGCCTTTAAAAGTCTCTGCAGAGCTTAAATCCTTTTTAACAGAAATTGTAACAGTTGGTTCGCTTTCAGTTTCTGAATACCAAGAAAAATTACGTTCTGTTTCATTACTGCCAACAAACATGATAATTCCCGCTTCGGCATCGTTGCTTTCCCAAACTTTTGACCAATCATCGTTACTTACAGCAAATGACGGAACTGCGAGAGTAAAAACAAGAGTTACTGCAAGAATAACTGAAAGAAATTTCTTCATAAAATACACCTCATTTTATTTTAACGTTGTTTTAAACGCTTCTGCACGAGTTTTAATATTGCCGTTTTTTGCAGATTCTATTGCAACGTCGCAATACTCTTCTGCCGAAGCCTTTTGACCAATAAGCTTTAAAAGACTTGCTACGTAAAGAGCAATTTGTGCTTTTTCATCTAAATCAACAATTAAATCATCATCTAACACGCTACGTAATTTTTTAATTGCATTACGTGCACAATGAGTGCTGAGCTTAATATCCCCGGCATCCTTACAAGCAAAATAGAGATTTAACCAAAGCATACCAATTGTTGCTTTATCATCAGGGTTAACGGTTTCGTTAATATGAATTGCCTGTAAGTAAGAAAGAATAACGTTATCAAATGCACTCTTTAAAATCTCTTCGTTTTTCTTGATAACTAAAGCGTGTTGAGTTTTTAACATAAGCTTTAACTTATCAGCTTCGTTATCATCAATAGTAAAAAATTTATTTGTAGAATTACTGTAAGTACAATGCGGACAACGTGTAACGTCAAGCCACAAAGGGTCTGCGTTATAATAAATTGCTCTGCCTGTTTCTTCAACTTCTCTGATTTGAAGAAGATTCTTTCGTATTGTTTTAGATTTTACCATTCCACCACAGACTGGGCAAGGTTGCTCTAAAATCTTAATATAATTAGGGTCTTGCACAGGTTCTTTTACGTTATGACTGAATGTAAATTGTGGTGGCAAAGAGAACGCCACAGCTTTTTTCTTTTTATTACTTTGTGAGCGTTTATATAACTCTTCGTTGAGTTTTCTTATTCTGTTACTCATTCCACTCATTATTACTTCTGCCATATCTGGACAAGTTTCAAGGAATTTTTGAAGATTACCTTTATCTATTGCAATACAAACAGTATCTTCTAAAGCAATACAGCTGGCGCTTCTTGGCTGTTTATCAAAAATAGCCATTTCACCAAGGAACTGACCTTCCCCTATTGTCGCAACCTTTGTAAGATTACCTAAAACGCCTGTAATAAATACACCTATTGAGCCACGAAGAACAACATACATTTCTTTACCTAACTGCCCTTCGTAGCAGATATATTCATCCTTATCAAAGTATTTAGGTTTTGAAATTCTTTCGAGTTCAATTTGATTTTTAATTGCCATAAATTATTTTCCCCTTTTTGTTCAGGTTGGTTATTTAAAATAACCAACCTGAACTGTTTGTTTTAAGAAAGACCGGTAATAATACTTTCGTCTTTACCTGCAGGAAGTGTAACTCCACCCGACGATATTCTTGAACCTGTAACAACAACAGAAGTTATATTGCTACAACCACTAAGGTCGAGCGAACCTAAGTTTGTATTACTTACGTCAACTGTCTTGAGTCCTGTAGTTCCATACATATAAAACGAAGTCAATGACGTCAAGCCTGATAGATTCAAATCTTCAAGTGCTGTGCTATTGTCAATCTGTAAATCAGTCATAGCGGTACAACCACTCACATCAAGACTCGTCAGCTTATTATTTGTTTCAGGTGCAATTACTAAGACCGTCATTGACGTGCAGTTACTAACATTAACTGTAGTAATGTTTTCAGAACAACAAAGCTCAATCCACTCAACTGCGGTACCACTTGCATTCAAGTTTTCAAGAGCGGTACACGTGCTGACATCAAGCTCGGTAATACTCGTACAACCACTGAGATTCAAATCAGTAAGAGCAGTATTTTCATTTTCAGTAAACGTAGCGAGTCCCGTACAACCCGAAGCATTAAGCGAACCGAGTAAAGTGCAGTTTCTTATATCAAGAGATGTAATTGCTGTATTTTTGCTCAAATCCAAGCTTTGTGGTTCGCTTGTTTCTGAGTTTTCTAAAGCCTGAAGAATTGACTGAGTATCGCTATCTGAAACGTCTGAATTACTTGCCTCTACAGTTACAAGCGTTGTAAGCGAGGTAAGTCCGATGTTTGTAAAATCAGCAAAATTCGCATTGTTATTAACATAAAAATGCTTCAATGAAGAACAACCGTCTAATGATAGCGAAGCAACGGCGGTATTACTTATATTCAATGATTCAAGTGCACTCATATCATCAACCGCAAGTGTTGAAAGATTTGTGAGCGTTGAAGCATCAATACTTTCAATACCGCTTCCCGTTGCGTTAAAGCTTTCAAGCAACGTAAGATTATCAAGCCCCGTAATATTGGCAAGAGCCGAACAATTAGAAACATTAAGTGAAGTGAGTACCGTACAAGTTGAAACATCAAGCGATGTAATAGCTGCATTACTTGCATTCAATGAGGTAAGTCCGATACAACCAGTTACAGTTAAATCTTTAAGCATAGTATAATTTGATACATCAATTGTTGTGACTGCGCTATTATTTGAAACATCAATAGACTCTAATGTATCCTTAAGCATACTTGCAAGTTCACTATCTGATAAATCCGCATTACTTGCTTTAAGTGTTTTTAAGTTAGTTAAACTATCTATATTAAGATTACTTACATTAGTCATCCGTGTATCGCTTATATCAATTGAAGTAATCGCAGTACAATCATTAATATAAGCCATACTTAATGTTTCCAGACCTGATAAATCCAATTCCTGAAGCAAATTACTGTTAGATATCCGCATATACATCATACTTGTGCAACCAGTGACATTTAGATTTATCAAATTATTGTTGGTTTCCGTATCTATATCAAAAGCCTCTAACGATTTACAATTTCTTACATTTATTGTTTCTATACATAAACTATAGCTTGCGTCAAGGCCCTCAATTGCAGTATCACTTAAATTTAGGTTCACAAGAGAAGTACATCCAGAAACAATAATTTCACTGATATCTGTACCACTTGCATCAATAGATGTAAGTGAAGCACAATCTTCTACTAGCAACGAACTAAGTGCACTACAATTAGTAACATCAAGAGTTTCAATTCCTGAATTATAAACATTAAGGTCTGTAACCGTACTTGGTATAGTTCCTAATGATGTAAGCGTTGTGCAACCAGAAACATTAAGCGTTGTAAGTGCCGTTAAGTATGTTACATCAAGCGAAGTAAGCGTTGTGCAATTTGTAATTGCAAGACTTGTTAATGCAGTATTTGTTGTGACTGCTGCAAGCTTGACATCTGTAAGTAATGGAGCATTATTAACGCTTATGGTTGCAAGAGCAGAGTTATTATAAACCCAAAGCTTACTTAATTTACCGTAACCATCAAGAGAAAGTGAAGTAAGACCTGTATTAAGAAGGGTTACACTTTCTAAAGCAGTACAATCTCCAATATTCAAGGATGTAAGAGTAGAAACGTCTGATAACACTAAAGTTTTAAGTGTCGTTATACCAGTAAAATCAAGCGTAGTTACGTTAGAATTATCGACTAACGCGAATTCTTCGAGTAACGTATTACCTGAAACATTAACGCCAGTAAACGTACTAATACCATTAAGGTAAATATTTTTAAGAGCAGTATTAGACGAGAAATGCATAGTATCAGTAGCACCATTGAAGTTTGTAACACCTGAATATGATAGATTAAGAGTTTCGAGTGCTGTAAGAGAGCTTACCGCAAGAGTTGCTATGCCTTTGCAGTTATATAAATTCAAGTTGGTTAACGCCGTACAGTTATTAATATTAAGAGAACTGAGTGTTGTACTTTCACTTGAACGAGTTAAATCAAGGTTTTTAAGACTCGTACAATTCGTTACCCATACTTTTGTAAGCTTCTGATTATTTGATAAATCAAGTGACTGAATAGCTGTATTAACAAGATTAATTGTTGTAAGATTTTCACAGCTGTTAAGTCCCTGAATTGTCGCAAGTTCAGAGGATGCTGTCATATTTATATCGGTAAGAGCCGTACAACCATTGACATTAAGTGAAGTAACCTTCGTACTACCCATTGTAATTGTTGTAAGTGCTGCTTTGTTACTTAAATTCATAGCACCTGCAAGATACTGACAACCGCCGAGGTCAATTGTTTTTAAAGCATTCAAATCGGTAAAATCAATTGTTGTAAGACTTAAACAGTTATTAATAGTTAACGTTTCAAGTGACGTACAACCACTTAAATTAATACTATTTAAAGCATAATCTGCTATAGTGTTATCATTTATAACAAACGACGTAAGAGCACTACAGTTACTCAAATTAACAGTTTCAACTTTTATATTACTGTTAAGGTTTAATTCAGCGATATTTGTACAACCACTTACGTTCAACTCTATAAGAGCCGTGCAAGTATCAAGACCTGTTATTTTTTCATCTGTAAGATTTGTGCAACCTGATATATTTAAAGTTTTAAGTCCTGTAAGACCCGTTATGTCAAGATTTGTAAGCTCTGTAAGACCTGATAAATCGAGACTCTCAATACCACTATTATAAGCACAGTTAACATTTACTAAATTAGTGAAATTCTTGATGCCTGTTAAATCGGTGTAGCCACCATCGGCTGTGCTATCCCCTGCAACATTTATAGTCACAACCCCTGTTACTTCGTTTCCTATTAATGCATTATTGCCATCTGCATCATAGGTAGTGCTTATATATGACAAGAACATACTATCAGGGAAGTTTGTGCTGTTCAAGTCTACCCAGACACCACCGCAACCATTTGCACAAGTAAGACCATCATCTGACTTTTTGTGAGAAGCCGGTATTGCTTCTGTGTAACTCCAACCACAAGTACAAGTGTGAGTAAGTACGCCTTCTGAAGTACAAGTATTTTGGGTTGTTACTTCATCTGTGTAATCGTGGTAAGAGCCATCTTTAATTGTACTACCACAAACAGAACATTTTGTGTGAATATCGGCACCAGCGCCATTTTCTTCTGTATGCCCTGTTGCTGGTATAACCGTCTCAGAAAGTGTTTCGGTACATACTGAGCAACTAACAGTTGTTTTACCATCTACAGTACAAGTAGCGTCAACTGTTGTTGTCTTTTCTGTATGACCAGTAGCAGGAATTGTCTCAGTATAATTATATCCACATTCACAAACGTATGTTGTGCCACCATCTAAAGTACAACTTGCGTTAGTTGTGCTTGTCTTGTATGTATGGTCAGCAGATAAAATTTCATAACAGATTTCACATTCTGTGTGAGCATCTTTTGCACCTGAGAAAATTTCACGGTGACCAGTTGCATTAAGAATTGTTTCAGAAATCAACTCGTCACAAACTGTACAAGTAACTGTTTCTTTACCTGCTTCTGTACAAGTTGGCTCTATTGTTGTTTTTTCTTCACTATGACCAGTAGCCGTTAAGACTGTTTCACTTATAGTTTCACCGCAAGTTGAACAAGTAACTGTTGTTTTACCATCTACAGTACAAGTAGCGGCTTCTGTGGTTGTTTTTTCAGTATGACCAGTAGCAGTTAAAACTGTTTCACTTATAATCTCACCGCAGTCTGAGCATTTTACTGTTTTAAGACCATTCTTTGTACAAGTTGCTTTAACCTCTTCTGTTACCTCTGTATGAGTGTGAACAGTTGTTGCTTCTGTTGTTAGTTCTGTCGTAGGTTCTGTCGTCTGCTCGGTAGTAGTTACAGTCGTACTTTCAGTAGTTGGAACTGTTGTTGTAGGAGCAGTTGTCGATGGAACTGTCGTTGTAGGAGCAGTCGTTGACGGAACAGTTGTTGCAGGAATAGTCGTCGATGGAACCGTCGTTGTTGGAACAGTTGTTACAGGAACGGTTGTCGATGGAACTGTTGTAAGTTCAGTTGTAGTTTCATCCCCTACACCATCGTTTGGTGGACCCTGAACTGCTACCACCTCTGTAACAGGCTCTGTTGTAGTTACAAGTGATTTATTATCATCTGGAATAACAATTTCTACAGGTTCTTTTACCCTTTGAGCAACTTCGTAAACAGGAGTTTTCTCAGCAACGTCAATATTACGTTCTACAATTTTTTCTTCAATTTCTTTGGTTTCAATAAACATTGAGTGACCATTTTCTGAAGCGAAGTAGATATCGACTAAGTCATCATCTGGAATGTCTTCAACAACAATAGGCATTAAAACGCTTTCTAAGGTTATTGGTGCATTCTCAATAACTTCACCATTCAAATTCGTTTCTGTTGTTGTGTCGTTTGGCTTATTTTCACCAGATGGTTTACCAACTAATGCACTTAAATCAACTTTAACTTCATCTACCAAGTAAACTGTTTCTTTGTCGTCCATATTAACAGTTGCTTTAAAGCCTTCTTTAATAGTAACTTCAATATCTTCAACTTCACCAGTTGGTTGAATACGTTTACTTGAAACGGCACCACCGTACGTCATAACGTCGGTATTAAGTTCGCCTTTATCGTTACGAGATAAATCGACTCTGAAAAGCGTACCACGGACTGCAAGAACAGCGTTAGGAGTATTTACAATAAAGTCTTCATCAACTTGTAATGGTTTAGTAACCTCTGCCACAAGAGCTCCACGCTCAATATTAATTGAGGTTTTACCACCATTGACTTCGCTGAAAATAGCTTTTGTGCCTGATTCTAATTTTACATATTTATCGTCATCAAGTAAAAGTCTTATATAACTATTGCCACCAGTTACAACAGTGTAGCCTTCTTCAAGATGCATACCAGTATAAGCTGAGTACTCTATATTATCGTGCACTACGCCGACTGTACCCTGAATTTCGATAACAGTTATAGTGCGATAACCTTCATTTGAGTCACCGAAAGCAAGAACTGCCGTAAGTGCAGTTGTAATTATTGCGGTAATTAAAAATATGATTATAGCAACTTTTGTCTTTTTCTTATTTTTTGTCACAAGCAGTTCCTCCTTTCGTAATATTTAAACCTCAGGGTTTTAAATTTTATTTAATAAAGCCATCTTCTTCTAATCGCCTTAAAGATGCTCTTTGGTCAGGGATATCAACAGTTTCGATTAAAATTGTTGCGTCGCTTAAATATTTGTCATAGCAATTATAAAACTGACTTCTGTTAATCTCGCCACTACCCCACGCCAAGTGTGTGTCAACCTTTAAATCGTTATCGTTTAAATGTATGTGTTTTACATATTCTTTTAATTCTTCTGCCCATATCTGCGGGTTAGTTTTTGATAAAACGGCGTGGCTCCAATCGAGACACAAGCCAAAGTTATCATATTCTGATAAAGCTTTTGCAACTTTTTTTATTATGTATGGGTCTTGCTCAAACATATTTTCAATATAAATATTTATATCTGGATTTTCTTCAATTATTGGTCTCCAGACATCAATGTTAAGTTTCGGGAAAATTTTTACATATAATTCGTGATTTAAGTAAGGATTGTAGTTAAGATGAAACACAACTGATTTTGCGCCAATTTTGCGAGTTATTTCAATGCTTTGATTAATTCGATGAATTGAAATTTCTTTAATTTTTTTATCAGTACTGTATGGTAAAACGTCAATGAATGCACCATGGTTTGTTGTATAATCAGGTAGTTTATAACTTTTATATTCATTCACAGTTTTTTCGCAAAACGCTTCATCATCAAGAGACCTTGCATAATTGAAGTCGTTATACTCAAAACCAGCATCATAGCCTCTTGCGAGTCTTATAGAGTCATCTATATTTTTAAAATCAGGAATAATTAGTAGTTTTTTCATAATTTACTCACCTTCTGGACTTGTGTAACCTACTACACCAGTTACTGAATAAACAAACACGCCGTTATTTTTACCTTTAAGTGGAATTTCGCCAACTTCTTCAACTGTAATTCTGTCACCTAAAGCATCACGAACTGGTTTACTTATATAAACAGTTCCCCTTGGTGCATTTGCTTCAAGACGTGCCGCAGTATTTACTGTATCACCAATAGCGGTGTAATCCATTCTGAAATCACAGCCGATATTACCAACAACGGCTGGTCCACAGTTAACACCAATACCGAAACCAACGTGTTTGTTGTAGCGTTCAACAAATTCTTTTTCAATTTTATTGCCACCAGCTACAATATCCCAAGCGGTAACTATTGCTTTATAAATATAATCTTCTGTATCAAATGGTGAGTTAAATACTGCCATTGTAGCATCACCCACGAATTTATCGAGAGTACCGCCGTGACGGAAAATACAACGTGTTGTAAGCGCTAAATAATCATTTAAAATATCAACAACCTGTTCAGGCTCAAGGCTTTCAGAAAGAGTTGTAAATCCACGGATATCGACAAACATAACTGCAACATCACGATTTTCACCACCAAGTTTTAACTCATAAGTGCCGTCTTTTGCAATTTCTTCTACAACCTGTGGTGCTACATATTTACTGAATGCTTTTTCAATGCTACGCTTCGCCATTCTTGCTTTATAGTAATGAACTGCAACGTAAATAATTGCGATAACAACTGCTAAAACAGGAACTGAAAGAACGTTGGTCATTAAACCTTGATTAAAGAGCACAAAACCCGCAAAAAGCTTTAAAACTGCAGTAACAAGGCAAACTACAATTGTTTTTGCAACGCTTAAATTCCAACAAACAAATGTAATAACTGCAATAATAAGTGCAGAAATTAAAGCATCAACTACTTTGTTTACATTTTCGAGAGTTTTGCCTTCCATAATAGCCTGAATTACGTTAGCGTGGATTTCTACCCCGAACATCTGGCTACTTCTGTCAACAGGAACAAAATAAGAGTCCATCATACCAGCGGCGTAAGCACCAACTAAAACTATGCAATCGTCGAAAGCCGTGGCTGGAACATTCCCCTCTAAAACATCAACAAGTGAAACATTTTCATAATCGCCAGGGTTACCGCTGTAACGGAAGTCGATAATGCTTTTATCATTCAGGTAAACCTCACTGAGTCCCTGACTTTCAGCGTATTTTTCATAAACCTTCATACTGAAGCTTTCGGTGGTTACATCTTCTGATTCTTTAAAAGTTAAAAACGAACTTCTAATAAAGCTATCGTCATTATCCATAAGCGCATTAACAAAGCCTGTTTCGACAACATCTCTTAATGCTTTGTATGGCAAAACCTGTTCTTTTACTGTCATAGAGTTTTCAATAAGATTACCATTTGCATCCTCTTGTAATTCTTTTGAGAAAACGTAACTGAAGCCACAAACTACGTTGCCATACTTCTTACAGGTTTCAGCGAATTCTTTGTCAGTCTCTGCATCTTTTTCACTTGAAAGAAGAATATCGAAACCAACTACTGCTGGGCGAATTTCTTCTGAAACACAAAGAGTATTTAAAAGCTTTGTGTAAACAGAGCGGTCCCACGTAGAAATGTCGCCTAATTTATTCATTGTTTTATCATCAATTTTAATTATTCTTATTTCACCAGTTGTATCAGAAGCGTGGTGATATAAAACGTCTTCACTTGCTTTATCTGCTGCAGAAAGCAAGTTTAAAAACACTGCTAAAAAAGCAACTATTCCTGCTAAAAGTGAAGCCAAAATTCTTTTTAAATTCTTCATTATGTAACCACCAAATTTGAATATAGATATACATAATATATTTTACTATATATTGGAAAGAAATGCAAGAAAAAGATAAAGTAAAAACCAAGTGTTTTTACACTTGGTTTCTAATTCATTTTGATATTTTCGCCTTCATCAACAATTCTTACAAATTTCGGACGTTCAGAAAGCGATTTATTTGGTGAATGGAATGTGAGATAGAGGTTTTCGTCATCCTTAAAAATCATTCCGTGACCACCGTCGTCGTCAATAAGCGGGTCTAAATGTGTGAAATTCATGTTTAATTCGCCATCGTTAAATTTAACAAGGCACTCGGCGTACTGGTTATTTATAAATGTTGACCAGAGCATAAAAAGCTCGTTTGTTTCAGAACGGAACATAAATGGTCCATCTGTTACAAAATGCCCGTCGTCAGGTGCTTTTTTAATAAAAAAAGGTTCAGAACCCGCAAACATAGTTACTACTTCGCCTACTGTCGCAGTTAAATCGTCATTTAACTCTGCGTAGCAAATTGTACCGTCTATTATCTGAGTATGCTCATGACAGAAAATAATAAAAGGCTTATTATTTTTATCAATATAAAAAGTACCGTCAAGACATTCCCAATCCTCTGGCGTTACAGCACCTTTACTATGTGGTTTAAACTCGCCTAAAGGTGTATCAGATTTTAAAATATATGTACCTCTTAAACCATTCGGTTTTGTAAATGTTGCAAACATATAGTAAGCATCTTTATATTTATGTACCTCAGGTGCCCAGTTTACATTACTGTTCATGTTATATTTATCTGAGTTAAAGCACTCTATCGGTTCAGACCAGTTTTCCAAATCTGTTGAAACATACACGTCAAAACCGCCAGTTTTCTGGCCGAAATTTTTACCTCTCGTGCCATACATATAATATTTTCCGTTTTCAAATAAAACAAATGGGTCACGGATGTTGATTTCGTTAGTTTTCATAGTTTGCTCCTTTAGGTGTTAGGATTTGGGTTTTAGGTGCTGGGAATATTATATCACATCATTTTTTTACAATCAATTTGTTATTGAAATAAATTTATAAGGTGTTATAATTAAGGGGAATGGGGTGAAAATATGGATTTTAAAAATATAAATTTCAAGTGGCAATTCAGAAGTTATCAGCAGACCGTACTCGACAATGCAGACAAGCATTTAAAGGATGGTAAAATTCACATTGTTGCAGCCCCCGGTAGTGGTAAAACAATTCTTGGATTAGAGCTCATTAAAAGGCTAAACGCCCCTGCTCTTATTTTGTCACCATCGGTTACAATACGTCAACAATGGGGCGAAAGATTTTGCGAAGCATTTTTGCCAGAAAATGAAAATGCAGAAAATTTCATTTCTTATAATTTAAAAGAACCAAAATTACTCACATCTATTACATATCAGGCGTTACACGCAGCTTACACAAAAACGAATATTGATGAAGAAGCTGACGATGAAGAATTTGAAAATGAAGAAGCTGCAGATTTTACAAATTTTGAAATTTTAGACTTAATTAAAACTGCAGGAATAAAAACAATTTGCCTTGATGAAGCTCACCACTTAAAAAGTGAATGGCAAAAGGCGTTAGAAAAATTTATAGATGCTTTAGGTGGCAGTGTTAAATTAATTTCACTTACTGCAACACCACCTTATGACAGTGCACCTCAGGAATGGGCAAAATATTCTTCACTTTGTGGTGAAATTGATGAAGAAATTTTTGTGCCACAATTAGTTTCTCAAAAAACTCTTTGTCCGCATCAGGATTATATTTATTTTAGTTACCCAACCGAAGATGAATTAAATAATTTAAAAGAATATAAAGAAAAAGCAAAGCAAACTACAAATGAAATAATTAAAAGCGGTTTACCACTTAAGGCATTAGAAATTTCTAAGGTTTTAGAAGACACCGAAGAAAGTGAAATTTTACTTTATGACAACTTAAATAATTTCAGAGAATTATTTTTAGTTGCTATGTACGGTGGTGCCGAAATTAATCAGAATATATTAAAAAAAGCATTCCACGTAAAAGAAGAATTAAAATGCAATATGGCAAATGCTGAAAAAGCATTTCAATTTATTATTGAAGCTCCAGAAATTTTTTCAGAAGAATTATCGGAAGAATTAAAACAAACCCTTTCACAAAAAGGATTAATCGAAAAGAAAAAAGTGAGACTTATTTCTAATGACAAAATTAATAAATCACTTATTTCATCAAGTGCAAAATTAGAAAGCATTAAAACAATTGTTGAAAGTGAATATTTTAATTTAAAAGAAAATTTAAGAATGTTAGTGCTTACTGATTTTATTAAAAAAGATTTATTAAAATTAGTCGGCACAAATGATGATATTCACGATATGGGCACTGTGCCTGTTTTTGAAAAAATAAGAAGAAGCGTAAACCCCGAATGTAAAATTGCGCTTCTTTCTGGCACTCTTGTTATTGTGCCTAATTCTGCATTAGAAACAATTAAAAATATTGCTGATGAAGAAGGTGTTTCTTTCACAACTAAAAATATTGAAAACACTTTGCACACTCAGATTAATTTTAGTGGTTCTAATAAAAATAAGGTGAAAATTATTACACGTACTTTCCAGACGGGCGTTATAAACGTTTTGGTTGGTACTAAGTCACTTCTTGGTGAGGGTTGGGATTCACCAAATATTAATTCGCTTATTTTAGCAAGCTTTGTTGGTAGCTTTATGCTTTCTAATCAGATGCGAGGCAGAGCTATAAGAATTGATAAAAACAATCCAGAAAAAATCTCTAATATATGGCATCTTTCTACAGTTGAACCAAGTACTGACGGTGACAACTCTGCAATTGCCGGTGATGATTTTGAAACAATTAAAAGAAGATTTAATTGTTTTCAGGCTCCAGCTTATAATCATAACGTTATTGAAAACGGAATAGAAAGAATCGATATATTAAAACCACCATTTGATGAAGCAAATATAAAAAGCATAAATCAGCAAATGCTTTATATTGCCTCACAGCGTGAAAAGGTTAAAGAAAAATGGAATGGTGCTGTAAGAGGTAGCAATCACCCAGAAATAGTTGAAGAATGTGAAGTTCCAAAAACAGTGCAACCAACAAGTGTAATTCATAAAAATAAAATTATTACTATTATTTTAGCAATATTTGTTTTAATTGCAGTTTTACTTGGCATTATTACAGGTGGATTTTTAGGCTTTATTTTATTCGCACTTTCTATAGTTGGAATTTATTTCTTATTTAAAAATTCAAAAATTGTATTTAAGCATTTATCACCAGAAAAAACTGTTGAAACATTTTCAAACGCTGTTTTTAAATCACTTAAAGAAATTGGCGAAATTGACACAAAAGGTGCTAAGGTTTATATTGGAAAAAGAGAGGATGGAAGTGTTAGCTGTTCTTTACAAAAGGCAACTGCCAGAGAAAAAAATGTTTTTAAAAATGCAATTACCGAAATGCTCTCACCTATTGATGACCCAAGATATTTAATTGTTGCTTCTAAAAATTCATCGGGTAAAATTAAATATAATTACGTATTCAGTTACGCTTGTCCGAGTGTTTTAAGCACAAACAAAGAAATTGCAGAAATATTTAAAAGGCATTTAAAATCTACTGGTGCGAATTTTGATTTAATTTTCACAAGAAATCAGAGTGGCAGAAAAGAGCTTTTTAAATGTAAAAAGATGTCTTATATAAATTTAAGTAAAGGCGTAAAAAATAAAAGGAAAGTAAAATAAAGATTAAAACCCATTGTCACATAAACAATGGGTTTAATTTTTATTGACAAAATTAATTTAATATGATATCGTTTATACATAGAAACTCTATGCATATTATTTCTATGTAAAAGGTGGTTTTTGTTTATGAATATAAAAAAAGAACTCACAAAAGGTAGCAGTTCACTTCTGGTGCTTTCAGTAATTGGCGAAAAAGATATGTATGGTTACCATATAATAAAAGAAATAGAAAAAAGAAGTAATGAGGTTTTTGCTTTTAAAGAAGGTACGCTCTACCCTATTTTACACACATTTGAGAAAGACGGTTATTTAACTTCTTATTGGTTTGAAAGCGAAAATGGAAGAAAAAGAAAATATTATCACATAACAGAAAAAGGTATTAAGCTTTTATCTAAATCTAAAGAAGATTGGGAATCATATTCTACTGCTGTAAAAAACGTTTTATCAATAAAAAACGTTACTATTTAAGGTGAATAATATGAACAATAAAATTAATGAGTTTATTGAAGAATTATTACCAAGTGATATAACACCCAATAAAAAAGAAAATTTAAGACAGGAATTAGAGTGTCATATTTTGGAAGCAATTGACTTTTACGAAGAAAATGGTTTTTCTTATGAAAAAAGTGTTGAAAAGGCTTTGAATGATTTTTGTAATGACGAAAAAACGAAACAAACAATAAAAAATAAATTTGCCAATTTACACAGCGAAAATTCCGTTGCAAGTATTATAAAGAAAATAATAATATTTTATATTCCTATAAACATAATTCTCCATTTGTTTGGTAAATATATGATAAATACAACCGTAATAGTTAACGCTATTATAATACCACTAATTTTTTACTTGATATTTACTTTAATTGATAAGAATAAAAAATTAAAGAAATCGGATCGTTCTGTTATTTCAATATTT
>JAZNUL010000028.1:0-12985 GCA_045592285.1 Acutalibacteraceae bacterium
CATTTTTTCTGAAATCATAACACACACTCCAATTTTGATAATAAAAAAATCTGCACCGCTATTGTATAAAAATACAACAGAAATGCAGATTGACTATACACTCTGAAAGCTTAACGCTTTTACTCGGCACATAGACAATCCGCGCTTATAAAGTAAAAAAATCGAATTTTAAAATTGCGAATCATCTACATAACCTCCTGAAAAATAATACAGCTAAAATTTATATTGGCATTATATACCTATAAATTTTGTTTGTCAAGTAATTAAGAGATAAAACCCTTAAATTTTTCTCTTAAAGATAAAAGCTCTTCGTAATTTTCTTTAACACCATCCGTTGAATTAATTCTTAATGGCTCAACAATATCACAAACAATATTAAACATTGGTGTAAGACCCATATTGCCTATTATACCTTTTAAAGTATGTGCAAACTCAAATGCCTCGTAAAGTCTGCCTTGTTCTAAAGCAACACCTAAGTTGTTAAATGCTTCGTCTTTAAGAAGTTCACCATAAAACTGTATGTATAAATCTTCATCATCAAGAAAACGTGCTAATGCACCTTCAACATCACATTCAGCTTCTTTAAGTTTTACAAATAACTGATTCATAATTGATTCTCCTATTTTTCGTGCTTTTCAACGATTTCTGCAAAGCCATAAATTAACGCTGACATAAGTCGTGCAAAAACAACTAAAATTGCAATTACAGAAATAAATGGAACTGCCAGCATTGCTACTACCTCAAAGCCAATATACATACCAACCATTACAACGCCCAAAACCGCTGCAATAACAATCAAAAATAAATTAATCACGAACACTGCTACAGAAAGCTTCTTTAAAGTTCCTGAGCAACTTTTAAAGAATTTAAAAGGTTCTGCTACTTGTGGCGCTTCTGCTTTTTTTACCTCAACATCAATTGTTGGAATAGCAGTTTCCGTTACTTTTGTTTCTTCACTCATTTTATTCACCCTTAATACCAGACATCATTTTTATTTTCAGTTGCAATAACAATACCACCACTTGAACCTTGTGGCTTTGTTGCGCCCGGAACAATTACACCTGAAAGACCACCATTATTTGATGTACCCTGATTTTTGTCAGGTCTTGCAGTTGTATTATTTGAAGAAGTTGAACCTAAAACGTTATCTTTAACGGCTTCTGGTGCTTTTGTTTTTGTTTCAAGTTTTTCTAAAGTGCCATCTTTCCACTCGTAGATAACATAAACCTTTTTACCATCTTTTTCTTCAGTAGAAATAATTTGTTTCTTATCAGCATCAAGGCTTATAGAGCTTAAAGATGAAAGTGTTTTATTATATTGGAATTCATCTTTTTCTGCATTATAAATCCAGCAATAATAACTATATTTCTCTTGTGAAGCAGAAATAGTAAGGCAGATATCTTCATTACCATCGAAGTTCATATCTATAAATGAAATGTGGTTTTTTGCAAGTTCTAACACAAATTTGCCATCGTGGTCAGTTGGATATTTAAGTTCCTGAACGAAAACATCATCTTTATAAACTTTTAATGAATTTTCTAAAACTTCTGCTGAATATCCTATTCTTATATCGTTCTCTGTTGTTGGTGTTGTCGTAGACTGTGTTGGAATCACCTCAGGGTCTTTATTGCTACCGCTTGTTGCAGCGATTATTACTACTACAACGATTGTTAAAACAACAATTCCTATTGAAATTAATTTTTTCTTATCCATTTGAAATTCTCCTTATTATATATTTACGCCTTGTTCTCTTAAGGCTTTTCTTAACTCGGTTGTGTCAGGAGCTTTAAATTGGAATCCTTGCATACCGTATTTTTTTGCACCTTCAATATTTGCTTCTAAATCATCAATAAAGAAACATTCAGTAGGGTCTAACGAAAACTTATTGCAGAACGCTTCATAAATCTCACGATTTGGTTTAAGCAATTTATAAAGTGCTGAAATAAACAAACCATCAAAATACTCAAAAGCTGGTATATCTAAATATCTGTCAAAAAATCTTGGAGTTGCATTTGACAAAAGATAGATTTTATAGCCTTTTTCTTTGAGTTCTTTAATTAGCTCATACGTTTCAGGAAATGGTGGCATATAGTCATAAAAATCTGTAACCATAGCACTTATTTTTTCGTGAATCTCTGGTGGAAGCTTTTCTAAAATACCCGGAATAACCTGGTCAAAAGTATATATACCTTCATCAAGAGTTTTCCAGACACTGTTTTCGCCAAACACGTGCTCATAAATAACGTCGTGATATTCTGGCGCAAATTCCTGAGTCACAGTCTTTTTAAGATTAAAATCTAAAATAACGCCACCCATATCGAAAACGATGTTTTTAATCATTTAAACACCTCAGTATTAACCCAATATAAAGTAATTATATCAAATTTTTAAATTTTTTCAATATACTTTTAAAAAATTACAAAAATCCCTTTTAATATTATTTTTTTGTGGTATAATCTAAAAGTAATATTTTGTAAAGGATGATTATCAATGGAAATCAGAATTTTTAAAACAGCAGAAGAAATTGGTGTAGAGGCTGCTAAAATTTTTACAGATGCAGTTAAAGCAAATCCTGACTGTGTACTCGGTCTTGCAACTGGCGCTTCACCAATTCCAACTTATCAGAACATCATTAAAACTTATAATGAAGGCGGCATTTCATTTAAGAACGTGAAAACCTACAATCTCGATGAATACTGTGACCTTCCTAAAAACGACAAAAACAGTTATTACACATTTATGCACGAACAACTCTTTAATTCGCTTGACATTAAAGAAGAAAACGTTCACTTCCTCAACGGTAATGCAGAAGATACAGAAAAGGAATGCGCTCGTTACGATGCTGAAATTAACAATGCCGGTGGCATTGACGTTCAGCTTTTAGGTATTGGTAACAATGCTCACATCGGCTTTAACGAACCAGCAGAAAGCTTTACAGTTGGTTCATTTAAAGTTAAACTTACAGATAGCACTATTGAAGCTAACAAAATTTATTTTGATGAGGGTGCTATGCCACACTACGCTCTTACAATGGGTATTGAACAGATTATGAGAGCTAAGAAAATTGTTCTTATTGCTACTGGTCCTAAAAAGGCTGAAGCTATTAAGAATATGGTTGAAGGCGAAGTTACTGCTCAGGTACCTGCTTCAATTTTACAGAAACACAACGACGTTGTTATTTTCCTTGATGAAGCTGCTGCATCACTTTTAAGCAAATAATTACAACAATAAAAAAACAGAGGCTACGGCGTTTGCCGTAGCCTTTAATTTTATTCATCTTCTTCGTAGTAATTACCACTATACAATGATGATTTACTCATTCTTGAAAATCTCTTTGCTACTTTTCTGATTTTTTTCATATCTTTCTCGGCTTCACCGATAAGTAAATCTACTTCGTCCATATTTGAAACAGATTCAGCACCAGCAAGACCGATTGAAATATTAAGGTCATAAGCTTTAAAATCCTGTTGACCTAAATCTTCAAACTTTCTGGCATATGTAGTTCTTGTAATTTCTGCAGCTGGTAAAGTTGGTCTTTGTGCTACTATAACAAATCTGTCTGTGCTGATTCTGCCTAAAAAATCGTGAGAACCAGCAACTATCTTTTTAAGCCTTGTAGCCACTTCAACAACTGCTTCATTACCAGCCTCTCTGCCGTAGCTTCTGACAATTGAACGATAGTTATCAATATCAATAAACATAACAAAAAGCATCATTTGTGGAGAAAGTGCTTTACCAACTCTCTCTAAGTAACGATTAAGCTGCCATTTGTTATTTGTGATTGTAAGCGGGTCAATAGAAATAAGTTTATTCTGAATTTCGTTATAAACAATAAGTGAAGAAACAACCATTGAAATAGCCATAACTTCTGCACCATAGAAAATCATCTGAAAAAGACCACACAGTATTGGAAGAATTGAAAATGATGCAAGATACAAAAACTCTGGTTTTTTGGTTAAGTTTATTTGTCTTTTAGATGTTAAGAATGTCATAACAGAAGCATAAATAAGGTAAGCAAACATCACAACAAAAGGAACAGAGAAAAGCGGACCACGTACGTATTTGCTTTCAACAATAGCAAAATACGTACCAGAGAAAACACTTACCAATGAAACAAGACCATTTGCTATTACAGGAAGCACAAACACTGTCTTTTTAGGTCTTGGAACCTCTCTGTCATCTGACATTCTACACTCACAATAGTAAACATAAAACATACCAATCAAAGGTAATATTGCGCTATAACAAATCGCCATTATTTTGTTTATAAAAACTACGAACGGCGCATCTGAACACTCACAGAACCATAACATAGAACTGACAAATAAAAGAACTCCTATTGAAAAAAGTGTGCCATCAAAATAAACCTTTTCGGAAGTTTTTAAAGATGTATTACGACGACTTATTAACATAATTGCAATAAGTGCTATACCCGAAAAATTAGTAATACCATAAAGCATTGCTCTTTCTAATGCATCCATAAATTTTCTCCTTTTTCAACTTTTAAATATTAATATTATATTAACATATTTACAATACTTTTTCAACATAAAAAGAAAATAAAAAGAGCCAAAATATAAATTAACGGCTCTTTTTATCATCTTATTTCCAATTTATAAAATTGCTCTTTCTTTTTTTCGGTCAGTTGAACTGTAAAAACAAGATTTTTTCCCCCAATTGTTTTAGATAAAATCATAGAATTTTCTTCCTTTAGGAAAACAAATTCTTCTTCACTGAAATCTGTATTTTTAAAAAACAGGTATAACAATTTTGGTGTAAAGTTATTATCAAAGTTATTGATATTTTTTGTTAATGTGAGCTTGGAAGATGTAATTTTAACAAGTTCACCCTTTATATTAACACTTGTATCTAAGAGTATTTCTGTGGCTTCAGGTAGATATTTAATATTTAAGCCGTCATTTTCGCTGAAGCTTATAAATAAATTATAAACATCCTCACCTTCAACAAGGTGTAGCTTCTGACCACCTGAAAAATCCACCTCTTGAAAATTACTTGTATTAAAACTTACACTTTTACAAGAGACTTGTATAAATAAAAGCGTAAACACAAGCAATAGCAAGAAAACTCTTTTTATAATGTCACTCGCTTTCGATTATATCTTTTATGACTTTTCCGATTGTTCTGCTACAATCGGTTGGTAGAGTTGAAAATTCTGTAAGCTCTTCTGATACCGCTTCAGCAGTCAGACCGTGGATATATGCACCAAGGCACCCTGCTTTAAACAAATCACCTTTTAAAGATGGTGTAAACCCTGCAATCATACCAGAAAGCAAATCGCCACTACCACCTTTTGAAAGACCTGTGTTACCTGTTTTGTTAATGCACACAGAGGTTGCACTGCTATCAGAAATAATTGTATTATTACCTTTCAGAAGTACATTAACATTATATTCCTTGCAAAATTCGTTTACTACTTTTTCACGATTTTTTCCAATATAATCAACACTTCTTTTAATAAGGCGCGACATTTCGCCAGGATGCGGTGTCAACAAAATATCACACTCAGCACTTTTTAAAGCCTCTTTAATTTCTGCTAAAGCGTTAAGACCATCGGCATCTATTATAAGTGGTTTTCGTGATTTTAAAATTAACTCCCCTAAAATCTCTTTAATGTCACTGTTTCTGCCAAGACCACAACCGAAAACTACCACATCAAAATTATTAACTTCATTTAATAATTCAGTAATACATTCCTTTGACAATTCGCCATTATGTGATGGAAGTGGCATAAATGTATTTTCTGTAAGACGTAAAGTGACTGTATCATAAATGCAATCAGGAAAAGCGAGAGTTACAAGACCCACGCCACATCTGAATGCACCAGAAACCGCTAACTCACAGCAACCAACCATTTTTCTGCTACCAGCAATTATAAGCGCTCTGCCAAAAGTACCTTTATTGGCGTTCTTAGGTCTTTTCGGTAAAATTTCTTTCGCTTTTTTCTTATCAAGAGAAAACTTATTTATCATAAACGCTCCCCCTGAAAAGCGATAACTATAGCAGTTGCTATTGACTCTGTATGTGTAATACTTACATCAAAAGAAAGACCGCTTTCTCTCACAATTTCGAGTGCTTTGCCAGAAAATTTAAGATACGGCTTGCCATTTTCTTTATGCAAAAGAGTAACTTCGTTTAAATTAAAGCCCGAGATACCTGTTCCAATAGCTTTTGAAAAAGCTTCTTTTGCACAAAACGCTGCAGCAATATGCTCTATTTTTTTATTTCTTTTTTCGAACTCCTGTTGTTCTTCTAATGAAAACACTCGATAGAGAAAACGTTCTTTGTTTTCTAACAATACTTCAATACGCTTAATTTCTACAGTATCAATACCAACCTGCATTTTAACACCTACTAAAAAGTTATAATGTTATTTTATAACTTTAACGTGTACAATGTCAATAATTAACCAACTTTTTTGAGCAAATAATCGTATTGAGCTTCAATATCATCTTCGCTTCTGAGTTCAACAATATTGTCAACATTGGTTTTTGATTTTCTGCTTTCTCTAATTTCGTTAACAGTAATTTTAACTGCACGTTTAATAAAACGGAAAACCTTTCTTTCAAATTTTACAATATTTTCCTCTCTGTAAAAACCATAGCTGATTGCTAAAACTGCGAGTGTCTCCAATACAAATCTTAAAACTGTTAAACCTGTCATAAAAATACCTCCGAATAATTAAGAACATTTGTTTATGAGTTGATTATATCACATTTTTTATAATTGTCAATATAAATGTTCGTTGTTTTTTGTTTTTGTTGTACTTATAATGGTACTCTTGGTCTGTTTTTTAACATTTTTCGTCATTTTTAATTCAAAATTAGTTATTTTTGTTCTGTTTATGTTCCGTTTTTTGTTCGATAAAACTTCTTTTTGTTATTTTCAATTTTTTCTCAAAAAACTATTTATATTTTTTCAATATTATAGTATAATAAGGGATATATGTACTTTTAAATATTGAAAGGTAATTAAATTTATGTTTGTTGATAAAGCAAAAATAAGAATAACTGCAGGTAATGGTGGTAATGGTGCCGTTGCTTTCCATAGAGAAAAATTCGTTAACGCTGGCGGTCCCGATGGTGGCGACGGCGGTAAAGGTGGCAACATTGTTTTTCAGGTTGATGACAATTTAACCACCCTTTCAGATTTCCGTTATAAAAGAAAATATAAAGCACCAAATGGCGAAAATGGTCGTGGTGGCAAATGTAACGGAAAACGTGGTGAAGATTTAATAATTAAGGTTCCAAGGGGAACAGTAATAAGAGAAAACTCTACTGGTGCTATTATGGCAGATATGAGTAAGGATGAAACTTTTATTGCCGCTAAAGGTGGTAACGGTGGTTGGGGTAACCCACACTTTGCTACACCTACAAGGCAAGTGCCACGATTTGCAAAAGACGGTATGCCTGGTGAGGACTGGGAAGTTACACTTGAATTAAAGCTTTTAGCAGACGTTGGTTTAATTGGCTTCCCTAACGTAGGTAAAAGTACACTCATTTCTGTTGTTAGTGAAGCAAAGCCTATTATTGCTAATTACCACTTTACAACACTTACACCAGTTCCTGGTGTTGTAAGAATGGGCCCTGAAAGCAGTTTTGTTATGGCTGACATCCCAGGTATTATTGAAGGTGCTTCAGACGGTATTGGTTTAGGTCACGAATTCTTAAGACATATTGAAAGATGCCGTATATTAGTTCACGTTGTTGACGTATCTGGTAGCGAAGGCAGAGACCCTTTCACAGATTTTGAAACAATAAATGCTGAGCTTGTTAAATACAACGAAGACTTAGCAAACTATCCACAGATAGTTGCTGGTAACAAAACTGACCTTGCAACAGACGAACAAAGAGAGGCCTTCAGAAAATATATTGAAGACAAGGGCTATGAGTATTTTGAAATTTGTGCTCCTATTTTAGAGGGTACTCAGGAATTAATAAACGCTATTGCTAAAAAGCTTGCTACCTTACCACCTATTAAGATTTATGAGCGCGAAGAAATTACTGTAACTGATATTTACAAAACCTCTAATCGTGACTTCAAGATAAGAGTTGAAGACGACATTTACATCATTGAAGCAGAGTGGCTTGCAAAAATTCTTTCTAAAACAGATTTAGAGGACTATGAGTCACTTCAATACTTCCAGAATGCATTACAATCAAGTGGCATTATAGACGCTCTTATTGAACGTGGCATTCAGGAGGGCGACACTGTAAGTATTTATGACCTGGAGTTTGACTATGTGCCTTAATGAAAAAGAAACGTTATTATCAAACCTTTTTTCTTATGAGAAGCTTTCAAAGACAGATGCTAAACAATATAGCCCGTTAACACTTGCTTTTTTAGGTGATGCGGTTTACAGTCTTTTAGTAAGAGAAATGCTTTTAAAAACTGCTAACAGACCGACAAATGCACTTCACAAAGAGTCAATTAAGCTTGTTAACGCTAACTGTCAGGCTGAAATGATAAAAAAAGTTTTACCGCTCTTAACAGAGGATGAAGAAGCAATTTTCAAGCGTGGCAGAAATGCCCACAGTGGTCACGTGCCCAAAAACCAGAGTGATGCTGACTACCGCTATGCAACAGGTCTTGAAACGCTTTACGGTTACCTTTACTTAATCGGAGATTTTGAGAGAATCATGTACATATTTAATATAAGTACAGGTGAAGAATATCTTGAAAATTTCCGAAACAAAGAAAACAATTAAACAAACAATTATCGATTATATAATTATAGCTATTGGTGCTTTCATATTTTCATTTGGTATAGCAATGTTTACTTCGCCAAATAATATAGCACCTGGTGGAGTATCTGGTATAGGTACAATGCTTAACCATCTTTTTAATATACCGATAGGCTCAGTTATTATAGCTGTAAATATTCCACTTTTTATTTTTTCATTTAAAAAATTCGGCAAAAGTTTTTTTAAGAAATCGCTTTTTGCTACTTTTCTCACTTCATCTTTAATTGATATTTTGCCATTCATTTTAGAAAAACATTACGTTTACTCCCCGCTTTTAGCTTCAATTTTTGGTGGGGTTTCTATTGGTGTTGGTGTAGGAATTATATTTTTACGTGGTGGCACTACTGGTGGAGCTGATATTTTAGCAAAGCTTATAAGACTTAAGTATCCTCATTTTTCTTTAGGTACTCTTGTTTTTATAATAGATGCCATAATTGTTATTTCTACCCTTTTTGTTTATGGCAGCATTGAAGCACTTCTTTATTCAACAGTTTCATTTTTTGTAACGTCAAGAGCAGTTGATGCAATTATTTTTGGTGCAGCAAGAAGTAAAATGCTTCTTATAATTACAACCCAGCCACAACAAATAGCTAAAAGGATAATGAATGACATTCAGCACGGTGTTACACTTATACCAGCCTCTGGTGCCTACACAAACGAAGAAAAAACTATTCTTCTTTCAGTTGTGAGACCAAACGAAGTGGCAGAAATAAATAAAATTGTAAAAGAAATTGACCGTAGTGCTTTTACTGTTATTACAGAATCTAATGAAGTATTCGGCTACGGGTTTCAGAATAGTTAATTAAAAATCATTTTTAGAAAGGAACAACAATATGTCCCTTGTTACAAAAGAAAATATAAGAAACTTTTCAATTATTGCCCATATCGACCACGGCAAATCTACCCTTGCAGACAGACTTCTTGAACTCACACAGTCTGTTGCAAAGCGTGATATGTCGGCTCAATTACTTGATGATATGGACCTTGAGAGAGAGCGTGGTATTACAATTAAGGCTCACGCTGTTAAACTCGATTACAAAGCAAATGACGGCAAAACCTACCAGTTAAACTTAATTGACACCCCAGGTCACGTTGACTTTAACTATGAGGTTTCACGTTCACTTGCCGCTTGTGAGGGTGCAATTTTAATAATCGACGCCTCACAGGGTATTGAGGCTCAGACTCTGGGCAATACATATTTAGCCCTTGACCACAACCTTGAATTAGTGCCGGTTATAAATAAGATTGACTTGCCATCTGCTGACCCTGAAAGAGTAAGCCTTGAGGTAGAAGATATTATTGGTCTCCCTTGTGAAGATGCGCCAAGAGTATCTGCTAAAACTGGTCAGAACGTTGAACAGGTTTTAGAGAAAATAGTAAAAGACATTCCAGCCCCTCAGGGTGATGACGATGCACCTTTAAGAGCACTTATTTTTGACTCTGTTTACGATAACTACAAGGGTGTTATTGTTTACACAAGAATTGTTGACGGTACAATTAAACCTGGTGACACAATGAAAATGATGGCAACAGGTGCTGAATTCACAGTTGTTGAAACAGGTTATATGAGAGCGACTTCACTTGAACCTACAAAGCAGTTGTGTGCTGGTGAGGTTGGTTATATTACTGCTTCAATCAAGACTGTAAGCGATGCTCGTGTTGGTGACACTGTAACACTTGCAAGTAACCCAGCAAAAGAAGCACTCCCTGGCTACAGACAGGCAACACCTATGGTTTACTGCGGTATTTACCCAGCAGACGGTGCTGACTATGAAAATCTTCACGAAGCACTCGAAAAATTACAGCTTAACGATGCGGCTCTTTCTTATGAGCCAGAGACTTCTGGTGCTTTGGGCTTTGGTTTCAGATGTGGCTTTTTGGGTCTTTTACACCTTGAAATTATTCAGGAAAGACTCGAAAGAGAATATAACTTAGACTTAGTTACAACTGTTCCAAGCGTTGTTTATAAAATCCACTTAACAAATGGCGAAGTAATAGAAATTGACAACCCTACCCACTACCCTGACCCTGCAACAATTGATTTTTCTGAAGAACCAGTTGCAGATGCTCACATTTTTTCACCACCTGAGTACGTTGGTGCTATTATGGATTTATGTCAGGAAAGACGTGGTACGTTTAAAAATATGGACTACATCTCTGCAGACAGAGTTGAATTAAAATACGATTTACCACTTAACGAAATTATTTATGACTTCTTTGACGCATTAAAATCAAGAACACGTGGTTACGCTTCACTTGACTATGAAATTTCTGAATACAGAAAATCAAATCTTGTTAAGCTTGATGTTCTTCTTAATGGCAATATTGTCGATGCTCTTTCATTTATGGTACACTCTGACAAAGCGTATGGCAGAGCAAGAAAGATTGCAGAAAAGCTTAAAGATAACATTCCAAGACAGATGTTTGAAATACCGATTCAGATTGCTATTGGTGGCAAGGTTATAGCACGTGAAACTGTTAAGGCTATGAGAAAAGACGTTCTTGCAAAGTGCTACGGCGGTGACATTACAAGAAAGAAAAAGCTTCTTGAAAAGCAAAAAGAAGGTAAAAAGAGAATGCGTTCGTTCGGTACTGTTGAAGTGCCACAAGAAGCGTTTATGGCGATACTTAAGTTGGATGAAGATTGATGAAAACGCTTTAGCGTTTTCATCAGCGATATAAATCCTTACGGATTTGCGATATATCTTCGATGCGATATACTGCTACACAATGCGATATGCCTTCGGCGTGTTTCGTGGATTTATATCATATCGCATACGAGTGAAACGAGTATATATCGCAAATGAACGAAGTGAATTTATATCGCATTTGCCTTGGCAAATATATCGCATATTAAAACTATAAAAACAACAAAGTTCTATCATTTTCAGTTTGTGAAAATGATAGAACTTTTTTCATTTGATATATTTATGAAAACAGATAATTATTCAACGCTCCAATCAGTACCATACTCAATAAATGTAATAATACCGTCTTGAGCATCAATTATTATATACTCATTATTCTTAGTGTAATTGATTCTAACAAGTCCTGAATATATGTTGTTTACATCCTTTGCACCAATTACTTCATAATCTTCACCTAATTCATCAATAGCATCATCTATTGTTGAATCAATAAACACTTTACCATTCAAAGAAAACTCTTCTTTAGTTGCATCAGTTGTAAATACAGACACTAAATTGACTTTCTCTGTGCCAATATAAGAAGCATCTTTAGCTTCAAATGCACAAGAAACAGAAACATTTAATGTTTCGGCACCAAAACGCTCATTTTCAGCGTTTAGTAAAATATCCCTTGTTTCACTCGGAATTAAACCACCTACGCCATTAGCATCCAAATCCTTAAGCGTACAAGGATAATTAAATTCGATTCCATTTATAAATATTGTGGCTAAATGCTCATTTTTTGCATTATTTAAAATGTTTGTGTTATTGTCTTTGTTTTCTGTTACATTTTCTCCACCTTCACCTGCACAACCAGCCAATGCAAATACCGCACTGAATAACATTAAGCCTGATACTAAAAAACTAATTACCTTTTTCATGATAAAAACCTACCTTTATTTAATTAAATTTCTACTCCTGATATTAAATTGATAAAACGCTATTTAATATTTCATTATTCCCCCCACCTTAATATTTCCTTATAAAAACAAAAAGTGCGCAGCCGAAGCTACGCACCGAAAAATACATAGCTCCGATTTGTTGCGACACAAATTCTAATCCTACAAAGGTATGGGAAAAAGAGCCTGTATTTTTACCTAAATAAAAATACACACCTATGTAGGAAACTATTAAATTTGTGTCGCAATTTTAGTTTAGCACATATTTTTCATTTTATCAATAGTTTTGTTAGTAGAATGAGGTGGCTAATATAAAACGCCTCTCTTCGAAGAGAGGGGGACTATTCATCACACAAAGTTGTTTATAGTATTACATTTTCAGGCGATAGATATATTTTAGATTATAATAAATTTAATCGGAATGGTGGAGAGTTCTTCGCCTTGCGGTTGGTTCTTTGGGTGGTGTTGGTCGGTTTATTGATAAGGTTTGTTTTTTAATTTATTTTTTCACCGACTAACTACATTTTTAAAGGTAACTCGTGTCGAAGAACTCTCCACCACGCTTACGCGCGGTCCCCCTCTCTTCGAAGAGAGGCGTTGGGGTTCATTTAATTTTTATTTTCATTTATCACACTTT
>JAZNUL010000029.1:0-21754 GCA_045592285.1 Acutalibacteraceae bacterium
AAAATTGTTTTTCATAAACACAATTTTGTATTACAGTCATTGAAAGGAATATAGTCGAATTTTCAAAGAAAATTCGATACCAAATATATGATTTGGTATCGAAACAGTGTAATTTTACACTGTTTCGACTAACTATAATCGATATAATAGTTTAAGGAGAAATTATGAGATTAGATAAATATTTGAAAGTTTCAAGAATTATTAAAAGAAGAACTGTGGCGAATGAGGTTTGCGATGCAAAGCACGTTACAGTAAATGGTAAAATTGCCCGTGCATCTTATGAAGTTAAAGAAGGCGACCTTATAGAAATTCAGATGGGTGAAAATCTTACGAAATATAAGGTTATTTCTATTAACGAGTATGCAAAAAAAGATGACGCTGCGGCGATGTATGAAGTGGTAAATTAAAAGTAGTAAATTTAAAAATATATAAATAGATTTTTGGAGGTACACAATGAAACACGCTGATATTATCAAACAGATGACACTTGAAGAAAAAGCAAGTCTTTGTGACGGACTTGATTATTGGCACTCTCAACCTGTTGAGAGAGTTGGTATTAAATCTTTTTCTCTTAATGACGGACCTCACGGTATTCGTAAAAAAGGTAACCCTGAAGAAAATACAGACCTTTTAAAAGGTGTTCCTGCAATTTGTTTCCCGACAGCATCTGCTACTGCTTGCTCTTGGGATACAGACCTCATTTACAAAATGGGTGAAGCACTCGGGGAAGAATGTTTAAAAGAACAGGTATCAGTTCTTTTAGGACCCGGTACAAATATTAAACGTTCACCACTTTGTGGTAGAAACTTTGAGTATTTTTCAGAAGATGGCGTTCTTGCAGGTGAAATGTCTGCAGCATTTGTAAATGGTGTTCAAAGCAAGGGTATAGGTACTTCCTTAAAGCACTACGCTGCAAACAATCAGGAAACTCGCAGAATGACAGTTAATGCAGTTGTTGACGAAAGAACACTTCGCGAAACATATTTGCTTCCTTTTGAAATTGCAGTAAAGAAAGCACAGCCTTGGACTGTTATGAACTCATATAACAGAGTTAACGGTACATACGCTGCTGAAAATAAATGGCTTCTTACAGACGTACTTCGTAAAGACTTCGGTTTTAAAGGTGTTGTTGTTACTGACTGGGGTGCAGAAAACGAGAGAGTTCCGGGACTTATTGCAGGTCAGGAACTTGAAATGCCAACTTCTTCAGGTATAGGTACAAAACTTATTATAGAAGCAGTTCAAAACGGTACTCTTGATGAAGCGATTCTTGATGCCGCTTGCGATAAACTCATTGATATGGCAAAGAAAGCAGAAAGTGTTCTCGGTAATTATACATACGACAGTGATGCACACCACAACCTTGCACGTCAAATTGCAGGTCAATGTATGGTTCTTATGAAGAACGATAACAATGCTCTTCCTGTAAAGAAAGATGCAAAAATTGCACTTATCGGTGAAATGGCACGCACACCTCGTTACCAAGGTGCAGGTTCATCACTTATTAACCCTATTAAACTTGATTCTGCTTATGACACATTAAAAGAAATGGGTGCTGACTTTACATTTGCAGCGGGTTATACTCTTAAAGGTAAAAATAAGAAAGCAAACGAAATGGTTGCAGAAGCAGTAAATAATGCAAAAAATGCTGACGTAGCACTCGTATTTGTAGGTCTTACAGATGATTATGAAACAGAGGGTAATGACAGAAGTCATATAAATCTTCCACCAATTCACAACACACTTGTTGAAGAGGTTCTTAAAGTTAACCCTAACACTATAGTTGTTCTTTCAGGTGGCGCATCTGTTACAATGCCTTGGGCTGACAAAGTTCCTGCAATTCTTAATATGTTCCTTACAGGTCAGGCAGGCGGTAGTGCAGTTTGTGACATTATCTTTGGCGATGTAAACCCAAGCGGTAAACTCGCAGAAACATATCCTATTGCTTTAGAAGATAATTCGAGTTACAATTTCTTCCCGGGTACGTCTGTTTCTGTTGAATACAGAGAGAGCGTTTACGTGGGCTATAAATATTACGATACTGCTAAAAAAGAAGTTGCATTCCCATTCGGTCACGGTCTTTCATACACAACATTTGAATATAGCAACGTTAAAGTTTCAAGTGATAAGATTAAAGATACAGACACAGTTACAGTTTCATTTAAAATTAAAAACACAGGTGCAGTAGATGGTGCAGAAGTTGCCCAGATTTATGTAAATGATGTTGAAAGCACAATTTATCGTCCTGTTAAAGAACTTCGTGCATTTAAAAAGGTATTCTTAAAAGCAGGCGAAGAAACAGAAGTTTCTGTTGAACTCGACAAGCGTGCTTTTGCTTATTACAATGTTGAACTTGGTGATTGGCATGTTGAAAGCGGTGACTTCAAAATTCTTGTTGGTGCTTCAAGTAGAGATATTCGTCTTGAAACAACAGTTTTTGTTGAATCAACAGTTGAAGCAAGAGTACCTGATTATAAAGAAACTGCTCCGTCATACTATGGTGCAAACATTATGAATGTTTCTGCTGATGAATTCAAAGCAGTTTATGGCAAAGAATTACCACCATCAGTAAGAGATAAAAATGCTCCGTTTACACTCCTTAATACAATAGAAGACTCAAAAGACGGCAAATGGGGCGGAAGAATTTACAGACTTCTTATAAAACTTCTTGGTGAAGGTACAATGATGTCAGGTATTGCTACTCAACTTCCTATAAAGAACTTCATTTCAATGAGTTTTGGTCTTTTCAGTCCTGAAATGGCAAAAGGTCTTATTCTCATTCTTCACGAAGATAAAATGATGAAAGGTTTAGGTATAATCTTTAAAGGTATTCCAAACCTTATTAAGAATCTTGGTAAGTTGAAGCAGATTTAATTGTTAGAAAATAGGAATTAGAGGAATTATCCTATCATTTTCAGTTTACGAAAACTGGAATGGTAGGATTTTTTGCCGTTTGAATTTAAAAATTAACCATTTACTTTAAATTTCACACATAAACAAAAATTTATGTTATAACATAAATGAAAGGAGTTGATTAAATGAAATTTCAACTGATAATAGATGAAGAAAGTGAAGAACTGATAACTGCACGGGTGAAAAAAGGAAATGATTTGACAGCGAAAATAGAAACACTTGTAAAAGAGTATGCAGGTGAAAGTAAAATAGTAGGCTTTACGGAAGATGAAACAATTATTTTAGAATTACAGGAAATTGAGTGTGTTACTGTTATTGATAATAAAGTATGGGCAATAACAGAAAGCGGGAAATTCTTAATAAAAAGTCGTCTTTACGAAGTTGAAAAAATACTTCCTTCTTCATTTATAAAAATAAATAAATCATCAGTTGCAAATATCAGTAAAATCAAGAAATTTATATCAACTTACAGTGGCGCAGTTAACGTTGAATTCAAGTCAGGTTATACCGATTATGTTTCAAGAAGATGTTTACCACAAGTTAAAAGGAGGCTAATAAAATGAGAAAATATGTAGTTGAGTTTTTAAAACGAGGAATGAGTTTTTGTTTTGGTGGACCACTCGTGTTAGCAATCGTATATGGTATATTAGGTTTAGTTGGTGCAGTTGAAAGTTTTACAGTAGGTGAGGTTGTAACAGGAATATTTTCATCAACTCTTTTAGCATTTATTGCCGCTGGAGTTACTGTGATTTATACTATTGATAAACTCTCACCATTTTCTGCCGCTCTTATTCACGGTGCAGTACTTTACCTCGATTATATTCTTCTTTATCTTTTCAATGGATGGCTTCAATCATCGCTTAAACCAATAATGATTTTTACAATTTGTTTTGTATTAGGTTACTTAATTATCTGGGCGATTGTTTTTGTAGTAACAAGAAAATGTACAAAAAAATTAAATGAAAGTTTAAATTAGGATACAAAATTACACCCAACAGATAAATTTAAGATTATCTGTTGGGTGTAAAAAATTATAAAGATATTAATTTAAACTTTACATCAGCATAATGTTGTCTGTAACTTTCTTTAAAACCACATTTTTTAGCAACTGCTTCAGAATATTCTGAAATAGCTGTTCCGTAATGTGGAACTAAATTATTTTCATAACAATATTTCGCAAAACAACTTGTGAGATATGCACCATAGTTCTTACCACGATATTTTTCGCTTACAAAAACATTTGCTATATCATAAATGTTTTTATATGAGCTATTTGCCATTAAGTAGCCACAAAACTCATCGTTTTCTTTAATTACAAAGAATTTGTCAGTTTCATTTTTATATTTAATTAAAGATTCAAGACCATCCCAGTTGTCATCATCGTAATCAGAATATTTTGAAAAATCATCTTCCAGCTGAATTGATATGTTCTCAGGAATATCAAACTCAACTAAATCATTTTTTGACAAATGTGCGAAAACGCCAAAATCTGCATAATAAGTTTTTTGTAGTTTAAAATACTTTTTAAAAATTGCAGAGTTAAAAAATTCTAACGAATTAGCACCAATTCTTAATTTTTTATAAGTTTTTGAAATCTTTTTTATGTGCGAAAAAATATCTGAAATAAGCGCTTCGTCGGTTGTTTTAACTTCAATTATCAATTCATTAAAGATATTTTCTGTTAAAACTATATAATCATTATTTGGTGTGCCATCTATTGTGTAAATTTCAATAGATTTAATAGCATAACCATCTTTACCACTATTCACAATATTATCGCACAAGTAGAAGTTTTTAATAATATCATTCTCTAAAAACTCTAAAAATATCTTGTTATCTACCTTTTTCATTTCTTCTCCTTTAACTAATTCATAGTTGCTAATTCCTAATTCCTATTTCCTAACTTTACCACTATGTTTAGGGAACAAAATTTTCTTAATCCTCGGTACAAGAAAATCTATCCAAGCGTGGAAGTATGCGCCTTTTAATACATTTTTTAGTGTATCACCAATAATTCTTGCTTTCTTTTCAAGTCCGGGATAAATATCAGGATACATAGTGATTTTGTCGCCATCAAATTTAAAGGTGAGAATTCTTTTAGCAACCGCACAGAGTGCTCTTATTGTAATTGTAAGAGTGTTTTCATCTTCCCAGTGTGCATCAGAAATAACCTTGTAGGTTAAACCACTTAAATGAATTTCGCCATTTAAGGCTGTGCCGTTCATACCAACAGGAATAGTATTCTTTTCGTCACCATCTTCAGTCCAGCTGAAATGGAAGCCGTATTCATTGAATTTAAAAGAAATATCTGTCATATTACCGCCACGGTTTTCTAAATAATAAACAACCGGCATTGGTAATGAACTAACAGGGATGTGAACTGCCTTGTTAAGAAAAATTGGCTTTCTTAAAGAATAAACCTTACCTTCAATTTCTTTTTCTAAAGAACTTCTTTCTGTAACGATTGGTGGTTCTTCTGGTGCTAATTCGCATTTTACACTTTCTTCTGTGTCAGTTTCATCTATAAAAGATTTTTCTATATATTTCCAGATAATATCAAGTGTCTGTTGAAGATTTGAGTTGCTGCTTGTTGTAATTATACAAGCATCGTAGTCTGGGATTGCGATAGCATATTGTGAGTAAAGACCCTCACAGCGATAAGTGTTTTTCATTCCTGCACAACGCCAGAAGCCATAACCATAACCAGCTTTGCAGTCTGACTTTGATTGTGAGCCTGAGTTGTCGTTATGGTAAGCGGTAGCTTCTTTGGTCCACCATTCAGGAATAATCTGTTCACCGTTATGTTTGCCACCATTCATATAGCAGAGAATGAGTTTGGCAATATCTTCTGTTTTAAGGAATAAGCCCCAGCCACCAGCTTCAATGCCGGTAGGTGATTTTTCCCATACTGGTACGTCTATTCCAAGTGGCTCGAAAAGACGGGGAGTAAGGTATTCTGTAACAGACATTTTTGCAACCCTCGTAATAGCCGCCGCTGCTATGTAGAAGTTGTCGTTTATATAACGCCAGTCTGTGCCAGGCTCAAATGCCCATTTAGCATCTATAAATATTTTTATCCAGTCTTTTTCTTCTCTGCCTTTGACAGATGCGGCTTTACCACTTGTCATAGAAACAAGGTGACCTATTGTGAGTTTTTCTAAATATTTATCTTGTTTTTTAGGTTTGTAATCAGGGAATATATCAAGAAACTTAGTTTCTTTAGTTAAAAGTCCTTCTTCTAAAGCAAAGCCAAAAGCAGTTGCTAAAAAGCTTTTGCTTACAGAGTAAACCATATGTGGGTCAGAAGCCTTGAGTGGTGCCTGATATGTTTCAACTGCAACCTTACCATGACGAAGAATCATAAGACTGTGAAGCTCACAATCTTCTCTTTCCATCTCGTCGAGCATTTCTCTTATAACTTTTGAAGAAATACCAGCGGCTTCTGGGTTTTTTGCTCTTTCTAAATTTTTGTTTAATATTGTTTCCAAATATTTCAACACCTTTTAAAATGGGCACCGAGTTTACTCGATGCCCCTCAATTAAATTTTATTCAAAATCTTTGTAGTCTTTAATGTGCTTTGCTTCAGCATCGTCATAAATACTGATACTTCTGAGTCTGAAGTTAATAAAGCCGTGTTCTTTTTCCATTCTGTCAGCAGTTTCTTTCCATTTAGCAGAAACGTCAACAATCTTGTTGAATAAATCTTCTACAGGTTCCGGACAGCTAAGGTCAGTTGATTTTGCACCTGAAACCTCAACCATTCTCTTAAGAGCACCAGGCTGGTCCATAACGGGACAAGGACGAAGCATATTTGAGCTGAATGGCTGACGCTCTCTGTAAGCCATAAAGATAGGGCTTTGAAGTGCATCAATAAGAGTTGCTTCTTTAATGTTTACGTTTGAGTAGTGAGCGAAAACGCAAGGCTCACAGTCACCGTTTGCACTGTTGTGGAAATATTGTTTACCACCAGCAACACAACCACCAACGTATTCACCATCGTTAAAGAAGTCGATTGTGAAGATTGGTTTTTGAGAACCTTTCTCAAAACGCCATTTTCTGATTTGATTATACATAAGCTCACGTTGTTCAGCAGTTGCCATAAGCTCGTTTGTAGCGTCAGCGCCAACTGGAACGAATGTGAAATACCAAGCGAAAATAACACCTAAATCAATAAGGAAGTCTGCATATTCGTCAGAAGCAATAACATCTGCATTTGCTTTTGTGTAACAAAGTGAAGCACCGAAAGGAATACCACGTGCTTTGAGTTTTTCCATAGCAGAGATAACCTTTTTATATGTACCCTGACCACGACGAGCGTCAGTTGTTTCTTCGTTACCTTCAATAGAAATTGTGAGTAATAAGTTACCAACACGTTTTACTTCGTCAGCAAAAGCATCGTCAACTAAAGTACCGTTTGTGAATGAAATGAAAAGACATTCTGGGTTTTCGTCACAGATACGAATGAGGTCTTTCTTTCTCATAAGTGGCTCGCCACCTGTGTAAAGATAAACGAATGTACCAATTTCTTTACCTTGTTTAATGATGTTTGTAATATCATCATAAGTTAACTGACTTGCTTTTGAGTAGTCTGCAGCCCAGCAGCCTGTACATTTTAAGTTACAAGCAGTAGTAGGGTCTAAAAGAATAGCCCAAGGAATATTACAATCATATTTCTTCTGAGCAGCTTTTCTTAATTCGTAACCATTAATAAATGCACTCATAAAAGGTGGTACTAATTTTTCAATAATATCAGCGTCAACATATTCAATAATATGCTTAACAAAATTTGCCCATTCGTGATTAGGGTCAATCATACCTTCTCTGAGCTTTAAAAGTGCATTGTGATAAAGGTCTTTACCTTCTGTAAGTTTTAAGCCTTTGTCAATTAATTTGATTGAGTTTGCGTCAACATCTTCTTTAAGATATTTAACGCCTTTTTTAACAGCCATTTTAATAGCAGTCTCTTTAATACCCATTTTTTTCATCCTTATCTCAAATATTAAAATATATTGTTCCGAAAAATCGGATTGTTTACATCATCATAATGGTAATTCCCAGATTTCAGTCTGAGCACCATCAAACACAGCGTAACCACTTAAAGAACCCTTAGCACCTTCACCATAAACGTGAAGTGGAATTGTGTACTTAGCATAAGTTACGTAGCCTGCCTGATTAATTTTAACCATAACACTTGTGCCTAAATATTGGATTTCACCACTTGTAATAGTCATACCCATAAGGTCAACACTATTTGGGTCAAGGTAACCAATACCACGTGAGTTGTGGTAAGGAATTGTGTTCTTATCAACGTTTTCTTGTATTAGTGTTACAACAAGAACTGTTTTGTCACCCTCTTGATAAGCTTTTGCAGTTTTTACACCTGCAGGGGAGAGCGTAAAAGGACCATTTTTAGGAAGAAGAATCTGAGTTGTTTCACCTTCTGCAGTAACTGCAGTACCATTTGAGAAATTAAGAGTCTGGTCAGTAGGTTTAACAACGGCAGAAACAAGTGAGTTTGCTACTCTCTGACCGATAGCACCACCAGTACATTCTGTGATGTTAGCAGTGAAACTTTCAGCGTGGTGAACAGCCAAATTGTTTTTATAACCTTTTGTCTGGTTTATTGCAGTAGTCATTTTAGAAACAATCTGCTCAGTTGTCCACGAATAAACTGAATTGTTTTGTTGTGGTTGTTGCTGAGCCTGTGTTACAGGGTTGTTCTGCCAACCACCAGTTACATTTTGTGGTAATGTAGTCTCCATAGGAAGAACTATTGCAGAGTTTGTAGAAAAAGTATTATTTTGTGGTGGTAAAGTCTGATAGTTATAAGAGGTGTTTGTGTTGTCAATCTTTTTGTCATTATTTGTAGTTTTTATGTACGCTACAGCAACTACAGTAATACTTAAAAGAATTGCAAAAACAGAAACAGCCTGAACATATAAATCTTTCTGTGCAAGTTTTAAAAGTTTTTTTAACATATTTTACCTTTCTGTGTCACGTATAATACACGGAATGTTCCCGTAAAATCAACGTTTGTTAAGATGTTGTTAAGAAAAAAGTATACTTTATATTTAAAAATGCAAAGATATAGTTATATTACTACATTTTTTTGAAAAAAACAAGTGTATTTGACAATAAATATTATATTCTGTATAATATCTGTATATGTGATTATATATGTAATTTTTGGAAAGGGTGTTTGTTCGTGGTTAATATTTTAGTTGTAGAAGATGATATAAAGCTTAATCAGATAGTTTGTGCTCATCTTGAAAAAAATGGTTACACCGTAAGCGGATGCACTACACCAGAAGAAGCTTATGATGTTATGTACAAAAGCTTTTATGATATGATAATTTCAGATATTATGTTACCTAAAACAGATGGATTTGAATTTTTAGAAAATGTCAGAAAAATAAATAAAAATATCCCTGTTATTTTTATGACTGCTAAAGACGATTATGCATCTAAAGAAAAAGGTTTTAATTTAGGTGTCGATGACTATATGGTTAAGCCTATTAATTTAGATGAATTAGTGCTTAGAGTCGGTGCAATTTTAAGAAGATCAAATATTATTTCTGATAAAAAAATTACAGTAGGTAGTTTAACACTTGATATGGATGAAATGTCTGCTACTGTAAATGGCGAAGATATACCTGTAACAGTAAGAGAATTCAATATTTTATATAAACTTCTTTCTTACCCTAAAAAGACTTTTTCACGTTCACAGCTTCTTGATGAATTCTGGGGCGTTGACGGAAGCACAAGTCTTCGTTCAGTTGATGTTTACATTACAAAATTACGAGAGAAATTCTCAGCCTGTGAGGATTTTAAAATAGTTACAATTCACGGTCTTGGTTACAAGGCGGTGCTTAAATGAAAAAGCTTGAAAAAAGTAAACTAAAGCCTTTGCCACCAAAAAGAGCAGTGCCTGAGGATATTTTATTTTTTTCGCTCAAGGGTTATATAATCGCGGTTACTATAGCGCTTATACTGGCGCTTATTCCACCACTTATGTTCGATTTTAACTATTCAACGCTTTTTACCAAATATGGTGTGTGGTATTTCGCTTATTATATTATAATGGCAGCTGTAGCTTACAGATGCATACTCCTTTTTGTTAAAATGAATTACAGTAAGCATCTTCAGAAAATAAGTGAAGCAACAAGAAAGGTTGCAAAGGGTGATTTCTCTGTTGAAATAGATCTTGATGAAACGCTCAAAGAAAATTCATACATAAACATTATGTTTCGTGACTTTAACACAATGGTGGCAGAACTTAATAGCATTGAGTCTTTAAAAGATGATTTTATTTCAAACGTTTCTCACGAAATAAAAACACCATTGTCAATTATCAATAACTACACAACTGCATTAAAAGATAAAGATTTACCAGAGAGAATTAGAGAGGAATATATTGAAACTGTTATTGAAAGTACTGATAAGCTTTCAGATTTAGTTACAAATATTTTAAGACTCAGCAAAATTGAAAATAGAAAGATTTTACCTGAAAAGAAAGAGTATGATTTGTGTCGCCAGCTTTCCGATTGCCTTTTGTCATTTGAAAAGGTGTGGGAAGAAAAAGAAATAGAATTAGTTGTCGAAATGGAAGACAGAGTTATTGTAAATGAAACCTTTGCGTTTTTAGATATTATATGGCACAATCTTCTTTCTAATGCTTTTAAATTTACAGAAAAAGGTGGCAAGGTTTCGTTAATTCAGACTTCAACTGATGAATTTATTGAAGTCAGAATAAAAGACACCGGTTGCGGAATTGACGAAGAAACTAAGGCTCATATTTTTGATAAATTTTATCAGGGCGATACTTCTCATGCAGAAGAAGGTAATGGTTTAGGTCTTGCTCTTGTGCAGAAAATTGCCGAGAGAAATGGTTACGAAATAACCATAGAGAGCGAAGTAAATAAGGGTACTGAATTTATTGTAAAAATCAAAAAATAATAAAATTTTAATAAAAGGGGACTTTAAAATGTCTGAAAAAGTAATTTTAGTGTTAGTTGATGGTATGCGCCCTGATGGTATGATGCAGTGCGGTAATCCATTTGCAGAAAAGCTCATAAAAGAGAGCACATATTCTCTTACAGCACAGACTGTTATGCCATCTGTAACACTTCCTTGTCATTTAGCTTTGTTTCACAGTGTTGACCCAATGCGCCATGGTATTTTATCAAATACTTACGTTCCACAGGTAAGACCGATTGAAAGCCTTTTTGATAGACTTGATAATCACGATAAAAAATGTGCATTCTTTTATACCTGGGAAGAACTCAGGGATTTATCAAGACCTGACCATCTTCACACAGCGCTTTGCTTAAATCAACACAAACAAAGTGATACAGATACCAAAATCACAGATGCAGCTATCAAATACATAAATGAAGAAAATCCTGACTTTTTATTCCTTTATTTAGGTGAAACTGATGAAGTTGGCGGTCACGATTGTGGCTGGATGAGTGAGCAATATATGAAGAGTGTAAGCAAGGCTCTCAGTTGCACAGAAAAGCTTAAAAACAGCATTTCTGATGATTACACAATAATTCTTCTTGCAGACCACGGTGGCCACGACAGATGCCACGGTGACGATATTCCAGAAGATATGACAATCCCGATTGTGTTCTGTGGTAATCGCTTCGAAAAAGGTAAAGAATTAGGTGCAATTTCAATTAAAGACGTTGCAGTAACTATTGCAAAACTTCTTGAAGTTTCCCCAGCTAAAGAGTGGGAAGGAACACCTGTTATCTGATTTTCTCACGAAAATCAGATAAATTAAGTTTGCTCTTTCGAGCAAGTGAAGTTGCTTTGCAGTGAAGTTTGTCCTTTGGACAAATGAAGTTATACCTGACGGTATAAATAATGTTAAAGGTGCACTCCGATTGAAGAAAAATCAATCGGAGTGATTTTTTATTTCAACACCCTTATAATAATGCTTTAAAATTTCGTCATAAGTACTGCCCTGACGTGCCATATAATCTGCACCATACTGGCTCATTCCAACGCCGTGGCCGTAACCACTCACATTGAAGGTAACTTCATTTTCGGTTGCAGTAATTTTAAATGCAGGACTTCTTAAAGAAAATGCTTGTCGCATATTGCTACCGGTTACTTCTTTTGAGTTGATTTTTATTGTTAAAACAGTACCAGCTTTTGTTGCTTTTGGTTTGCCGATTATCTCAGTTAAATCTGCCTTAGAGTCAATAGAAACACCCAAATCCTTCATTATAGAAATAAATTGTGATTTTGAAAAAGTGACAGTAGAAGAGTATGTTGGGGAGAGCTTGTCACCTTCACTTTTTACGCTTACGAGATAAGGTGTTTTGCTACCCCAGACATTTTCTGCTGTTTCAGTTGTACCAGTGCAGATTGCTGAAAAAGCTGCAACACATATTTTTTCGTCATAGGTTATATATTCACCAAGAACGTCAGTAACAATACTACGGAGTTTGGATTCATATTTATTGAAATCGTCGCCCCATTTTTCTTTTCGCTCGTCTTCTGTTATATAACCCTGATGCACAGAGATATCATCAGAAATATCGGCGCCATTGCTTTCTTCTTTATTGTTGCTGTTTTTTAGTCTCAGGCAGTTTGTGTAACAGGCAACCGCTTGTGCTTTGAGCGCTTCTTCGTGATAAGCTAAAGGCATTTCTGCGGCAACACTACCACAAACGTATTCAAACTCGCTCATTGTAATATTTTTATTCTGGTTACTTAAGAATACTGTTATACTATCATCATTCGTTGTGGTATCGGAACTCTTTGAAGTAGTTTCAATAGCAGTAGTTTGGTTTGTGTTATCAAAGGCATTTGAATCAGTTGTACTACCACGAATAATAAAAAGTGGTGTAATTATCAGCGAAATGAATATAAAAATGATTGAAACAACGTAATTTTTCATAATATTTTTACTTTTCTCCTTGTGTTTTTTTATTGACTTTTCTTTTAATATGTTATAAAATAATATGAATTATTTTTTCATTTAATAACTTTGTGACAAAAGATTGGAGTGAACATTTTGCCGACATACATTTCACCTATTCCGAATGATGCACTTTCTTCACTTTGCGAAGAAATTAAGAAAAGTAGTGCAATATCTTCTGAATACTTCGAAAGATTTGATGTTAAAAGAGGCCTTCGTAACCGTGATGGTAGCGGTGTTATGGCAGGCTTAAGTAAAATATGCTCGGTAGAAGGCTACTATATTAAAGACGGTGAAAGAACACCGATTGATGGTAAACTTATTTATCGTGGAATTGATTTAAAAGATATAGTTTCAGGTTGCAGAAGTGAAAACCGTTTCGGTTACGAAGAGGTTTCTTATCTTCTCCTTTTTGGTAATTTGCCAACTAAAGAACAACTTGAAAACTTTAAAAACATTCTTGCTGCTGCAAGAGAATTGCCTGAAGATTTCATTGAAGATATGATTATAAAGGCACCTTCACCAAACATTATGAATAAATTAGCTCGTTCAGTGCTTGCATTATATTCTTATGATGACAATCCTGACGACTTATCTATAGAGAACGTTCTTCGTCAAAGTTTGCAGATTTTAGCACAGCTTCCGACAATTATGACTTATGCTTATCAGGTTAAGAGAAGACACTACTATAAAAAGAGTATGTATATTCACCCTATCAAGCCTGAGCATTCAACAGCAGAGTCAATTCTTTACACAACACGTTCAAATCGTACATTTACAGATGAAGAAGCAAAGCTTTTAGACCTTTGCCTCATTCTTCACGCTGAACACGGCGGCGGTAACAACTCTGCATTTGCTACAAGAGTACTCTCTTCAAGTGGTACAGATACCTATGCTGCTCTTGCTGCTGGTATCGGTTCTCTTAAAGGTCCAAGACACGGTGGTGCGAACATTAAGGTTGTAGAAATGCTTAACTACCTCAAGCAAGACGTAAGTGATATTACAAACGAAGGTCAGGTTGCTGACTTCCTTAAAAACGTAATAAACAGAAAAGCAGGCGACGGCAGTGGTCTTGTTTATGGTATGGGCCATGCTGTTTATACACTTTCTGACCCACGTGAAAAAATTCTTAAGGCTGAAGCAGAAAGCTTTGCAGAAAAAGCTGGCTTTGGTGATGAATTCAAAGCACTTTCACTTATTGAAGAGTTAACACCAGAAATTTTCGCAAAAGAAAAAGGTCAGAATAAAAAAATCTGTGCTAATATCGACCTTTATTCAGGTCTTATTTATCAGATGTTAAGAATTCCAGAGGACCTTTACACCCCACTCTTTGCTATTGCACGTGTTGCAGGCTGGTCTGCTCACAGAATTGAAGAGCTTATTGCAGGTAACCGAGTAATAAGACCTGCATATAAAAGTGTTGCAGTTCCTACAGAATATATTCCACTTGAAAAACGTGAAAATGCTGTAGGTTCAAGTTCAAAATATATTCCTTTAGACGAAAGATAATTATTACATACACATATATTAAGAAATTTAGGAAGGATTAAGTTATGAAGCGAATTAAGGGTGCTTATGAAGTAATTAAATTGCGCTACTTATTATTTGTTTTTGCTGCAGTTGCACTTGTAGCTTTACCGCTCAGAGTGTATCAGCTTTTAGCGTTGGTTGACCCTGCAACAGGTTTTTATACCGAAAGTAACGGAACTGTATATTTACTTTCTGCTTTACTTGTGTTGGCGGTTGGTGCATTTATCTCTTTATCGTTTATAAGTAAAGAGGTGCCATCACCAGAATTACCAACGGGTAAAAATATTGTTTTGGGAATTACTTCTGCTGTGATGGCTTTAGCTTTTGGTGTGGATATTATTTCTATTGAAAAAGCTATTGTTCCGTCGTTACAAAACTCATCCCAGATATTTTTTACTGTTTTAAAATCAAATATTGCTGAAGCAGGTGGCGCATTTATAATATTGCAATTTGTGTTTGCAGTTTTATCACTTGTTTATTTCTTTATTTTTGCAGTCAGTCACCTTAACGGCAAATCATCATACAGAGAATACAAAATTTTAGCGTTAGCACCATTATGCTGGGCAATTACAAGGCTCGTTTCAAAGCTTATGAGCGCTATAAGCTTTTTAAGTGTTTCAGAGCTCCTCTTTGAAATATTTATGCTTGTATTTCTTATGTTATTCTTCCTTACATTTGCAAGAATTACCTCAGGTGTTTTCACAGAGGATAGTATGTGGGGAATTTACGGCTATGGTCTTTCTGCTGCAATATTTGCTTCCCTTGTAACAATTCCAAGGCTTGTTATGTTAGTGGTAGGTGGCGAAACAGTAGAGGGTAATGGCTTTAATTTCTCAGACCTTGCTTGTCTTATTTTTATCGTTTCATATATTTTTGCTTCCTTAGGTGTTGGCTTTAAGAGTATGTTCAATAGTGACGGTACTTTCACATACAATGAAGCATACGATGATGAAGACGATGAAGAAATTATCCCTACTAATGCAGGTATACCAAAACGTGAAGAAGCAGAAGACGTTTATGCTGCTGAAGAAGATTATGCTGAAGAAGATTATGAAGAAGATTATGATGCACCAATAATTCCTTCAGCAACTTTAGCTTCTGTTAAAAAGGATGCTGTTATTGAAGATCAGAAAAAAGCTGAGGTTCAGGAATATGCAGAAGCAGAAAGCTTTGCTTCTGAGGATCCTATAGAAGAAAGTAACGATATTTACAGTTACAGTAGCCCTGAAGAAAAAGAAGCTGATGCTATAAATGAGTTCACAGAAAATATAGAAGAAGCTCCTGTGGAAAGCTATTATGAATCAGCTTACACACAACCAGTTGCTGAACCTGTAAATGCACCTGTTGTAACTTCTCAAGAATTACCACAGGGTGAAGTAAAACGTGGCAGAGGTAGACCAAGAAAAAATCCTCTTCCTGAAGCAGAAACAGTAATAAGTACACCTGCTGTAGTTCCTCAAGAATTACCACAGGGTGAAGTAAAACGCGGCAGAGGCAGACCAAGAAAAAATCCACTTCCTGAAGTAGCAGAAACAGTTTCACAGGTTGCTACAACAGGCGTTATAGAAGCTACAGCTTCTGACGTGGAAGAACCAGTAAAACGTGGACGTGGCAGACCTAAAAAGGTTCTTACTCCAGAACAGATTGCTGAAATGGAAGCTCTCGAAGCAGCAAAACAGGCTGAAAAAGAGAGAAAGGCTGAAGAGAGAAGATTAGCTGAAGAAGCAAAGCAATTAGAAAGAGAAAGAAAAGCTGAAGAAAGAAGATTGGCGCAAGAGGCAAAACAAGCTGAAGCGGCAAGAATAGCTGAAGAAAAGCGTCTCGCAAGAGAAGCGAAAATTGCTGAACAACAGAGAATTGCCGAAGAAAAACGTTTAGCGAGAGAAGCAAAAATCGCTGAACAAAAAAGATTGGCAGAAGAAAAACGTTTAGCAGAAGAAAAGCGTAAAGCCGAAGAAGCAAGAATAAAAGAAGAAGCTCGTAAATTAGAAGAAGCACGTAAGGCTGAGGAAGCAAGACGTTTAGAAGAAGCAAGACGTCAGGAAGAATTGCGCCGTGCTGAAGAAGAAAAAAAGAGATTAGAAGAAGAGCGTATAAGAGCAGAAGAAGCTCGTAAGGCTGAACTTATAAGAAAAGCGGAAGAGGCAAGACGTCTTGAAGAAGCACGTGTTGCAGAAGAAGCTCGTCGACTTGAAGAAGCTCGTAAGGCTGAGGAAACTCGTAAATTAGAAGAAGCAAGAATTGCAGAAGAAGCAAGAAGACGTGAAGCGGCAAGAATAGCTGAAGAAGCACGAAAAGCAGAAGAGGCTCGAAAAGCTGAGGAAGCAAGAAGACAAGCAGAAGAAGCTCGTCGTCTTGAGGAAATACGCCGTTTTGAAGAAGCTCGTCGCTTAGAAGAAGAACGAAAAGCAGAAGAGGCTCGTCGTTTGGAAGAAGCACGTCGTTTAGAAGAGGCAAGAAAAGCTGAAGAAGCAAGACGACTTGAAGAAATGCGCAGAGCAGAAGAAGCAAGACGTCTTGAAGAAGCAAGAAAACGTGCAGAAGAAGAGGCTCGTAAATTAGAGGAAGCAAGAAGAATTGAAGCTGCTCGTAAAGCAGAAGAGGCTCGTTTAGCAGAAGAAGCAAGACGTAAGGTTGAAGAGGCGAGAAGACAGGCAGAAGCAGTTCGTTTAGCAGAAGAAGCAAGAAAAGCAGAATTAGAACGTAGAGCACAGGAAGCAAGAGCTGCTGCTAAATCAGAGCAAATAGCAGATTCTTCAGTAAGAAGACCTGCGCCTCCTCCAATGGTTTCTTCTAAAAAAGGTGTAAAACCATCTACGAATGAGGCTTTTGCTACTCAGTTTGAAACAAGAACTTCAGAGAAAGTAAGATATAAAGAAAAAGACGGAGAATACGAGGTTTATGAAGAATATATTCCTCTTAAAGGCAAGGAAGATGTAGAGGTAGTACCGGCAGATTTCGGCAGACTTACCTATACTGATTTCCATGAGGATACAGGCTTCGACGATAACTTTGTATTTAACGATTTTGAAGAAGAACAAGAGGATGACGGCGATTTCAACTACGGCGTTAAGGTTGTAAGAAAGAGAAAATTAGGTGAAGAACCAAAAGATGAAGGCAAAGCACCTGTTCAGGCAATAGTTCTTACAGACGAAAATGAACCAGAAGTTCTTCCTGATATTGATGGTAAAAAAATGATGTCTCTCGCAGATATGAGAAAACACCAGAATAGGAAAAGATTTTAAAAAATTTCAACTCGACGAAAAGGAGTAAACTATGTTTTTCCAGAATATGTCGATGGGTGCACAGCAGGTTGCTATTCTTTACCTAATAGTTGCGGTCGGTTTTATAGCCGACCGCATTGGTATTTTTAAGCAAAACACTGCTAAAATGTCAAACGATTTATTATTTTATGTAATAACACCCACAGTTATTGTTCAATCATTTTTAAATATGGAATTTAACAGAGAAACTATAAGCTCGTTTCTCATTGCATTCATTTGTATGTTTACAACGTTAACTGTTGGTATTCTTATTGTAATTCCGTTTTTTAGAAAAGACGGAAGCAACTCTACTATTTACAAATATGCAGTGAGCTATGGTAATATGGGCTATATGGCGCTACCACTTTGTCAATCGTTACTTGGTAGTGAGGGCGTTTTTTATTGCTCAGCAGGTGTTGTTGCATTTAATATTCTCTCATTTGTTCACGGAATCTGGCTTATGAAAAAAGGTACAGATAGCGACGAAGGATTTAAAATAAAGTCAATTATTTTAAATCCGGGTGTGTTATCTGTTGCTGTTGGACTTCCGTTGTTTATTTTAGGTGTCGATTTGCCAGAAATTATTGGTGGTGCAGTGACTCATATAGCAAACTTAAATACACCACTTGCCATGATATTTTTAGGAACGTATATAGCAAATGCAGACTTAAAGTCTATGTTTACACAAAAGCAGAATTATATGGTGTCAATTTTAAAACTTCTTGTGTTACCAGGGGTAATGTTCTGCATTTTTAAGTTGATTGGTATTACAGGAACACTTATTACTGCTTGTATGATTTCTGCATCAGTTCCGAGTGCTACTAACACAGTTATGTTTTCTGCAAAATATGGAAAGGATACAGGCGTAGCATCAACGGTTGTTGCTTTTTGCTCACTCCTTTCGGTGCTTACAATTCCTGTGATGATAGCCTTAAGCCATGTTTGATATTAAAAAACTTCTTTATTCCGATATTTTGCCGATGGGTGTTTGTAGTTTCAGTAAACTACAGAATAATCTTATTTCTTGCAGAGCTTTGGAAAGAATCCCCGAGAAAGCGAAAAGTGTTATTGTAGTATTGTTTCCGTATTATCTTGGTGATAAATATTATGAGAAACTTAATATCTCAAAATATGCAGTTCCAGAAGATTATCACGTGATTTGTGGTGAATATTTAAAAGAAATAACACTTTCGCTTGAAGAAAGTTATCCTGATAATAATTTTCAGTGCTTTTGCGATAATTCACCTGTGAATGAGGTTGTGGCAGGGTGTCTTGCAGGACTCGGAGTCAGAGGTGAAAATTCACTTCTTATTAATGAAAAATACGGCAGCTTTTGTTTTGTTGGCGAAATTGTTACCGATTTAGAAATTCCTTGTGAGGATAGAGAAATTGAATACTGTAAAAAGTGTGGTTTGTGCAAAAAAAGATGCATAAATCAAGCAATTACAACTAATGGTGTAGAAAAAGAAAAATGTCTTTCAGAGATAACTCAGAAAAAAGGTAACCTTACTGAAAGTGAAGAAGAGCTTATAAAAAAGAGCGGTTGCATCTGGGGCTGTGATATTTGCCAGGATGTGTGTCCGATGAATAAAAATATTGAAGTTTCACCAATAAAAGAATTTTATGAAACAGCAAAATCTACCTATAATAGTGATGTGGATTACAACAAAAGCCGTGCATACTCGTGGCGGAAGAAAGATGTCATAAATAGAAATCTTAAAATTATGTTGTAAATTAAGTAAAAATAAATTATAATATAGTAGTTGGAGTATTTTGCGGAGGTGCTTTTATGAAACTTTTAGTAGGTATTGTAAATAATGATGATGCAAATGAACTTCTCAATGAAATGAACAAAGCTTCGTTTCAGGCAACAAAGCTTTCAACCTCTGGCGGTTTTTTGAAAACAGGAAATATAACTTTTCTTGTTGGTGTTGAGGAAGAAAGAGTAGAAGAACTTATAGAAATATTCAGAAATTGTTGCTCACGTAGAACACAGATAGTTCCTACTGCACCACCATTTATTGGCGAAGGCTTTTTGAGTGCAGCTCCAGTTGAAGTAACAATTGGCGGAGCGACTATATTTATTTTAGATATTGATAAATTTCTTAAAATATGATGATTGATTTAGAAAACTATAACGAACAGATAAAGAATGAATTTTTGAAAACTGTATCAGGTGGAAGAAGACCACACGCAGTGCTCATTGATGGTGGTACTGAAAAAGAACGTGAGGATATAGCCTATCTTCTTGCGAAGGTTTACGTTTGCGGTAATGCAGGTGATAGTGAAGCGTGTAACAATTGTTCTTCTTGTAGAAAAGCTGATGAGAGAATTCACCCTGATATAGTAAAAATAAAAAAGCCTGATGACAAAAAGTATTACAGTAAAAAAGATGATGTAAAACCTATTGTCGAAGATGCTTTTATGACACCGAATGAGTCAAAAGTAAGAGTTTTACTTATTACTGAAATGCAGCTTATGAAGGTGGATAGTCAGAACGTTCTTCTTAAAATATTAGAGGAGCCACCGAGCTATACTGTATTTATAATTACAGCAGAGAGTGCTAACAGTATTATTGGCACGGTTCTTTCGAGAGTGTCACGCTTCAGAATTGGCGAAAGTAATGATGACGTAGAGTTCAGTGAAAAGGTTCTGAATATTGTAAAAGAAGTGTCATCAGCGTTAATGTCGAACTATGAGTATGATATAATAAAAGCATTAGCACCGCTTGACAGTAATAAACAGTTGACTGTCGATGTATTGAAGGCACTTTCTTTGTTTATACGTGATGCACTGACACTTAAATATAATGGGAAAGTGTTAATTAAAGAATTAGAAAATGAAGCGAAAAGTATTTCTTTTGCTTTTTCTACCGAAGCGTTGTTAGAGCGTTTTGAGAGCATAAATGAGTTTTTAAAGTTAACTGCGGGTAATCCGAATTATACGTTGCTTGTTGCTCATCTTTGTGCGAAATTAAAGCATTAAAAAATAAATTTTTGGAGTTATAATATGGCAGAAGTTGTAGGCGTTAAATTTAAAGAAGTGGGAAAGGTTTATTATTTTTCTCCTGATTCCAGACAATTTAACAAAGGCGATATGGTAATAGTTGAAACTGCACGTGGTGTAGAATGCGGAGAAATCGCAATGGAAAACAAAGAAGTTCCAGAAAACGAAATTATGCGCCCTTTAAAATCTATTATCCGTTTAGCTGGAGAAGAAGATATAAAAATAACAAAAGCTAATAGAAAAAAAGAAAAGGATGCATTTAGCTTCTGTGAGAAAAAGTCACTTGAATTAGGTCTCGATATGAAGCTTGTTGACGTTGAGTGTACTTTTGATGGTAGCAAAATTCTTTTCTATTTCACCTCTGATGGCAGAGTTGATTTCAGAGAACTTGTTAAAATACTTGCTTCTAATTTTAAAACAAGAATTGAAATGCGCCAGATTGGTGTTCGAGATGAAGCAAAAATGCTTGGTGGTCTTGGTATTTGTGGCAGACCATTCTGTTGTGGTCAATACATGTCAGATTTCCACCCAGTATCAATCAAAATGGCTAAAGAACAAGGTCTTTCACTTAACCCTACAAAAATAAGTGGTACTTGTGGCAGACTTATGTGTTGCCTTAAATATGAGCAGGATACTTACGAGTACCTTTATAAAACAACACCAAAGGTTGGTGCTATTGTTGAAACAAGAGAGGGTAAGGGTACTGTAGTTGAAACAAATATATTAGCGGGTACAATAAAGGTTCAGCTTGAACGTCGTCCTGAAGCAGCACCATCTGTTTATTCTAAGAAAGATGTAAAAATTATAAAAGATGGTAAAATTCAGGTGGATAAGAGTGAATTGGATGCTCTTAAAGGAATTGAATAATTTTTTATAAAAAATAAAATTTCCTATTGAAATTTTTAAAAGATATGTTACAATGAGTACAAACAAACTCGAAAGAGTTTTAATAGAAGAAGGAGGAGAGTAACTATGGCATACAAAATTACTGACGCTTGCATCGGTTGCGGCGCTTGTGCAGCTGATTGCCCCGTAGAGGCTATCTCTGAGGGTGATGGCAAGTACGTTATCGACGCTGGTACTTGCATCGATTGCGGCAAGTCGGAGGCC
>JAZNUL010000030.1:0-4001 GCA_045592285.1 Acutalibacteraceae bacterium
GTCGCCCGTAGTAGTGGGAGTTAGTTTTTGAAATAATAAATCAATCGAGTGCAATAAGCTAAAAAGCAGCGAAGCGATATAATAACGGCGTAGCCCACAATTTTTAATTTTCGTGTAGCGAAGCCCTGTTTCCTGAATAAAGAAAAGCATTTTTCTTATATTACTCACATAAATTATAAAAAAGGAGTGAACTTTATGAAAAAATGCTTTTCTTTATTTTTATCAACAATTTTTATATTACAACTCATAATAACCGCAAATGCAAAAACAGTCACAAAAGAAAATGAAAATGTTACACCTGTTTTCAGTGCAACAACCACTTCAAAAACAAATGCTACGAAACCAAAATTGCCAATAGAAATCAAGGCAAAATCAGCTATTTTAATGGATGTTACAACAGGTAAGGTGCTGTTAGAATATAATGCCGATGAAAAATTATTTCCCGCCTCTGTTACAAAAATAATGACAATGCTTCTTGTAGTGGAGGCAATTCAGGAGGGGAAAATTTCACTTACCGATGTTGTCGTGTGTAGTGAAAATGCATCAAAAAAAGGCGGTTCACAAATCTGGCTTGAACCAGGCGAAGAAATGACAGTTAATGATTTATTAAAAGCTACCGCTATTGGTAGCGCTAACGATGCCGCTACGCTTTTGGGTGAATATATTTCTGGTAGCGAAGAAGCATTTATTAATTTGATGAATGAAAGAGCAAAAGAGTTAGGAATGAATAACACTCATTTTGAAAATGCAACAGGGCTTGACGATACTTCTGACACTCATTTAACTACTGCAAGAGATATCGGAATTATGTCAGTTGAACTTATGAAGCACGATTTAATTACTGACTACACAACTGTCTGGATGGACTCTTTAAGAAATGGTGAAACAGAGCTTGTTAACACAAATAAACTTGTTCGTTTTTATAGTGGCACTACTGGTATAAAAACAGGCACAACCAATAAAGCAGGGTGTTGTGTTTCTGCTTCTGCTAAACGTGACGATTTGCACTTGGTGGCAGTTGTAATGGGTAGTGCTAACAGTAACGAGCGTTTTGAAACTGCGAAAGCAATGCTTAATTACGGCTTTTCGAATTACGAGCTTGTCAATTTAAAAATTGATGAAACTGCTTTTAATATGGTTGGAGTTTTAGGCGGTGAAACCAGTTCGGTTAAGCCTTATATAAAGAATGAAACAAAACTACTTCTTAAAAAAGGTGAATCCGAAAAATTAGAACAAGTAGTCACACTTTCAGAAAATGTTGAAGCACCTGTTACAGAAAATCAGAAATTAGGTAGCGTTAAGTTTATTCTGAATGGAAAAACACTTTCTGAAATACCACTTTTAGCAAGCGAAGAAGTAAAAAAACTCACTTTTTACACATCTTTTAAAAGAATAATGAACTTTTTAGCGTGTGGCGAGAAAATTTAAACGGTAAAACCCTTGATTTTCAAAGTGTTTTGTTATACAATACCTAAGATTATGGAATTTTATTTTAAAACAAATAGGAAGTGTTAAAATGTTTTACACATCAACAAGAGATAATTCAGTAAAGGTAACTGCATCTAAAGCAATTACAGATGGTATTTCAAAGGATGGCGGTTTATATATCCCAACAGAAATCCCTGCAGTTTCATTAGATGAACTTAAAAGTCTCTGTTCAGTAGATTACAAAGAAAGAGCAAAAAAGATTTTAGGTCTTTACCTTACAGATTTTACAAAAGAAGAGCTTGACTCTTGTGTTGAGGGTGCTTATTCTGATGGTAAATTCTCTTCAAAAGATACTGCACCAACAGTTAAATTGCACGATAACGTAAGTATTCTTGAGTTATTTAAAGGTCCTACTTGTGCATTCAAAGATATGGCTTTACAGATTTTGCCTTATCTTTTAACAGTTTCTGCAAAGAAAAATTTAGAGAATAAAGAAATTGTAATTCTTGTTGCAACATCAGGCGATACAGGTAAAGCAGCACTCGAAGGCTTTAAAGACGTTGACGGCACAAAAATTCTCGTGTTCTATCCAAACGACGGCGTTAGCCCAATGCAAAAATTACAGATGACAACACAAGAGGGTAATAATGTTGGCGTTTGTGCTATCCACGGTAACTTTGATGATGCACAAACAGGCGTTAAGTCAATCTTTACAAATGCAGAAATTTTAAAGAAATTCGAAGAAAATAACCTTGTTTTCTCATCTGCTAACTCTATTAACTGGGGTCGTTTAGCACCACAGATTGTTTACTATTTCTCTACATATTGCGATATGGTAAATCAGGGTTCTGTTAATTTCGGTGATAAAATCAATATTGTAGTTCCAACTGGTAACTTCGGTAATATTTTAGCGGCTTACTTTGCAAAAGAAATGGGTCTTCCTGTAAATAAACTCATTTGTGCTTCAAATAAAAACAAAGTTCTCACAGACTTTATTACTACTGGTACTTATGACAGAAATCGTGAATTCTTTACAACTTCTTCACCATCAATGGATATTCTCATTTCAAGTAACTTAGAAAGACTTTTATATCTTCTCTGTGGCAGAAATTCAGACACTATAAATGAATGGTTCTCCAGTCTTAATAAAGATGGTAAATATACTGTTTCAGAAGACGTTAAAGCAAAAGTTCAAGAGCTTTTCGCTGCTGGTACTTGTGACGATTGTGGCACAAAGAAGGCTATTAAAGAAACATACGAAAAATACAACTATCTTTCAGATACACACACTGCAGTTGCAATAAGTGTTTGTGATGATTACATAAAAACAACAGGCGATAAAACTCCAGTTGTTATCGCTTCAACTGCTTCACCATTCAAGTTCTCAAAAGCAGTTCTTTCTGCTGTTGATGAAAGTGGTAAAGAGTACGCTGATGAATTCAGTACAGTAAATGCACTTGAAACTCTTACAAGCAATAAAGCACCATCACAGTTAGCAGAACTCAAAGAAAAGAAGGTTCGTTTCAACTTAACTGCTGACAAAAATGATATGGCAAAAGTTGTATTCGATATGTTGGGTATTTAATTATGTCACTTTTTGCAATTGGTGACCCACATTTATCATTTTCAACAGATAAGCCAATGGATATTTTTAAAGGCTGGGACGATTACGTTACAAAGCTCCAGAAAAACTGGAACAATGTCGTAACAGATGACGATACAGTTGTGATTCCTGGCGACATTTCCTGGGCAATGTCTTTAGAAAGTGCAAAAAAAGATTTTGAGTTCATAAATAACCTTAACGGCAACAAAATCATTTTAAAAGGCAACCACGACTATTGGTGGAACACAATGAATAAAATGAATAAATTTTTAGAAGAGAATGAATTTAACTCTATAAAAATTCTTCACAATAATTCATTTAAAATCGGCGATTTCTCAGTTGCTGGTACTCGTGGCTGGTTTTATGACGATTCCTGTGAAGCCGATAAAAAGGTTCTTCTTCGTGAAGCGGGGAGACTCAAAACTTCAATTAACGAAGCCAAAAAGCTTGGTGGTGAAGTAATAGTTTTTTTGCATTACCCACCAATTTCTGCTACACAAAAGTGTGATGAAATACTGAATGTCATTTTAGAAAATGATATAAAGCGTTGTTATTTTGGTCACTTACACGGTTTTGTTGCTCCCGAAAACGCTTCAATAGAATACGAGGGTGTAAAATTCACGCTTGTTTCGGCAGATAAATTGAACTTTTGTCCTAAAATTATCGAAAAATTTTAAAAGAGTTCATTAAAAAGGTAAAAATTTCAATTTTCTCTTAAAAAACTCAGAAAATTGTAAAAAAATAGTAGAAATTATTTATAACTTGTGCTATAATCTACAAGTTAATTAATTGTTTCACAATTGAAAGGATGTTAAGAAATGAGTTTAAAGTCTTGCGAAAAGGCAGAAACAAATGTTTATGCTCTTGAAATTTCACTTGAGGGCGAAGAATTCAAAAAAGCAGTTTCTAACGCTTACAACAAAAACAAGGGTAGATATAATGTACCGGGCTTCCGTAAGGGTAAGGCTCC
>JAZNUL010000031.1:0-7208 GCA_045592285.1 Acutalibacteraceae bacterium
ATCATAATAACGTCAGGGTCATGACGGAGAACTGTTCTTAAAGCGTTGTTAAAGCTTAAGGTATCACTACCCAATTCACGCTGTCTTACAATAGATTTTTTATGAGAGTGTAAGAACTCGATAGGGTCTTCGATAGTAACCATATTATACTCAAAGTTAGTATTCATATAGTTAAGCATCGCAGCGAGAGTTGTTGACTTACCACTACCTGTAGGACCTGTAACAAGAATAAGACCACGTGGTAATGTGCAAAGACGTTTAATATCTGCCGGAAGGCCTAATGTCTCCAATGGAGGAATTTCAAAAGGAATTGCTCTGAATACTGCTGCTAAAGTACCACGCTGAACAATAATATTACCTCTGAAACGTGCACATCTTGGAACAGAATATGAAATATCGAGTTCTAAATTTGTAAGAAGCTCTTGCCTGTCTCTTGGAGAGAGAACTTTCATAATCATCGCTTCAACATCTGCAGGCATCATTCTTGGATACTCCTGCTTTACAATATCACCGTCAATTCTTATACAAGGCTCCATACCAACAACAAGGTGTAAGTCTGAACCTTTTTTTTCCACAGTTAAACGAAGTAAATCTTCTAAAGTAACTGGATAATTACTTTCCTGATTTAAAAATTCTAACACAAATTTTCACTCCAAAACTATATAATTCAAAAAGAATTAGTCAACAATACCCCACATATTCTGGATTAAATCAATCTTTTCAGGTGCTTCGCATACATAAACAATGTATTTAACAGCATCCTCTGCTGGATCAAGGTCGCTTGAAACAACAAATGAATCAACTGTAATTGATGGGTCGTTAAGGAACTTAACAACAAGCTCTTTCTTAGCATTAAGAGCATTAAGCTCTGCTTCACTTGTAAGTGTAGCAATTGGGTAGTACATTGAACCTAAGTTACTATCAAGTGTTGCAATAATATTCTTAACCTTTTCAACCTGATTTGATGGGCAGTAAACAATAATTGATTTTGTGAGTTCTGGGTATGAACCAAAGTAGAATTCAACACCATCAACATCCATATTACCCATTTTATTTTGTAATTCAGCAGCAACAATGTTCTGTAAGTCATATGTGAATGAAACTTTTTCAGTGTTGTTTCCTGAAATATCGTGTTCTTTAATTACAGCAACTGCTGCATCTACTTCTTCAGTAGTACCACGGAGCCAGAGAATTTTCTCGTAAAGGTCAAGACCTAATACTTCTACTTCGTGACCAAATGTTGAAAGAATATTCTTAGCAGCATCTTTATTGAGATATTGAAGTTCGATTTTAACGAGTGAAGTTTCACCGTCTGAAATCACAACGTCACTTGATGTACCATTATTGTTATCGCCAGCATTTGTATCATTATTGGTTCCGTTGTTTGTTCCATCATTAGTGCCAGCGTTTTCGCCCTTATCTGCTGAATCTTTATCGTCTTCTACTACGTTACCATTTTCATCAGTAACTGGTTCCTCTTCAGCATTCGCATCTGGATAGTCAACGAGTTTTTTGATTTTCATAATATCCTGAAGCTCGTCACCTGTAACGTAAACGTAAAGAATCATTGGGTGAGCAGACATTGTAAGACCTGCGTGAAGACCAAGTGTTGAAAGAAGTGAACTGAATTCACTTGCTGATATGTATTTTAACTCAATAGGAGTAAGACTTGAACTGATAGCCGCACTGCCTAATGTTGTGTGCTTTTTAATATCAAGAGTTTTAGCAACGTCTTTTAACTTTGCTAATTGCATTGGTGTGCCAGTAACCCAGAACTCACGGTTATTATCAGCCATCTTAACAAGTGTAACTGATACGCCAAGAGTTGAGAGCTGTGACATAAGTGTGTCTACTGAAATATATTTGAGAGAGAATTTAGTAAGCGCCTGTTTATCAACAAAGCTTGCATTAAGTGTTGAAGCAGTACCTACATAAATAATATTATCGTGCTTAATATAAGTCATATCAACCATACGAAGAACGTAGTCGATAGCCGCAAGAGGAGATACTTTAGGAAGAGAAAGTGAAACAGTTGTTGTACTTCCCTTGAAAATCATTGTGTAACCTGTGTGAGCAAGAATTGTTTCAAGAACACCTACAAGGTCAGCATTTTCAAACTCCATAGAAAGTGAGCTTGAAGAACCAAAAGATGTTGTTGAGTCTTCTTGTACAGATGTTGCACCAGGAATGTGAAGAATCTGACCTGCAAAAAGAGTTGAAGATGCAGAAATATCATTTTCCTTTACAATACTTGAAACGGTAACACCGTATTTTGCAGCAATTGATGAAAGAGTATCACCTGTTTTAACAGTGTATGTAGCCATATATTCATCAATTGAGCTACCTGCTGCTGACATTGGAAGCACTGCACCTATAAGAAGAATAATTGAAAGTGCAAACATGCTTATTGTTTTCAATGCTTGATTTTTGAAAAATTTCATCTAAGTAGTCCTCCTGAATAGAGCGAAATTGTACATTTAAAAATGTAATGTATATTAAATGGTTTGTAAGCTATCTTTTAATTCGTTTGGTAGCTTCGCCTGCTTTAAAAAGAACGTGATCCTCGGTAATTTCAATTACCTCCCAACTTGAATCTCCAACTGTTTCACCAACAGAAAGAACAAGTATATCATCCTTGATTTCTATTAATGCAGTTTTAAGACCGCTGGAGCCGGTAGCATAACCTGTGTATTTTGCTCCTGCAAGAATATCAGCTGAAAGAGGGTCTTTATTAATAATTTCTAACACTTTTTCATCGGTGATTTCGTTACCACCTGGAAGCACCTCAACAATGTTGGAGTTCGGATTCTGAACTCCTGTGTCAGTAGAAGGGTCCTCGATTAAAACCTTATCACCAAAAACTATTAGTAAGAATACGGTTACCAATATAACAAAACCTATAACCGGAACCACGATTTTCATAATCGGGTTTTTCTGGAAAAACTCCTCAATTTTGGGGAGAATATTAACCTGTGGCTTAGGGTTCTTGTTGTTCCCGCCTTTTCTTGTTAACTCAAGCGCCATAATAAAAGCCTCCGAATTCAGCAATAAAATACAAAATGTAATACCCCTGTAAATATATGGGTATATATATTTACTACAAATCTACTCACTATTTGTGTTAAAAATATCCAAAATATCACTTAATTTTGGGCATACTACACCTATTCGAGTATATTTCATTCATCATCATACTACAACTCTTGTAAATAATCAATATATTTTTCAAAAAAAATGTAAAAAGTTATAAACAATTTTTGTTTAAAAATTACAATTTTGTAACTTTTTATTCTCGTTTTGGTTACTTTTTTCTTATTTGTCAATAAAAATTTAAGAATTCTTAACTCATAAAACCATCAATATGCACAATTCCCCTATATTCATATCGGGGAAATCAATGTTCATAATTTTGTTCAAAACTAAAAACCACCTGCACAAAAAAAATGTGAAAGTGGTTTTCATTATTATAATATTAACTTTTTACTATCTTCTTGTAGATTGTGAGCTACTTGTTCTTGAAGAAGAGCTACCAGAACGTGAACTACTACCGGAAGAACCTGAACGCGAATTAGAACCAGAACGTGTACTCTGACTCTGAGCGTGTTGACGATGGTAGCTTGATGCATATGCATTAGCGTAAGCATAGCCATAACCATAATGGCTACGACGATGGTATCCGCCATAAGCACCTGAGAAGTAACCACCGTGACGCTGAGAACTAAGACCAAGGAATTTAGGGTCAGCGTAGTTATAAATACAACCCAAGATATCTGATTTAGAAGTCATAAGGTCAGATAAAGCGTATTCAACCTGAGGAAGAGAAACTCTGCCTTCAGAAGCAACGAAAATAATTGAATCTGCATAGTTTGAAATAATAGCAGCATCGGCAACAACACCAGATGGTGGGCAGTCGATAATAACGTAGTCAAAATTCTTTCTTGCTTCAGCAACAATAGCTTCCATACCCTTAGATGCAAGAACCTCAGAAGGGTCAACAGTCTGAGTATCAGAAATAAGAAGATAAAGGTTATATCTTTCAACGTATTTAACAGCTTCGTCAAATGTTTTCTGACCACTAACTATTTCATAAATACCCCTGTCACCATCAAGAGTAATACCAAGAGTTTTACAAACAGCAGGTCTTCTTAAGTCAGCATCAATAAGAATAACTGATTTACCACTTTTAGCAAGTGAAAGTGCAATGTTTGCAGAGCAGGTAGTTTTACCCTCACTTTCAGTAGAGCTTGTAATAGCAAAAACTGAGTAGCCTTTTTTAAGCTTTGTATTTTCAAGCTTTGTTCTTATAAGCTTGAATGTTTCAATAAAAGGAAGACCAACGTTTCTGTCAGTAATAAGAAGTTTTGAAATTTTCGCTTTCTTCATATCAATTTTAGAAACGGTTGCCATAATGTCAACATTATATTTATTCTTGATATCTTCACTTGAAATAAGAATATTTTTAATTTTATTCTCAATAACGATATATAAAACTGCTAAACCTGCACCTAGCACGAGACCTGCAAGTGTATAAATAAAAGCAGATGTATCTTTAACCAATTTTGATGGTGTAGGGTCATCCGCAATAGTAAAGTTTGCAGTAGGGAATGCTCTGGTTGTAATGTCTGCATAGCATTCTTTAATAGCCTTAGACATTGCATTAGAGAGTTCTTTATCATCAGAAGTAACAGTAACGTAAACAAGTGTACTTTCTGCAACAATGTTGATACCTATTTTATCACGTAAAAATTCTTTGTCATAAGTCTTGCCAGTTGATTCAGCAACATTATCACGAATAGCAGTAATAAAGTCATTACCATTTTGAAGAATTTCTCTGAAGTTTCTAGCAAGCATAGCAGAAGCTTCGGCGTCAGATTGTGTAATGTAAGTTGCAGCAGCACCTGCAATATTTTTATCCTTGTTAGAAACATTAAAAATAATCTGAGAAGAATATTGCTCTGTATAGGTAACTCTTGAGAAAATAAAACCTAACAAGCCAAAAACAACCATTAAGATTACAACGAACCACCATTTTTTAGCAATAACACTTACAAGTCTTATAATACTATATAAACTGGCACTGCTGTCCTCTACTTTGTTTTTTTCTTCATAAGCCATTTAATTCACCATACCTTATATAAAAATACAACTAACGTTTGAACATACCACGGGTTATTATAGCACATTAAATATAGTTCTACAAGAGTTTTTTCAAAAATTTACAATCCGACATTTTTAAGAAAAGAGTCTTGTTTTTCTTTGACATCAGCTTCGACGTTAGCAACGCCTGTCGCTTCACTTTTTATGCGGTCTAAATCAAACACTGTGCTTACAATTCTTACACCCCAGAACACAGGAAGAAGTGCCTTATGCTTTTTAAGAACAGGGTAACGGTAACTGAGTGTTTCTCTGTCAGGAAAGAGTCTTTCTAAAAAATACCTTTTTTTATTATCACTTATTCTGAGAACGCTATTTACAAAAAAATTAATATCTGTACCATAAGCACCACTTAAAATAACGTAATCTGACATTTCTTTAATAGTTTCATCAACTTCGCCATTCATAAACCAGAACTTAGTGAGCTTTGTGAATGTTTCGTTAAAACCTTTCAAACCACTTTTGTTGAGATATTCCAGGAGAACCTGACCATCACACTCTGGTAAAAGATTTTTTAAAATATAATAATGGTCAATTACACTTTTAATACCAGTACCGGCAGTTGCAAAATGGTGAGCGGTATGTGAGAGAAGATAAACATAAAGCTCTTCGTTGCTCATTTTCTTTTCACAAGAATTTTCAAGCGATATAAGACGCTCGTTAACATTTTCATAAAATTCGTATCCTAAATCATAGTCATATTTCAATTCTTTATGCAAATCTACATTCAGAAAAGGCTTTTTTGTTAGTGAGCAGTCTTTTTCATCTGCACAACCAACCTCATAGCCTCTTGCTTTCATAACCTCTATTGCATTATCGTAATTCTCAGCATTTATATAAACGTCTATATCAAGCATAAATCTCATTTCAGGAATATCGTAAAGAGAAGAAACTTTTAAGCCTTTTAAAAAACAATGCTCGATTTGTGCTTTTGTAAAATCTTCAGAAAGTTCTTTAATTTCGTGCTCCTGCGCTGTGTGGCGGGCAGCAGTTTTATAAATTTCTGTTGCCATTTTAGTTTTTGTTGGCTCAGGAATATCGTAATATTTACAAGCATACGCCACAAACCCGCTTATTCTGTGTGCGAAAGCCAATTTCATAATTTTATTGAAATCGGTATTTTCGGGAATATCTACTTTTTCATTTTCAATTATACCTTTTATAATTTTAATAAGAATCTCACCTGTTGCAAGGCAAGAAGCGGTGTTTTTTTCAGTTGCATTAGTTTTTTCGTTCATATTTACTCCTTACCCTTTTGAAGTGATGAGTGATGAGTGCAAAGTGCTGAGTTTCGGGACCAGCGGTCAGCTATTATAATTATAATAACTACGGCGATTTCCTTTTTCAATACACTCGGGCATTCTTACTCATTGCACATTTTATTTTTTTATTGTTAAAATAATATATTTACTAAAAATGATACTATAAACTACCCTTTATCCGTAAACAATTATAATTACGGCGTAGCCCCACAACTCAGCACTTTGCACTCAGCACTCAGCACTAAAAAAGCTCAGCACTCAGCACTTTGTTGTGGGAGACCAAATGTCGTCCTCTACATTTTTGTATTCTATTTCATTCTCATTTTCACCAAATGCCCCAAATATCTAAGCCTTTTATATGGGTATCTGATATTTAAAATGAAAAGCCCGAATTTTACATATTGCTGATATTTTTTACTGTCGACTGAAAATGTTTTTCCGTTACGGGTAATTTCCGTTACAACACCGATAATCTGGCTGTGAGATATCCCTTTTTCTTTCAAAAACTGGTTATCGCCACACATTGTGTAAGTGTTATTATCTTCCACAGAAACTATTCTGTGTAATACAAAAGTCCCGTCTTTTCTTCTGTATAAAGGCAAGTCACCCTTTTTTAACTGAGACTCACATTTTTTAAGAGTAACAGTATCACGCCCTGCAATTAAAAGTGGGCGCATACTCGTACCAGTTATAGGGATTATAAAAGTTTTATCATTATTAAGAGCTTCTTCAATAAATGGGAGAAGCTCTTTCATAGTTACTTTGTTGTTCATATTATTCTTCTAAAATACC
>JAZNUL010000032.1:0-8900 GCA_045592285.1 Acutalibacteraceae bacterium
CAAGGAGTTGTTCCATGGAGTTGTCTTCCTAAGACCGCTTGGCCTCCGACTTCTTTTGGCAGATAAAGCATTATGCTTAGGTGCAGCAGGTGATGGCACTATTTTCATCGGTACAGAAAATGGTGTGAACTATAAAAAAGAAAATGGTGAATTTGGTTCATTTACTTGCGGTGCAGTTTCAGTAATTGCACAATGTGAAGAGGGCAAGGTTTATTTTGCATCAGATAAAACTGTTTATGTTGCAGAAAAAGGCAAAATCCGTGAGTTACAGACATTAGAAGAAACAGTTAAAGGTATTACATACGCTACTGAAACATTCCTTATTACTGAAGAAAATATTTTTAAATTAGTTAATGGTAAGTTTGAGCATTTCCATTGGAATGAATTAAAATCTGAGGGCATTTCTTCTGCTCCAGGAAAGCTTATGGCAAACTGTGATACTGCTCTTTCAGTGTTTGTTGGCAAGAGAAAGCACTGGATGTGCATATTCCCAGAGCATTCTTCAATGCCATATTTCCATATTAATTCTATTACGTTTGATAAGAAAACAGGATTTTTGTGGCTTGCAACAGACAAAGGTGCTTATATTTACGATAACAATAACTCCTGGTTTGGTCCAGATGAAATTTCAATGCTTCCACGTGAAGTGATTTATAAAATTGCTTTCGCTGATGATGGCAGAATTGCTTTTGCTTCAAATGCGGGCTTGATTCTTGTTAAAAATGGTGTTAAAAAATATCTTCCTGCAACACGTTGGGTTTTAGATGAAAAAGTTAATGACGTTATCTTTTCTGGTAACGACATCTGGACTGCAACAGATAAAGGTGTTACAAGAATTTATGAAGAAGAAATGACACTTTCTGAAAAAGCACAAAGAGTATTTGATTACACAGAAAAATATTTTGTGCGTGAGCCTGGTTTTGTTACAGGTATGGGCGATATCAAAAATAACGATATCACAACAGGTAAGCCTAATATTACCGATAACGATGGTCTCTGGAGCCACTATTATTTAGGTGGTATTTGCTATTGCTATGCAGTAACAAAGGATAAAAAGGTTTTAGAAGCTGCAAGAAGAACAATGAACGCTTGTGCTCTTCTTACTAAAATTACAGGCAAAAAAGGCTTTACTGCTCGTGCTGTGAGATATGAAGGCGACGAGGGCTATGGCGAAAATCTTGATATGCAAATAGATGGTGGCGAGTGGCATAAAGCACCAGACGGAAGCTGTGAATGGTTAGGCGAAACCTCAAGTGATGAAATGACAGGTCATTTCTTTGGCTTCTCACTTTACTATGATTTCTGTGCAGATAAGAAAGAAAAAGAGTTTATTAAAGAAATTATTTGCGATATTGTTGACCATATTATTGAGCACAAATATCGTCTTCACGATATTGATGATAAACCAACAACCTGGGCTTGTTGGGACCCTGATGAATTAAACGGTAAGAGTATGTGGCTCTGGGAAAAATGTATTAATTCACTCGAAATTTTAACGTTCTTAAACGTTGCTTACCATATGTCAGGCGACGAAAAATACAGAAAAGAATTCTTGAGACTTGCATTCGAGGAGCATTACCTTTTAAATGCTGCTCAGCCTAAAAAAGATGATGCAAGAGTTTGCCACATTGATGATAACTTAGGTTTCCTTTGCACAACAACATTCTTAAGACTTGAAAAAGACCCTGCTATAAGAGCATATATTTTAATGGGACTTCATCAGCATTGGGAGTATGAAAGAACAGAAAGAAACCCATTCTTTAACTTAGCTTATAATGCATTTACAGATGATGTTTGTGACATTGAATATGCAATTAAGCACTTAAGAGAAATTCCACTTGATTTTGTCCAAATTCCTATGGTTAACAATAATCGTATGGATTTAGAATTTGATATGGGCCAAGAAAAATGGGGTGGCAGTAAACAACTTAAGGTTGCTCTTGATATTGACGAAAGAGTTGTCGCAAATTTTGACAGTAACATTTATAAACCAAATAACGGTAGGGGAACCTCAGCCGCAAGCACAGGTAACTTCTTAATTCCTTATTGGTTCGGTCGTTATTATGGCTTGATTGAGGAATAAATAAAAGACTCTCACTTTCAAAAGTGAGAGTCACTTTTTATATTTGATTTAAAATTTGTCCTAAAATATGCCAATAAACTTCCATATCATTTTCTTCAAGATTTGAAAGTGCATCTTCACCGCTTAAGAATAAAGGAACTTTATATCCCACGCAATAACCATAGGGAATCGCTTTTTGATTTTCTTGTAACCACGAAACGAAAAAAGATACAGCTAAACAAGCTTCAGCGTTTTCTCCGATTTCGTTATTTAAAAAATCTTTGAATGAGCAGGGAATAGTTAAAGCGTGTCCAGAGCCAATTTCAAAGAATAATATTGTTTCTGGGTTACTTTTTGTGTTTATTGCAAAGCAACGACCCAACCAATCATAACCAAAAGGCTTAAATTGATTTTTAAAATTAGGGTAGGCACTTTCAATTATTTCAGTCCATTTTGGAATATCTTCTTTTTTGAAAATATTGAAAAGACCATTCTTAAAAGTTCTGCCACCAAGTTGTGAAATTAAATCGTTATATAAACCATCGGAATATGTTAATGTTTCATTTATTCCAAAGATATTTAAAAAATTAGATAACATAAAATCTACTCCTTTAATACAAGTTTTCTATTTCTCTTTTGAAAGGATTTCTATTTGTTCGTGGATGACTTTTTCGAGTTCATCATCTGAAATAGGGAATTGACCAGCTTCTCTATATCTGACAGCACACAGCAACTTAACTTCTCTCCATGCAATTTCACGGGATTTTGAATGTGCTTCTTCAATAGCAGCTCTGATATTTGTTTCTAAAGTTTTATTAAACCAGTCAACTAAATTACAATATAAATGTGGTGCTCTGTATTGGTTTACAAAATTGATAATTTCCTTTGCTTCTTCTAATTCACCACGTTCTCTTAAAATTCGGGCTTTAAAGCAATATATCGTGTCAAAGTTATCCCATAGAGTATAATTGCCTGTAAATTTAACGTCTTTAATTAATTCAACTATCTTGAATATTTCATCGTACATTTCGCAGATGTATAACCAGATAACTACACCAGAAAGGTAACCCATATCTTTTGATGATTTGAAACTACATTTTTTTAGTAGTCTTCTGCCATAATAGTGAATACTTTTTTTGTCTGTTGAATTCATTATATTCTGTATGGTTTCTTGCATACTAAAATCCCCCTTGATTAAAGTTTATAAAAACATTATAAAACACAATAAAAATTAATTCAATTGATAATATAACAGAAAAAATGCCTGAATATTTGGTAGAGTGTTGAAGATGGGGAGCATCTGAGTGAAGTATTTGGCTAAAGCCAAATATGAAGTTATGCTAAAGCATAGTGAAGTTTTACGCTAAAAGCGTAAAATGAAGTTAAGTTTGCCTAAATAACTTGCGAAGCAAACTTCACTACGAAGTAACTTCACTCACGAAGTGAACTTCTCTTTCCGTAAGGCAAACTTAGTTCCACCAAAAATAAAAAGCATCCCGAAGGATGCTTTTTATTTTTGGTGGGAACAATAGGGCTCGAACCTATGACCCTCTGCTTGTAAGGCAGATGCTCTCCCAGCTGAGCTATGCTCCCGAAACACGAGTGCTATTATATCATAAATTAAATAAAAATCAAGTCATTTTTAAATAATTTTTACCAATTCTACAAAATTAAAAATAATACCAAATTTTTATAAAATACACTTGACACAAGGGGTTAGTTGTGTTAAAATATCTCACGTTGAACACACGCGGGTGTAGTTCAATGGTAGAATCCCAGCCTTCCAAGCTGGTCGTGTGGGTTCGATTCCCATCACCCGCTCCAAGTTGAATATATGCGCTTTTAGCTCAGTTGGATAGAGCAACTGCCTTCTAAGCAGTAGGTCGGGGGTTCGAATCCCTCAAAGCGTGCCAGTTGTGGTGGATGTAGCTCAGTCGGTTAGAGCGCCAGATTGTGGCCCTGGAGGTCGTCGGTTCGATTCCGATCTTCCACCCCATTTTTTTAGGGATGTAGCCAAGTGGTAAGGCAACGGACTTTGACTCCGTCATTCGTAGGTTCAAATCCTGCCATCCCTGCCAAAAAAGACCAAGTCTTCGGACTTGGTCTTTTTTTATCCATTGCGAAAGCAATGGCATATCATCAACGATAGCAAGGCTATCGTTGTATCTCATCAGTCCGTTAGGACTGTATATCATCACGCTTTAGCGTGTATCAAAAAATTTTCGCAATGATGATATACAAAACTGCGTTTTGATGATATGCAATTCCTTACGGAATTGATGATATACAAAGCTTCGCCTTGATTTTATTTTAACTTTATAGTATAATCGTAAAAAGGGAAGTGATTATATGAAAAAAATAATTGCCATTGTATCAGCTTTGGTTTTAGTTGCAATTTTTAATAGTTGTAGTTTTGATGGAGATAAGGTGTCAAACGATTATACAACAGTGAATTCAGAAAAATTAGACGGTGAGGCGAAAGGTATGTCATTATTGAACTTTTTAAAGGAAAATATTTCAAATGATAATACAGTAGATGAAATTATAAATGTCTTTGAAGAAATGTGCAAAACTCCTATAGAAGAAGACCTTTTGTTGACTGAATATGGAGTTTATGATTTTACTGGTGAAGAATTATTTTATTTTGATTTGGTAAGACAATATCCGGACGGAGAAGGTGAATATTGCCAGATTCGTGTAAGTTTGATGTTTTCACCTGATGAAGTGAATAGGGAACTCCAAGATACTCTGTGGAGTGATGATACTAACGAAAACTTTTTTGAATACATTCGTAAGTCTTCTGGATATGAATATGCAAAAAATCATACAATTAAGTCTATTGATATTAGAATAGACCAAACATGATAAGTTTTAGATATTATAAATAGTTTATAGCTATTTGGAGATGTAGTATAAGCTGTTTTAAAAGAAGCAATAGTAAGACAGAATAACGGCGAAGAACCACCACGAGAACCCACAAATTTTGTTGAAAAAACACTTTTTAAATTTCTTGATAAGATATTTTTTAAAATATTTAATAAAAAAGGAAAATAGTAATGGAAGCAGTTTTTGAGTTTATTATAGAATTTATTCTTGAAGTAATTTTTGGTGCAGTTGATGAAACTACAAAAAAGTATAAACGGACAATAAGACGAACAATAATAACTGTATTTGCAATATCAACCTTTTCATTTTTAATTGCAATTCCAATTCTTGGCGAAACAGGAGGCAAAAGCGTTTTAGGTTTAGTATTAATTTCAATATTGCCTGTTGTATTATTAGCTTTGTTAGTAATGTTTATTATAAGTAAAATTAAGAGAAAATAAGAAACAGAAAAGGGGATAAAAATGGGTATGCAAATTAATTATTGGATGGAATACGAAAAATTTTGTGAATTAGCAGAACTGGCATTGTCTTTAGGTTGTGTAATTATGAAAAGAGATGAAGATACAGGCAAATATATATACTCACAAGATGTTTCTATAATTTCTAAAGATTGTTGGTTTTATTATTTTTATCTTCCAGAAGCTGGAACTTTACAAATGAGAAAGATTAAGTTTGGAGAAGAAATTGCATTTGAATCAAAAAACTTTGTAATAGCAGCAGGATTTTCGTTAATAAATGACGAAGAGAAACGAATTCGCCGAGAGCGTTTATATTTATCAACAGGTTATTATGATAAAAATGAAAAATTTATTTATCGACCAGATTGTATTGTTGATGTTTATAAAAAATTAGCAAGAAAAGTCAGGAAACTCGCCCCATATACAGAATTGGTCGAACCTCGTGAAGAGAAAGATTGGGTTCATAAAGAATATGTGTCACCATATTGTTTAGAGTTAAGAAACGAAAAAGGGTATTCATTATATCCGTGATAATAACAAAAGCAGTTGCAATTGCAACTGCTTTTTCTTAATTATCCAAATTTGCACAAAAGCTTATTTTAGGTGGGGTGTTGTGATGTTTTAAATTAAAATTTAAAGTGATGTTTTTGCAAGCAAAAGTGATGTTGCAAGCAGTGATGTTAAGTTTGCTTTTAACTTTGTCGAAGACAAAACATCACTACAAAGTAACTTCACTATGAAATAACATCACTTGCCGTAAGGCAAACTTAGCTTTATTCAAGTACCCCATAACTATGGTCAACAACTAAAACAGTAAATATCTTACCATTACTCGTTTCAGTAATTTTTTTAGTAATCATTTTTTCTAATTCTTCATCAGAATATTTATATTCAGGTGGAACAACAACGTCAAAAAGAACGTTTTTGTTTTCTTCACCCATAACAACTCTGAAATCATGGAAAGTGAGTTCTCTGTCAATTTCATAAATAATGTCGTTAACCATTTCTTTCAACTCATTAATTTCAGGTGAATCAAGAATTGTTGGGTCTAAATGCACTACAAGGTGAATGTTTAAGTCACTCTTAAAATCTCTTTCAATCTGGTCCATAATGTCGTGACACACCAAAACATCAATTTTGGCATCCATTTCAATGTGGGCAGAAGCGAAATATGTGTTTGGTCCATAGCTATGCACCATAAGGTCGTGAACGCCTAAAACGTTATCGTAAGATAATATTTTCTTTTCAATGCTCTCGAACATCTCTTTTGTAGGTGGCTGACCTAAAAGTGGGTTGAGAGTTTCTTTTACAAGGTTTATACCTGAAATAAGAATGAAAATAGAAACAATAACACCCATATAACCGTCAAGGTTAAAGCCCGTAAAATGAGAAATTACACTTGCAACAAGAACAGCCGCAGTAGTTATAACGTCATTTCTCGAGTCAATAGCAGTAGCCTCAAGCGCTTTTGAGTCAATCTGCTTGCCTAAATATGTATTAAAAACTGAAAGCCAGAGCTTTACAAGAATTGAAGCAACAAGAATAATAACAGTTGCAATATTAAAAAGACTTTCTTCGGGCTTAAAGATTTTAATAATCGATTCTTTAAAAATAGAGCAACCAATAAGTAAAATAATAAAAGATATTATAAGACTCGAAATATATTCAATTCTTGCGTGACCATAAGGGTGGTCTTTGTCAGCTGGCTTGCCCGAAAGTCTGAAACCTACAAGAGTAACTATTGAAGAACCAGCGTCAGAAATATTGTTTGTAGCATCAGCAGTAATAGAAACACTGTTGGTAACAGTACCAATAATTAATTTCATTATACTTAAAACAAGGTTACAAATAATTCCTACTGCACCAGCAAGTCTCCCGAAAAGCTCTCTTCCTTTAGGGGTAGAGGCATCTGCATTCTTTATAAAAAGTTTAATTAAAAGCTTAGTCATAAAAACACCTTTCAAGAAATAAAAGTTATTACTATGTATTATATTGTAAAATCAAATAAAGTCAATAAACAGTTGATAAAAAAGTTAAATTATGGTATAATTATAAAAATGTTTTTTCAAGGAGAAATTTATTATGGATAAAACACTCGTAATTATGGCGGCAGGTATGGGTAGCCGTTTTGGTGGCTTAAAACAAATGGAGCCTGTTGGTCCTAATAATTCTATTATTATTGATTATTCTATTTATGATGCAGTTAAAGCTGGCTTTAATAAAGTAGTATTCATTATAAAGAAAGAAAATGAGCAAATTTTCAGAGAAGTTGTTGGCGATAAGGTAGCAAAATTAGTTAAGGTTGAGTATGTTTTTCAGGATGTTAACAACTTACCAGAGGGTTATAAAGTTCCTGAAGAGCGTGTAAAGCCTTGGGGTACAGGTCATGCAATTTATTCTTGTAAAGGCGTTGTAAATGAGCCATTTATGGTTATTAATGCTGACGATTTCTACGGCAGAGATGCTTTTAATGTAATTTCAAATTGGATTGATAATGCAGATTTTAATACTACACCAGTAAATTACGCTATGGCAGCATATAAATTAAATAATACATTAACAGAAAACGGCACGGTTTCCCGTGGTATTTGCGATGTTAATAGCGACAATTTCTTAACTGACATTGTTGAAAGAACAAAAATCATAAGAAAAGAAGATGGCAAAATCTACTTTACTGAAGATGAAGAAAACTGGGTAGAGCTTCCGGAAGAGGTTAACGTTTCAATGAACTGCTGGTGCTTCCCAAGTAGTTTTATTGATGAAATTGAAGCACACTTCAAGAAATTCTTAGATGATGCTTTGGTTAATAACCCACTTAAAGGTGAATTCTATTTACCATTCATAGTTAAAGATATGTTAGCAGAAAATAAATGCACAGTTAAAGTTTTAGAAACTACTGCAAAATGGTTCGGTGTTACTTATAAAGAAGATAAACCGAACGTTGTGGCTTCTGTAAATGAACTTGTTAAAGCAAATGTTTACCCTGAAAAACTTTGGGATTAAGTGTGAAAAATATGAAAAAATTTTTAACCTTATTATTAGCAATTTTACTTTCAGTAACAATATTCGTTGGTTGTAACAAAACACCAGAAGCAAATGAAACTGAAAGTACAACAAAAGCAGAAACGGCAAGTGTTAAAGTCGTAATTGATGGCAATAAATTTTCAGATGATTTCAGTGAAATTGAGTTTTATGAAGAATTAGATTCTATTGAAGGTTTGTTTCACACCAAAAACAATGAAACAAATGAATATACTCTCACAATGACTGAATCTGCTTACAAAGAACTTAAAGATATAAAATCAAAGCCAGTAAAAGATGCTTATAATAACATAATTAATGATGCTGAAAATTATGTTACGGATATTAAGTATGATGACGATTTTCGTAATGTGAAAGTTTATGCCGAAAAAGATAAAGTACCAGAAGAATTTTCGGATTTTGATGCAACACTTATAAAAATTATGGGTTCTGCTATGGCTTATCAGATTTAC
>JAZNUL010000033.1:0-4628 GCA_045592285.1 Acutalibacteraceae bacterium
GACTATAATCCTTTCAATGACTGTAATGCAAAATTGTATTTACGAAAAACAATTTTGCGAAAAGCCGATAAAGTCGGCTTTTCGAAACGCAACTGCGTTTCGACTAATTACAATCATTATAACAAGACAAAAAAACGGCTTAATGTGCCGAAAGATTTAAATTTTAGGCGTACGGGGTTCGATTCCCGTCACCTTTGGAGGCGTTTCATAATGGCGAACAACAATAAGAAAGGGTCTATGAAAAAACCAGATTTTAATTTCAATGGTATAAAGCGTAACCCAAATAAAAAGAAAAAACAACGTAAGCCGATGAATCCTGTATTGAAAAAGGTTCTTACAGCTTTTGCAATTCTTTTTTCTATTGGTGTAGTTTGTGCAACAGTTGCTTGTGTTTATGTTATTGATTATGCACACGATTATATTTATGGTCCTAAGGTTATTGACCTTGAGGAATATAAGGCAAATCAACAACAAACAAGCATTATTTACGGTTACGATGAAAATAATGAACCGATTGAGCTTCTTAAACTTCACGGCGCACAAAATCGTGTTTGGGTAAAATATGAAGATATCCCAAAAGAAATGATTGAAGCATTCCGTGACCTTGAAGATAAGCGTTTTAATGAACATAGTGGTGTTGACTGGGTAAGAACTATTTTTGGTGTTGTTAAAAGTAAGTTTGACCACGGTGGCTCTACTATTACTCAACAGTTAATTAAGAATCTTACTGGTGAAAATAACCGTGATATTTCACGTAAATTCTACGAAATTCTTAATGCTTTGAATTTAGAACGTTTTTATTCAAAAAAAGTAATAATGGAAGCATATCTTAACACAATTTATCTTGGTAATGGTTGTTATGGTATTAAAACTGCTGCTGAAGAGTACTTTGGTAAAGATGTTGAAGATTTGAATGTTGCAGAGTGTGCGAGTATTGCGGCAATTACAAAAGCCCCTGCAACTTATGACCCATTTACAAATCTTGATAATCATATTGAAAGACAACAAGACTGCCTTTATCTTATGTATGAAAATGGTACTTTAACAGAAAAAGAATATAAAAAAGCTGAAAAGTACGAATTGATTTTTACAAACAGTGAGAAATACAAAGGTAGTCAGGTAACAAAAGACGACGAGGAAGAGCCAGAATATACAGAAGATGACATCAAAATCACTGACAAAACAGGTGATTCTGAATGGGCTTCATATTATGTTGAATATGTTATTGATAAGGTTATTTTAGACCTTCAGGAAGAGTATGATTTAACTTATAACGAAGCTTGGCGAAAGGTTTTCTTTGGTGGACTCCGTATTTACACTGCTATTGACTTAAAAGCACAAGCAGCTGCTGAATATGTTTATGAAAACAGAATAACCTTCCCAGAGGAGAAAGATACGAAAGAAAGTCCGGCAGTTCAATCAGCTATAACTATTATGGATTATAGTGGTAGAGTTGTAGCAATGGTTGGTGGTGCAGGTGAAAAGAAAGACTTCCGTGTGCTAAACAGAGCTTGGGATTCTCCACGTCAGCCTGGTTCTTCAATTAAACCGATTTCTGTTTATACACCTGTTATCGAAAATAACGTTGCAACCTGGTCTACAATGGTCCAGAACTATGGTATTAAATTAGGTTCAGGTAGGTGGCCTGTTAACTATGGTGGTTCTTATGGTAAAGCGGATTCTTTCGTAACAGTTCAATATGCTTTACAGGTTTCATATAATACTGTTCCTGCGCAGCTTGTAAAAGTGCTCGGTATTAAGCCTTGCTTTGATTTTCTTGTAGATGATTTGAAGATTTCTACACTTGTCACAAATGAAAATGACCCTAACTACGATGGTAACTACTCATCGATATGTGTTGGTGGTGTAAGTGAAGGTCTTACCACACTTGAAATGACTGCTGCTTATGCTATTTTTGGTAATAATGGTTATTATTTTGAACCATATTGTTATTATAAAGTTACTAACAATGACGGTAGTGAAACTTTATTGACAGATGGCGATTCAAAAGGTGAGCAAGTTATTTCTGAAAGTACAGCTGGTGTTATGAAACAACTCTTAAAAACTGTTTCTTCATCTGGTACTGGTGCTGGTTATGGTGTAAATGGTTTTGAAAACTTCTCAAAAACTGGTACTACTTCTGATGATAAAGACCGTTGGTACGTGGGTGGTACACCTCACTATGTTGCTGCAGTCTGGTACGGTTATGATAAGCCAAAGGAAATCAGAAATACCTCTGGTAACCCAGCTGGTAAAATTTATCGTGAGATTATGAGAGAAATTCATAAAGATTTAGAGTCAAAGTCATTCCCAACATCAAGTGGTGTTGTTGCAAGAAAGTATTGTAAAATTACTGGTGACTTAGCGGCGCCAACTTGTACACAGACAGCAACTGGTTATTATAGAACCTCAAAAATTCCTGCAACTTGTGCGAATTGTGCTATGATTCACGCTATTGGTTCTGAAATTCCAGATGAAGCAACAACAGAACAACTTTCAACAACTACTGAACCAACAACATTGGTTACAACACTTCCAGAAACAACTATTCCACCAACAGTTCCTATTGACCCAGGTGCAACTGTAGACCCTTCTGAGACTTTACCTGTTGAATCAATACCACCTGTATCTGATACAACGCCTGTTCCAGTAGACCCTGCAGTTCCTGTACAATAAAATAAAAAACAAAGCCGAAAAGTGACTTTCTCTTTTCGGCTTTTGGAGTTAAATTATGATTATTTTGTCAGTTGATTATGGCGATAAACGAACAGGTATTGCTGTTTGCGATAAATTTGAAATGTTAGCTTCACCTGTATGTGTTATTACAGAGTGGAATATTGATTCATTAGCAAATAAAATAATTGATGTTGCAAAAGAAAAACGAGCAGAAGAAATAGTTGTTGGGCTTCCTAAGAATATGGATGGAAGCGAAGGCTTCAGAGCTGATGCTTGTAAAGAATTAGGCGAGAAGTTAAAGAGTTTAACTGAAATTCCAGTGAATTTCTGGGATGAACGTTTAACGACTGTTTCTGCCCATAAAATTCTTAGTGAGAATAATGTTCGTGGTAAAAAACGAAAAGCAGTTGTTGATGCGGTCGCTGCAGATATTATTTTGCAGGATTACATAGATTTCAGAAAAAACAGATAGGGGATTTTGACTATGAAAATGATTAAAAATGGTGTTTATCCAACAATGATTACACCTTTTACTGATGATAATAAAATTGATTACAATGGAGTTCTCGAGCTTTTAGATTGGTATAAATTCCGTGGTGTAGATGGAATTTTTGCAATTTGTCAGAGCAGTGAAATTTTCTATTTATCTTTTGAAGAAAGATTAGAGCTTTTAAAATTTATTATGGCAAATAAGCCAGAGGGAATGGATATTGTTGCATCTGGCCACATTGCTGATGATTTAGAAACACAAATAAAAGAAGCAAAAGCTTTTATTGAAACTGGCATTGACGCTTACGTTTTCATTTCTAATCGTTTTGCTAAAGCAGATGAAAGTGACGACGTTTTGTTTGAAAATATGAAATATGTTGCAGATGCTTTGCCTAATATTCCTTTTGGTGTTTATGAGTGCCCTTATCCATATAAACGTGTACTTACACCAGAACTTTTAAAGAAAATGGCAGACGATGGTCGCTTCCAGTTCTTAAAAGATACTTGCTGTGATACTGAAATGTTAAAAGCAAAGCATAAAGCTGTTGAGGGTAGTAACCTTAAAATATTTAACGCTAATGCTGCAACGTTCTTACAAAGCTTAAGAATGGGTTGTAGTGGTTACTCTGGCGTTATGGCAAACTTCCACCCAGAACTTTACAGTCAGCTTATTAAAGCCTACAACGATGGTAATATGGCTTTAGCAGAAAAATTACAGAATATTGTAGGTTATATGTCAGTAACAGAATGCCAGTGCTATCCTGTTAATGCAAAGTATTACTTAAGCCTTGAAGGTCTTGGAATTGGTATTCATACCAGAACAAGGAATCCTGCTGAATTAACAGAAACCAGAAAACTTGAAATTGTTCAGATGTTTGAGCTTACAAATGAAATAAAAAGCACAATTTTGAAATGAAAATTACCAATAATTTTTTATAAAAACTACAATATTTTTTTATGAAAAATTATTGACACTCAAAATGATGGTGGTATAATAAATTGTCAAAGTTTTTTATAAACTATGCTAATTCTACCGAATGAAAGGTGAAGAAAATGGAAAGAAAAGTTGGTACTGTTTCGAGAGGTATTCGTTGCCCTATTATCAGAGAAGGTGACAACCTTGCAAAAATCGTTGCTGATAGTGTAATCGAAGCAGCAGAGAGTGAAGGCTTCAGCCTTCGTGACAGAGATGTTATTTCTGTTACAGAATCAATTGTTGCAAGAAGTCAGGGTAACTATGCTTCTGTTGAAGCTATTGCTAAAGACGTAAAGGCAAAATTAGGTGGCGAAACAATTGGTGTTATTTTCCCGATTCTTTCAAGAAACCGTTTTGCAATCTGCCTTAAAGGTATTGCTATGGGTGCTAAGAAAATTGTTCTTATGTTAAGTTACCCAAGTGATGAAGTTGGTAACTGCCTTGTTTCATTGGACAAGATTGATGAAGCTGGTGTTAACCCATACAG
>JAZNUL010000034.1:0-18119 GCA_045592285.1 Acutalibacteraceae bacterium
CTTAACTATTTCAACTATTGGAATAATAAGGAAAGCAAGACCAAGTGAAATAAGGTAAGCTTTTAAATCAAGATGAGCGAAACCAAAGAGATTTGAGAGGAATGGAACTTCAACAACTGCAGTTGTAAGAAGGAATGAAGCAAACATCGCAATATAAAGAACTACGTTGTGATGTCCTTTAAATACCATACCAACAGAAGAAGCTCTTTGTGAGCGCATATTGAATGAATGGAAGATTTCACACATTGCCATTGTGAAGAATGCCATTGTCATACCTTCACTGCTATCTTCAATGTGGTGGAATACAAGGTGACCTGTTTCGAGGAATTCACCAATGTAGAAAGCAACAACTGTAAGAATACTAACAAGAATACCTTGGTAAGCACAGTCGAAGCCTAAACCACCTGAGAAAATACCATCATTCTTGCTTCTTGGTTTTCTCTTCATAATATCTGCTTCTGGTTTTTCAAGACCGAGTGCGAGTGCTGGGATACTGTCTGTAACAAGATTGATAAAGAGAAGGTGAGGAGCTTTAAGAATTGTGAAGCTCATAATAGTTGCAAAGAATATTGAAACAACTTCTGAAAGGTTAGAGCCTAAAAGGAACTGAATTGCTTTACGGATGTTGTCGTAAATTCTTCTACCTTCACCAACTGCTGAAACGATTGTTGCAAAGTTATCGTCTGTAAGAACCATATCTGCAACGTTCTTTGTAACGTCAGTACCGGTAATACCCATACCAACACCAATATCGGCACTCTTAATAGATGGAGCATCGTTAACACCGTCACCAGTCATAGCAGTAACGTAGCCTTTATTTCTCCAGGCGTTAACAATTCTTGTTTTGTGTTCAGGCTGAACACGAGCGTAAACGAAAATGTTTTCTACTATTCTTTCAAATTCTTCGTCAGTGTATTTATCAATATCGCTACCCATCATAGCCTGAGAGTCGTCATTAAGAATACCAAGCTCTCTTGCAATAGCCTTTGCTGTGTTGATGTGGTCACCAGTAATCATAATAGGTGTAATACCAGCGTTTCTACATTCAACAATAGCGTCTTTAACTTCTGGACGAACAGGGTCAATCATACCTGTAAGACCAATGAAAATCATTTCGTTTTCAAGTGCTTCAGAAGTGTATTCAGAAGGTTCGATTGTGTATTCTTTAAATGCTACAGCAAATACACGAAGAGCCTTGTTACCCATTCTTGTGTTTTCTTCTGCAATTTTAGCAATTATTTCATCAGTAATAGCAACTACCTGACCGCCAATATATGCTTTAGTGCATTTCTTGAGGATTTCGTCAGGAGCACCTTTTGTGTATTGAATGAAACCACCATTGTAGCTGTGAATTGTACTCATCATCTTTCTGCCTGAGTCAAATGGAACTTCTCCGACACGTGGTTTTTCAGTAACTAAAACATTCTTTTCTAATTCTAATGTTTTAGCGTAGTTTATAAGAGCAACCTCGTCAGGTTCGCCTGTGCCTTTGCCAGTTTCATCAACGTCAGCATTTGTGCAGAGAGCCATAGCAGTTGCCAAGAGTTTTTCATCTTCAGCGTAGTGGTCAACAACAGTCATAACGTTCTGTGTTAATGTACCAGTTTTATCAGAACAGATAATCTGTGTACAACCAAGAGTTTCAACTGCATTCATCTTTCTGATAATCGCATTCTTTTTAGACATATTTGTAACGCCTATTGAAAGAACGATTGTCATAACAGCAACAAGACCTTCTGGAATTGCCGCAACTGCAAGAGCAATTGCTGTAATAAATGAATTGAGTGCAACTTCATAAATCGGTGCAGTGTCGTGGGAAATGAAATACATAGCAATGTTGTAAGCGAAAATTACGCCACAAACACCAAGAACGAGCTTTGTAAGGATTTTTGAAAGTTGTTCAAGTTTAATTTCAAGAGGTGTTTTGCCATCTTCTGCAAGGGTAATAGCGTTTGCAATTTTACCCATTTCTGTATCCATACCAGTAGCAACAACAACTGCTTTACCACGACCATAAACAAGAGTAGAGCCCATATATGCCATATTTTTACGGTCGCCTAAAGGAACTTCTTCGTCCCCTTTGTTTAAGAGCGCTTTGATAAGCTTGTTTACAGGAACAGATTCACCGGTAAGTGCAGCTTCTTCTATTTTCATACTTGCACATTCAAAAATACGGCAGTCTGCAGGTATTGCATCACCAGCATCAAGAAGAATAACGTCACCAACAACTAAATCTTCACTTTTAATTGTAACAATTTTACCATCACGAAGTGTCTTTGTAGTAGCCGCAGACATTTTTTGTAATGCTTCAACAGCTTTTTCGGCTTTGTTTTCCTGAATAACACCTAAAATAGCGTTGATAAGAACAACTGCAATAATAATAAGTGCATCTGTTGGAACACCAATACCGTGCTCAATGAATTCAGTAATTGTAGAAATTACTGCCGCAACAATGAGAATGATAATCATCGGGTCCTTTAACTGTGCAAGAAACTTTTTAAAAGTAGAGTCTTTTTTAGCTTCAGCAAGTTTGTTTTTGCCGTTTGCTTCAAGTCTTTTTGAAGCCTCTTCACTTGTAAGACCTTGTTCTGAAGATTTAACTTCTTCAAAAACAGCTTCGGCGGTTTCAAGATAATACTTCATCTTTTTCCCTCGTTTTCTTTAAATTAACATATAGGAAGTAATAAAAAAGACTTTTACCCCTTGGGTAAAAGTCTCACTCTTTAAGATATAAGCGGGTTTTAACCGAATTGACGCCGATATCATACAAAAATGTACGAGTTACTCCCTTTTGTTAAATATATTATATAGTAAATTCCAATATTTGTAAATACTTAAATATCAAAATTTACATAGATAACATAAATTACCCAATAGAAATGTATATTATATATAATAGGCAGGGAGGCTGTGTTTTATTCAAGAGGAATATCTAAAATTGGTTGAAGCTGAATACCGTTTAATGCGTTTTCGAGAGTTTTTTCTAAAAGCGTGAAGTCGGCAACACAAGAGGTCGGTTTGTTTTTAAAGCTGTCTTGCCTGAATGGCACAAAATACGTGTGCTTGTAGTTCATTAAACTACCGATGTTTTTTCCAGCATTTGAAAGTGCATCATTTGTAGAAACGGCAATTACAACTGGTCTTGCATTTCTTAAATGAGCTTTTGCGGCAAGCGTTACCGAAGTATCTGCTATGCCGTTTGAGAGTTTTGCTAAAGTATTGCCAGTGCAAGGTGCAATAATAAGAGCGTCAAGAAGCTTTTTTGGTCCTATTGGTTCAGCATCTTTAATGGTGTGTATAATTTCTTTTTTAGTTATTCTCTTAAATTCATCCTGCCAGAATGAAGCTTCTCCGAATCTTGTGTCAAAGCTGTAAGCGTTTTCAGACATAATCGGAATTACATTGTAATTAGCTTCAACTAAATTTTCAATTTCTTTAAATACACTTTTAAATGTGCAGAAAGAACCACAAATTGCAAAGCCTATAGTTTTCATTGATTACCACCACGCTTTTCAATAATTGGTAATATTGAACGCCCTATAATTTCACCAGCGGTTTTAGGTGCAACCTTTCCTGGTAACGAATTAGCTTTAATTACGTCAAAAGCGTATTCTTTTGCTGCCTGAAAATCTATTCCGAAAGGTGAGGATGCAATTTCAATAAATAAGCATTCTTGGTTTAAATTTTTCATTTCTTCGTGACTTAAAACTTTTTCTGGTACAGTGTTTATAAGTGCATCAAACGTAAATTCTTTTTTTGCTAATTCATTGAAGGTTGCTGTTCTGTAAAATTTTATAGAGGCATCTGCCAAATCTCTTTCTTTTCTTGCGAAAACAGTAACGTCTGCACCAAGATTTTTTAATGTACTCGCTAATACTTTTCCTACCTTGCCGTAGCCCAAGATAGCACACTTCATAGAGTGAATTGTCACAGGAAGATTTTTTATAAGTATTTCTACAACACCCTCTGCAGTAGGTACGGCGTTATATATAGCCAATTCTTCAAGTAAAAAATAGTCGTGGAAGGCAACACCTTTTTCATGAAGTGCTTCCTTGAAACTTTCGGGTAATTGACCACCAAAAATTGTGTGCTTGCTGGTTACAAGCGTCAATATATCTTTTATTTCTACCTTTTCTTCAAAAAGTGGTGCATTTAAGGTTAATCGGTCTTTCGTGAAAGGGAGAGGTAAAATTATATATTCAGCTTCGTTTAAAGCATCACTTAACATAGTAAAGCAATTAGTGTCAGAAAATGCATAATAGCATACGGAGTATTTTTTCTTTTCTAAATATTCACCAAGGTAAAGAGAACGTTCATCTCCACCTAAAATTAAAAAAGTATTTTCTTTCATTTTATTCACCCAATACATTTTATTCTGTAATTTGAGAAGTGTTACAAAATAAAAAAGAAACAAGGCCGCCGAAGCGACCAAGTTCCTTGTATTTAAAGGGGGAGAGAATATATCAACTTTATGAAAAAGGAGAGTTTAAAATTTATTCAACGTCTAAAAGCCAAGCAACGTTTGTGTTAAGTACTTCTGCTAAAGCAACAATTTCAAAGTCTGAAACTGAACGAAGCTGACCTTCTAATTTTGAAAGACCAGAAGCGTTGAGGTCTACACCACGAATTTGTAATTGTGTAAGCAAATCTTTTTGCTTCATACCAATTTCTTTTCTTCTTGCTTCTACTTTTTTGCCACAGATATTGCGGTCACCTAAAGGTTGTTTTCTAATTCTCATAATATTGCCTCACTTTCACAATTTTGGGGATAATGTGCGGTGGGGAAATCTGTGAGTGAGTAATCACTCACAATAGCTTAAAAAATATATTGCTTTTGTCGAGCACTTATATTTCTTAAGTAAGAATTTTATCTTGGTTTCACTATAGCACACTTTTTTATTTCTGTAAAGATATTTTAATAAGAAAAAATAAATTTATGAATATTGTGAAAATATAACAAAAAATAATCCACATTTTGTACTCCTCAGGGTGCTAAAAGGTTTGATTAGAAGTTATATTTATGGTAAAATAAGCGATAGATACAATAATATATAGGGTGAATATTATGAAAACAAAAAACTGGTTATTTTCAGATTATAGTTGCCTTTCGATGGCGGAAGGCTTGCTTTCAGCCAAAGTGGAGAATACTCACGTTGTTTATGATATGTTTTTCAGAGAAATTCCAAATAACGGTGGTTTTGCTGTTATGGCTGGTCTTTCTGTATTGATTGAAGAACTTAAAAATCTTAAATTTTCAGAAGATATTCTCAGTTCATTGGCGCAGGATGGTTTTTCCGAAAAACTTATTGATTATTTAAGAGATTTTAAATTTTCTTGCGATGTTTATGCTGTACCTGAGGGAACACCTGTGTTTCCCAATGAGCCTATTGTTAAGGTTTGCGGTCCTGTTATTCAGGTTCAGCTTATTGAAACACTCGTGTTAAATATAATAAACCACCAGACACTTATTGCTACAAAGGCAAACAGGGTGGTGAGGGCTGCTCAGGGTAAGAGTGTTATAGAAATGGGCGCAAGACGTTCACAAGGCTTTGATTCTGCGATGTATGGTGCAAGAGCAGCTTATATTGGTGGCGTTTCTGCAACAACGCTTTATAATGCTTCAAAAGAGTTCAATGTTCCATCGTTTGCGCCTATGAGTCATAGCTGGGTTCAGCTTTTTGATGATGAGTTAGAAGCATTTAAGATTTATCTGGAGGAACACGGCGAAGATGGTATGCTTTTAGTTGATACCTATGATACGTTAGAAAGTGGTGTCAAAAATGCTGTTGAGGCATTTAATTCTGTGCTTGTTCCAAAAGGCTTGAGACCAGCAGGAATTATAATTGATAGTGGCGATATGACATATCTCTCAAAGCGTGCAAGAAGAATTTTAGACGAATCAGGTTTTCCTGATTGTGATATTTACGCATCAAATTCACTTGATGAAGTTCTTATAAAAGATATGATTAATCAGGGAGCTAAAATTGACGGCTTCATAGTTGGTGAAAAACTTATAACTTCAGCATCTTCACCTGTTTTAGATGGTGTTTATAAGCTTTGTGAAACTGAAAAGAATGGCGAAAGAATACCAGCTATTATGGTCAGTAACAATGTAAATAAAATAACAACACCTTGCTCAAAGCGTGTGTGGCGACTTTTTGATATGGAATCTGGTAAAGCGATAGCAGATGTTCTGACGCTTTCAGATGAAAGTATTGATACTGAAAAAACATATTCGCTTTTTGACCCTGATTTTACCTGGAAAAGAAAAACTGTTGATAATTTCGTTGCAAGAGAATTGCTTGTTACGATATTCAAGGATGGCGATTGCGTTTATAATATACCATCATTAGAAGATATACGTGCTTATTGTAACGAGCAGGTTTCAACTCTCTGGGATGAAGTAACAAGATTTGAAAATCCACATAAATACTATGTAGATTTCTCTGGTAAGCTCTGGGGTGTAAAGCAACGTCTTATTGAGAAAAATTCAAAGTTTTAGAGGTTTCTATGATAAAAGAAATAAAAATAGGGCTTTCACGTTCAAGGTTATTTGATTTTCAGAATGTTGTTAGCTTTGTTGGTGAAGTCAGCAAGGCTTTCGAATTAAAAGAATTAAATAAGGCTCTCAAGATGCTTTCAGTAAAAGAGCCGTTGATTGCTTCTGTGATTTGTCTTGATGATGAGTCTGAGGCTTACTTGCAACCCGAAAAAATCCAACCCAAAATAGAAGTTGTTGAAAAAGATATAGATTTGTTTTTAAAAGAACAGATTAACAATGGTATTGATTTCAATGAATGTTTGTTTAAGTTTTTTGTTGTAAATCAGAATACTCTTGTAATTCTTTCTCACACAGTTGTTTCTGATTCTAAATCTCTTCTTATGTTGGCTAAAGAATTGCTTTTATTTTACAATAAAGAAAGTGTAGTTATTGAACCTGTACCAATAAAACTCTTTTCGGAAGAAAGTGATTTACCAGTTGCAGTTGATTCCTTCGTGGCAGACAGAGTTACAGAGGTTCTTGATAATAACTACCTTCTGAAGCCAAAGAAATTTACTTATACAGATTACAATAAAGCAAAAGAAAAGTTTTCTGAAGAGTATGGTGATGTCAATTTTTGTGACTATACTTTAGACGCCGAACTCTGTGAAGCGTTAAAAGAGAAATGTGTCGATTTTAAAGTCGATTTTTCGTCAGTGGTTTTGTTTGCTCTTGCGGAAGCGTTAAGATTAAAAGAAAAACCAAAGAAAAAGCTGCAGAAAATTAATCTTTTAACCGATAGACGACCATTTTTTATAGATAGGGAATCGTACTCTGTGGGTTGCTTTAATGGTAATGTTTCTTTAGATGCAACAAAAAGTGAGGGGTCTTTATCCGAAAGAGTGAAGAGTTTTCACGATTCTTTATATAAAAAGGTTTGTGTTTGCTTCAATACTTTTTATAGTGAATTGTTTTTAAGCAAACTTACACCATCTTTTCTTGATTCTTGTTTTATGTATAAAGCAGGAGTTTACAAAAACAAACATACCCAAAAACTTGCTACTCTTTACGGGTGTGAACAGCAATTTTTGCTTTCATTTGAGTCTCAAAACCTTAATCAAAGGTTTTGGGAAAAACTCTCCACTTTCCACCACATAAGAGTAAAAGAACCCCACAAATCGAATTTCAACGTTTCTTTTTCGCTTGTGCAGGGTAAAAAAACAACGCTTATTTCGGAATGGAATTCCACCCGCTTTTCAAAGGGCGAAATTGATAGTCTCGTAGAAAATGCGATAGCAGTTCTTAGACAACTGTAACCCCCTAAAAGTTAATAAAATCAATGCTGCGAAGCTCAGTAACCGAATCTGATTTTAAAAAGTCAGATTCGGTTATTTTTTTGAAAAGTTATTAAAAAACTTTTCTAAATCTATTGACAATGGGGGACTGTGGGTATATAATAGGAGCACAGTGGGGCAAATTCCCATAAAGTGACGCGAAAAACCCACAAAGTGGGGAATTTTAAGTTTTGAAAGGAAGGTGTAGGAAATGACCTCTGGTATGTATAATCACAGTGTCGATTCAAAAAATCGTTTCATAATTCCTGCACAGTTCCGTTCTGAGCTTGGCGACAGAATAATTCTCTTTCGTTCACCAGATGAGTCAAAATGTATTTACGTTTATACAGAAGAACGCTGGGAAGAAATTTGCAGAGAGATTGATAATCTTCCGCCGTCAGCTTCATCAAGACATTTACAGAGAGCACTTCTTCACGCAGCTATGCCTGTTGAACTTGATAAAACAGGTAGAGTTACACTTAACCAGTCTTTCAAAGAGTACGCTAATATCGTAAAAGATATTGTTATCGTAGGTGTGTCAAGCAGAATTGAAATCTGGGCACAAGAAGAGTGGGATAAAGAAGCAGAAAACTTTAATGAATGTCTTAAAAACGAAATCGAAATCAGATTCTAAGGAGAAGAGAATATGGAGTTTAATCATATTTCGGTTCTTCTCAGTGAATCTGTTGAAGCACTTAATATTAAGCCGGATGGCGTTTATGTTGATTGCACAGCAGGTGGCGGTGGTCACTCGGCTGAGATTCTTTCGCATCTTAACGAAAAAGGCAAAATGTATTTGTTTGACCGTGACCCTGATGCAATAAAGGTTTTAACTGAACGCTTCAGTGGCGATAAGCGAGTTAACATAATTCACGATAATTACAGCAATATAAAAGTTGCACTTGATGTTTTAGGTGTCACTTCAGTTGATGGTATCGTTGCAGACCTTGGTGTAAGCAGTTTCCAACTTGATACTGCTGAACGAGGATTTTCATTCCATAATGATGCTTTGCTCGATATGAGAATGAGCAAGCAGGGGTTAAGCGCAAAAGATGTTGTTAACACATATTCTGAAGATGAGCTTTGTCGTGTTATCTGGGATTATGGTGAAGAAAAATTTGCAAAAAAAATCGCTTCCAATATAGTGAAAGCGAGAGAGATAAAAGAAATAGAAACAACCTTTGAACTTAGCGACATAATTTCGGCTTCAATTCCTGCAAAGTTTAAACGTGATGGTCACCCTGCGCGAAAAACCTTTCAGGCAATAAGAATTGAAGTTAACAATGAATTGGGTGGCTTGAAAGCAGTTCTTCCTGATATGTTCGGGTTGTTAAATAAAGATGGCGTTTTAGCAATAATAACATTCCATTCTTTGGAAGATAAAATTGTTAAAGATTATTTTTCAACACTCAAAAAAGGGTGTACATGTCCTAAAGATTTTCCTGTTTGTGTTTGTGGAAATAAACCTAAAGCCATTGTTAAAAGCGGTGGCGTAAAAGCAGGGCAGAAGGAATTAGAAAACAATAAAAGAAGTCGTAGTGCGAAGCTTCGCACAGCGTTAAAATTATAAGGGGATAAAAGAATGACCAACTATCGAGAGTCTTCAGCTTATGATTTGTCGCTCTTTGAGCCACAGGTTGTTGAGCCGAGGAAAGTCAGAGAAGCACAGCCTGTAAAAAGACAAAGTGTGAAAAAACAGACGAAAAAGCCTGTTAAAAAAACCGGGACTAAAACTGCAACAAAAACACCTGCAAAAAAGCAGAGTGTTAATTATACAAGCCAAGCAAACAATACTGTAAGAAAAGTGGCTAATACAGTTGACCAGTATCAGCATACAGTTACTCGTCGCACACAAAAAGCGGCTGTTTCTTCAGGCTTAAAAAAGGCGATGTGTTGTCTTGCAGTGCTTTTTGCTTTTACTGTTGTAAATCTTTATATGAATGCAGAATGTGATAAGCTTGATTCACAGATTGCAAACCTTCAGAACGAGGTTTCTATTGCAGAGGGTGAAACAGTAAGACTCAACGCAGAACTTAACAGTATGGTAGATACCGAAAAGGTTATTGAATATGCAGAAACAAAGTTAGGTATGGTAAAGGCTGAAAGCTATCAGATTACATACATCAATTTATCACAAGGTGATGAATTTGTAGTTGCAGGCGAAAAGCAAGTTTCCCAGGATAGTGGTCTTAAAACAGAAATTAAAGAGTTATTTGCATATATTTTTTAAAAATTAAATATTTATATAAGGGGTTGAGTTACTCGACCCCTTTTTTGTTAGAAAAAATAAGAAAAGTGGCTTATAATTTCTTTACATATTGCATTATATATGGTATAATATTTTTAATTATGCGATATAACTCACTTCATAATAAAAGGGGGTAATTTGGTTGGCAAGAACAACAAAAAAATTAAAGCAACGCTGTCTTATTGCTGCTGCAATTTTACTCTTGTTGGGCTTCGGTACTGATATATTCAGACTTTTTTATATTCAGGTAGTAAAAGGTGATGAATATAAAACAAAAGCAGAGGCTCAGCAACTCAGTGATACTGAAATTTCTGCTGACAGAGGAATTATTTATGATTGTAACTATAACGTTCTTGCAGAAAGTGCTTCTGCTTGGCTTGTTTATGTCAATCCCTCAAAAATAAAGGATGACGCTCAAAGAAAGCTTATTTCTGAAACCCTTGCAAAAATTCTTAAATTAAAAGAAAAGCGTATTTATGAAAAAATCTCAAATTCAAATTACAGTTATGTAAAAATTGAGGGTAAGGTTGAATATACCGAAAAAACTCTTATTTCAGATTTTATTGACGATAATGACCTTTACGATATTGTTAATATTGACCCTGATACAAAACGTTATTATCCATATTCAAATTTTGCATCAACTATCTTAGGTTTTACCGGTGCAGAAGATTCTGGTAGAGCAGGTCTTGAACTTCAGTATAACGATAAATTAACTGGTGTTGCGGGTAGAATTATTACGGCGAAAAATGCCCGTAATGGCGCTATGTCGAGTAATTTTGAAACAACCTACGATGCAAAGCAGGGCACAAGTCTTGTGCTCACACTTGATAAAACAATTCAGTATTATCTTGAAAAAGGTTTGGCACAGGCTGTTCTTGATAATGATGCAACTTCTGCTTATGGTATTGTTATGGAGGTTGAAACCGGTGCAATTCTTGCGATGGCGACAATGCCAGACTATGACCTTAACACTCCTACAGTTATTACCGATAAAGAGGTTCTCAAAGAGTTAGATAAAATTAAAGATGCAGAAAAATATGATTTAGCATATAACAACAAGATTTATTCAATGTGGCGTAACAAGGCAGTTAGTGATACCTATGAGCCTGGTTCTGTTTTTAAGGTTTTTGTTGCAGCGGCAGCACTTGAAGAAGGCCTTGTTACCCCTGATTATTGCTTCAGTTGTTCAGGTTCTGTTAAGGTTGCAGATAATGTGCTTCACTGTCATAAGGATGGTGGTCACGGCAGACAGACTTTAGCAGAAGGTTTAATGAACTCATGTAACCCGTTTTTTGTTGATATAGGTCAGAAATTAGGTTCAAAGAATTTCTATAAGTATTTTGATGCTTTTGGTTTCACCAGTGAAACAGATGTTGATTTACCAGGTGAAGCAACACCTGTTAAAGATGTTACATACCACTCACTCGAAAATATGGGTATTTCACAAGTTTCATCTTCTTCATTCGGTCAGACCTTTCAGGTCAGCGCTATCCAGATGATTACAGGCGTTTCGGCAATAGCAAATGGTGGTAATTTAATGCAGCCTTATATTGTCGGTGCTATGCTTGATGAAGATGGTAACACAGTTTTTGAAGCAGAGCCGATAGTAAAAAGAAGTGTTATTTCTGAAACTACAAGTAAAGAAGTTCTGAAAATGATGGAAAAGGTTGTTTCAGAGGGTACTGGTAAAAACGCTTATGTTCCTGGGTTTCACGTTGCTGGTAAAACAGGTACATCTGAGAAGCTTACAGTAGATGGTGAATATATCGCTTCATTCGTGGGCTGTGCTCCTGCCGATGACCCTAAAATAGCAGTTCTTATAGTTATAGATGAGCCTCAAGGTTATGTTCACGGTGGTGGTGCTATTGCAGCGCCGGTTGCTGGTGCAGTTATTGAACAGACTCTCAAATATATGAATATTGACCCTGTTTATTCAAATGAAGAGCTTGCCCAGCTCAATGGTATAACACCTGATGTAAGCTCAATGAATGTTGAGAAAGCAAGAGCAACTCTTAAAAACCAAGGCTTCACAGCACGTGTAGTAGGTGATGGCGACTCTGTTATTTCTCAATACCCGTTAAAGGGGCAGAATATTCCGCTTGATGGTGTTGTAATTCTTTACACAGAAAAAGAAACATCAAACAAAACTGCAACTGTTCCTGATTTAACAGGTCTTAGCATAAGCTCTGCAAATGAAAGAGCAGTAAATGCAGGCTTTAACCTTAAAATTTCAGGTGCATCACTTGATAGTGAGGTTGTATCTTACAGGCAAAGTATAGAAAGTGGTACTCAGGCAGAAATGGGTACAACTATAACAGTATATTTTAAAACAAACCAAGGTGTTGAAGACTAATGCTTTTATCAGAATTATTAAAGGGCGTAAACGTAAAAAATGAATATATCGACAGAGAAATAAGTGACGTTACCGATAATACAAAAAAGGTGACAGGAAATTGTGCATTTGTCTGTGTAAGTGGTGCTCGCTTCGACGGTCACAATTTTGCAAAAGAAGTTATGGAAAATGGTGCCGTAACTGTAATCGTTTCAAAAGATTTAGGGTTAAAAGAACAAGTTCTTGTTGAAAATACCCGTGAAGCGTATGCAATTATGTGTAAAAACCTTTTTGGTGCTTCAGTAGATAAAATGACACTTATCGGTATAACTGGTACTAATGGTAAGACAACAACAGCGTTTATTGTGAAAGATATATTAGCTGAATTCGGTATTGAATCAGGTCTTATAGGTACAGTTAAAAATATGGTGGGTAATAAAGAATTTCACACAGAGCTTACAACACCTGATCCGTATGATATGCACAAGCTTTTTAAAATGATGGAAGATGATGGCATAAAGTATTGTGTAATGGAAACATCTTCACAGGCGTTCCACCAGATGCGCCTTGCAGGTATTCATTTTAAGGTAGGTGTATTTACAAATCTTACACAAGACCATCTTGATTATCACGGCACTATTGAAGAGTATAAAAAGTGTAAAAAGGAGCTTTTCAAAGCTTGTGATATTGCAGTTATAAATGCAGATGATGAAGCATCACAGTATATGGTGGATGGTTTATCCTGTGAAAAAATCAGCTATGGTGCAGAAAAAAACTGTGATATTAAAGCAAGTAGTATAGAACTTCTTGAAAATAAGGTAACTTATAAAATCAATAATGAATTAAATGTTGATTTTCATATCCCCGGTGACTTTTCTGTTTATAATTCATTGGCTGCTATCGGTTCAGTCAGTGCATTAGGCTTCTCTTTAGAGGATACAGTAAAAGCAATAAGCCAGGCGAAATCTGTAAAAGGCAGACTCGAATTAGTAGAAACAAACACACCTTTTGGCGTTATCATTGACTATGCTCATACACCAGATGGTCTCGAAAAAGCAATTAATGCAGTAAGAGGCTTCACAAAAGGCAGAGTTATTACTCTCTTTGGTTGCGGTGGTGACAGAGATAAAACAAAACGTCCTAAAATGGGCAGAATGGCAACCGAGCTTTCAGATATTGTAATTGTCACAACTGATAACCCGAGAACCGAAGACCCCGATGAAATTATTAAAGAAATTTTAATCGGTACAGTTGGTTCAAAGGCAGAAGTAATTACAATTACCGACAGAAGCGAAGCAATAGCTGAAGCTTTGAAGATTGCAAAACAAGGTGACACAATTCTTCTTGCTGGTAAGGGGCACGAAACTTATCAGGTTATAGGTACTGAGCGTGTTCATTATGACGAGCGAGAAGTTATAAAAAATGCATTGAACAGGTGATATTTTGGAAGAAATATTATTAAGTGAAATAGCCGGGTGGTGTAATGTTAAATCCAATTTAACTGGCACAATTAACACTATTTCAACAGATAGCAGAGTAATTGATGAAAATACATTGTTTATTGCACTTAAAGGTGAACGCTTCGATGCAAATGATTTTGTAGAAGATGTTCTCATAAAAGGTGCAAAAGCAGTTGTTTGCAGTCGTTACAACGGCAAAAGTGACAGAGTGATTTTAGTTGAGGATACAGGCAAAGCACTTTTGCAGATTGCAAAGGGTTACAGAAGTAAATTCAACATTCCTTTTGTTGCACTTACTGGTAGTGTGGGTAAAACCACAACTAAAGGTATGGTTCACGCCGTTCTTTCTGAGAAGTATAATACATTAAAAACTCAGGGGAATTTAAACAATGAAATAGGTGTTCCTAAAACGTTGTTCTGTCTTGAAAATTCTCACGAAGCAGCAGTAATTGAAATGGGTATGAACCATTTCAATGAAATTTCCCGCCTTACAGAAGCTGTAATGCCAGATATCGGTATAATTACTAACGTTGGTACTGCTCATATTGAGAATTTAGGTTCAAGAGAAGGTATTCTCAAAGCGAAATGTGAAATTACCGAGGGAATGAAAAAAGGCTCACCGCTTATTATTAATGGCGATAATGATATGCTTTCTACAATCACTACAAATGATTTTGAAGTCATAAGATTTGGTATTGATTCCCCGAATCTTTATATGAAGGCAGAAGATATAAAATTCTTGCCAGATGGCAGTGAGTTTACTGCGGTTTGTGAAAATGAAACTGTTAAAGCTTTTGTTCCAGCTGTGGGTGTTCATAATGTTTATAATGCACTTTGTGCTATGTGTGTAGGTAAAAAGATGGGCTTCACACTTTCAGAAGCAGCAAATGCACTTAAAAATTTTGCACCTGAGGGAATGCGACAGAATGTGCGTGAAGTTAAGAGTTATACTTTTATTGAAGATTGCTATAATGCAAATCCTGACAGTATGAAGGCTTCACTTATAACGCTCAACACTATAAAGAAAACAAGAAGTATAGCAGTTCTTGGTGATATGCTTGAGTTGGGTGATTACAGTGATACCGCTCATTACGAAGTGGGTAAAATAGCAGGTGAAACCAAAACTGATATTGTCCTGACATTCGGTAGTTTGTCACGCCTTATTAAAAAAGGTGCAGAAGAAAATGGTGCGGAAAGTTACTCATTTAACGATAAGAGTGAGTTGACAAGCTTTTTAAAATCAATTTTAAAAGAAAATGATACGGTGCTTTTCAAGGGTAGCCGTTCAATGAAAATGGAAGAAATCTTCCATGAGTTATATAAGGAGTGGGAAGTATGAATTTATATTTAGCGTTAGGTCTTGCAGCGCTTCTTAGCTTTGTAATTGCATTTGCTTTGGGGTATGTGGTTATTCCATTTTTACATAAGTTAAGTTTTGGTCAGACAATTTTAGATATCGGTCCTAAATGGCATAAGGATAAACAAGGTACACCAATTATGGGTGGTATAATGTTTATTGTTTCAACACTTGTTTCATTTGGTGCTGTTGCTTTAATAGACCATTTTCTTGATGGCAAGCTTATTGTTGTTAATGACATAGTTGCTTCTTCAATGAAGGTCAAAATCTTCGGTGGTATTTTAATGGCTTTAGGCTTTGCTTTTATCGGATTTTTAGACGATTACATAAAAGCTGTTAAAAAACGTAATATGGGTCTTTCAATCAAACAGAAATCAGTTCTCCAGGTAATTGTAATGCTTGGTTATTTGTTGACTCTTTATATTGATAATCCTACTGGCGCTATGTTTATCCCATTCTTAGGTATGGTTGAAACAAAAATATTCTTCTGGGTAATCGGTATTGCAGTGATTTACTGCACAACAAATGCTGTAAACTTTACTGATGGTGTAGATGGTCTTTGTGCATCTGTTACTGCAGCGGCAGCGGCTTGCTTTATAGTTGTTGCTGGGCTTCGTAATTGCTTTGGTGCAAGTCTTTTATCAGCGACTTTAATGGGTGGTCTTGTTGGCTACGTAATCTGGAACTGGCATCCAGCAAAGGTTATGATGGGTGACTTGGGCTCAATGTTTTTGGGCGGTATGATTGTTGCACTTGCATACGCTGTTGATTGTCCGTTCATAATAGTTTTAATAGGTATTATTTATGTAGCAGAATTCGGTTCAGATATTATTCAGATTGGCTACTTCAAAATGACACACGGCAAACGTTTCTTTAAAATGGCGCCAATCCACCACCACTTTGAGCTTTGTGGCTGGAAGGAAACAAAAATCTGTAAAATTTTTACACTCATAACTTTTATTGGTGGCGCTTTAGCAATAGTTCTTTTCTATTTCGGTAACTTAAAATAATTTTTGGCATTAAATATAAAGTAAGGAGGAAAGTAAATGGAAAATAAAAAGAAAAAAGGCTTTTTAGATAAATTTTTCATAAAAAATAGTATGGATTTGCCATTCTTTTTACTTCTCTTACTTGTTTTAGCAATAGGACTTGTAATGTTGCTTTCTTCAAGTTATTTTTACGCGTTTTACAATACGTCAGGGAATGATAGTCTGCATTATTTCAAACGTCAGTTGTTTTTTGCTATTACTGGTCTTTTTATAATGTACGTCGTTTCGAAGCTTGATTATAAATATCTGAGAGTTGTCGGCGTTTTAGGTATGGCTGGTTCACTTTTCCTTCTCGGGATTGTATTAATTATTCCGACAGACGATGGCATTAAAAGATGGATTGATTTAGGATTTTTTCAGTTTCAACCATCTGAAGTTGCTAAATTTGTGCTTATTCTGTTCTTGGCAAATGGTCTTGATAAAGATTATAAAAAGCTTACAAGCAGTAAACTTTCCAAAGAGAGTTTCGCAAAGCAGATTTATGAGATGTCGGGTAATAAAATATTAATTTCACAAGGCACAACAACCTTGTTTTATTATCTGTTTATAGTAGTAGGTGTAGCAGTTCTTGTGTTAGCAGAAAGTCACCTTTCTGGTACAATTCTTATTGCAGGTATCGGTGTAATAATGCTCTGGCTTGGTGAAGGTAAGGCAAAGTGGTTTTCAATAGGGGCAGTTATATTTGTTGTTGCTGTAATAATTGTTGTAAAAGAATATGACAATATTCCACTTCTCAGAGATTATATGGCAGAGCGTATCAAAGCGTGGTTAGACAAGGATTACGAGCCTACTGGTGCGCGTTGGCAGACAAACCAATCGCTTTATGCAATTGGTTCGGGTGGGTTCTTTGGTTCGGGTCTTGGTAATTCTAAAGAAAAATACCTTTATGTTTCAGAACCACAGAATGACTTTATTTTCGCAATCGTTTGTGAAGAATTAGGGTTTGTAGGTGCAGCTGCGATTTTACTTCTCTATGGTGCATTAATTGTACGTGGAATTATTATTGGTATGCACGCTAAAGATCGCTTTGGTTCACTTGTTGCTTTTGGTATGGTGTTCCAGTTAGGTCTTCAGGTAGCACTTAATGTGGCTGTTGTTACAGATACAGTTCCTAATACTGGTATCGGTTTACCATTCTTCAGTTATGGCGGTTCTTCAATGTGGCTGTGTCTTGCAGAAATGGGGGCAGTTCTTTCGGTTTCACGTCAGGCAAATATGCCAAAAGTATATACGTTCAGAGATATCAAGGTTAAAAGGTGAGTAAAATGAGAGTTATGATAGCGGCAGGTGGCACAGGTGGTCACGTAAACCCTGCATTAGCAGTGGCAGGTGAAATTAAAAAAAGACACCCCGAAGTAGAAATCTGTTTTGTGGGAACTGCTGATAGAATTGAAGCGAAAATTGTGCCACAGGCTGGGTACGATTTAAAAACTATTGAAATCAGTGGTTTCAAGCGTAGCTTTTCACCTGATGCAATAAAAGCAAATATAAAAACTGTAACAAGACTTTTAAAGAGTAGTGGTGCAGTTAAAAAGATAATTAACGAGTTTAATCCAGACGTAGTTGTAGGCTTTGGTGGCTACGTTAGTGGTCCTGTTGTAAGAATGGCAAATAAAATGGGCATTCCTACAGCAATTCACGAGCAGAATGCTTACCCTGGTATTACAAATAAAGCGTTGGCAGAAAAAGTTGACGTTGTTATGCTTACTGCAGAAGAAGCAAAAAAGCATATGACAATTAAAAACAAAATGGTTGTAACCGGACTTCCTGTAAGGGGCGAACTTTTAGAAGCAGACCCCGAAGTTTCAAGAGCAGAGTTAGGTTTTGGCAGTAAACCGCTTATTCTTTCAATCAG
>JAZNUL010000035.1:0-23457 GCA_045592285.1 Acutalibacteraceae bacterium
CCGTTTTTTGTCTTGTTATACGTCAGTATGACTTCGCCAAAGAAACACCTTACTGCACCAAAATCTTTACAATTTTAGGTGCGAGCAGTTTTGTAAGACAAAAAAATTTTCAGTAACAAGGAAAAACTCGCAGGAATACTGTCGTATTTCAAGAGTTTTGACGATGTTAGTGGGAATTTTTGTCTTCCAAAACCGTGCGGTGTTCGGCTCCCGTCACCTTACCCGACTTCGAACATATTAAGGAGGAAAATGTATGGCTGATAATAACAGAAATTGTCCTGACACAAATCTCAATCACATTAAAGAAGCTATCTGCATTGATACTAACAGAGTTTATGATTCTTGTGCAGATAAAGAGTGCCTCAAGGATTTGAGAGTTTACTTAACTGATCGTGGTCAATGTATTCTTGACAATGCATCTTCTGTAAAATGCAGAGGCGCAGAGATTTTAAATTGTCTTGTTGAAGTTGAAAAAGTTCCATTTAACAAAGGCTTTTACTCAGTTGATTTAACATTCTTTGTTAAGGTAGCAGTTGACGCTTACACTTGCCCTACTGCACACCCTGATTTAATTGAAGGTCTTGTTACCTTTAGTAAAAAGTGTATTCTTTATGGTAGTGACGGAAACGTAAAAATCTTCTCTTCTAACTACATTGAAAACGCTTTTGATGAGCAAAATGCTATTTGCAACGCTAACCCAAGAGCAAAGGTGCAGACGGTTGAGCCTATTTGTCTTAACGCTGAAATATGCCGAGTTTGCGATTGTTGCAATACTTTGCCTGACTGTTGTGATGGCAATATTCCAAAGCATATTTGTTGTTGCTTTGATGGTAGTTTTAACAATAATTCTAACTGCGAAAGAGCACTCAGAGTTACACTTGGTGTATTTACAATTATTCAACTTGAACGTGACGTTCAGATGCTCATTCCTGCTTATGACTTCTGTGTTCCTACAAAAGAATGTCAATGTGAAACTGAAGACCCATGTGATATTTTCAGAAAAATATCTTTCCCTGTTGATGAATTCTTCCCACCTAACCAAAAAGATAACAGTTGTTGCTGTGAACAACAAATCCCTTATACCAAAGGTTCTTGTGGATGCGGTAAGTAAAAACAAAAAGTCCTTATGCTTCAAAAACATAAGGACTTTTATTTTTAACCCTCGTACACGAGGTTTTGTTTTACCATTTCATCAATATTTTCTTTATCATACCATTTTCCTAAAACTGGTACGTTTTCTGCTACTTTGCCACCTTCAATAGCATAAATACATTGTTCAACTGCATCATAGCCTATTCTGTATGAATCCTGAGCAACAGAACCAACAAGCACCGCTTTGCTATCAGATTTCATCCACTCAATTTGCTTTGTTCCAGCATCAAAACCACAGAATTTGATATCATCATATTTACCAGAGTTAGCAGCAATAGCATCACTTACCTGTTTTACAACACCTTCATTAGTCATAAAGATTGCATCTGCACCTTTTTCAACAAGAGCGTTAAGCGCATCAACGTAAGCGTTATTACTGTCGCCATCTTTTACTGCCTTTTCAAACCTATATTTGCCCTTTGTCATAAGGTCATTATCTGCAAGTGAGTTAAACTCATCTATAAACCCTTTTGCTCTATCAACGCCTGTATCTGTCTGGTCGTGTTGAATGACACCAACCACATAATTACCATCACTTGCTGCAATATCTGTTTTTATTGCATTAAAAAGATTACACGCTGCAAGACCTGCTGCAGTTTCATTAGAAGTAGAAACTGTTGAAACTATTGGATTCTTACCTTTTTCGTTTAATGCATTTATATCGGCTTCCCAAACGCCACTATCAAACTGAACTACAGGGATTTTTTTGTCGTAAGCCTGTTCTAACATATCGGTAAAACCTTCACCGATAGTTGCAATTATAAGACCTGACGGATTATTAATAAGTGCAGTCTGCACCATTTCTTTCTGTGCAGGTAATTCCTGTGATATTTCAGAAGCAGGACCACGGAAAGTTATTTTATAACCGCCGTGTTTTTTTGCCGCATCTTCTGCACCTTGCTTTACAGACTGCCAAAAAGCGTGCGACTCACCTTTTGCAATGATTGCAATTGTTTTCATATCATCATTGCCGCCGTTTTTCTCCGCCGAACTACAAGCAGAGAAAGATGTTACCAATAATGATATTGAAAAGACTAAAGAGAGAATTTTTTTCAACTTCATAAAAACGCCCCTTAAAATACTATATATACTCTAATAATATACCAATTATTTCTTTTTTTCAACCTTTTTTCAACATTTTGTTTGATTTTACAATCTCTATTAATACTGATAACACAACTATTACACCTGTTAAAACGTAGGTAACATAAGTTGAATTAATATTTATATTCATAAGTGCTAAAACAAAATTGAGTCCCGAACGAATTACAACAAGCATAATAGCGCCTATCAAAGAACCGCCTATTGAAGCCACACCGCCTGTGGCAGACGTACCACCAATATATACCCCCGCTATTGCATCAAGCTCCATTCCGTTACCGCTTGCAGTAGCCACTGTAACAAATGAAGCAGACCAGAAAACAGCCGCAATACCAGCACTAAGACCAGTAATTACATAAGCTATAATTTTATATTTATCAGTTTTTATACCTGAAAGATAGGTTGCTTCTTCATTTGAACCAATTGAAAGAATATAACGTCCGATTTTATTTTTATACATAAGATACATACAAATAAGCATAAAGCCTAAAACCCACAAAAGACCTATAGGAAACCCATTGTTATTTGAAAACAATTTGTTGAACCACGTAGAAGTAGGATAGAAAATATTTGGTGCATTAACAATAATTGCAGAAAGTCCACGGGAAACCATCATAGTACCTAATGTTGCAATAAATGCCGGTAATTTGCATTTTGCAATTAAAAGGCCATTTATTAAACCGAAAAAAACACCAATTAAAATCATTACAGGAATTGTCGACCACAAAGGTATTAAACCATCGGTGTATAATTTACCTGCAATAACAGACGAAGCAATACATACAGTACCAATTGAAAGGTCGATTCCACCTGTTGCTATTGCAAAGGTTACGCCGAGTCCCATAATTGCATATGGTGCTAATGATTGCGCCATACTCACAATGTTATATTTATTAAGAAAGTTAGGATTTAAAAAATAAAACAAGAAAATCAACAAAATAAGCACTACAATAATAATCGCATTTTGTCCTGACTTTGTTTTCATATTTTTAAGTTTATCCATTAGCGTCACCTTCTCGCTTCATAGCATATTTCATTATATTTTCCTGTGTCGCTTTTTCTATTGGTAATTCTTTTGTTATTCTGCCTTCACACATAACAAATACTCTGTCAGAAAGGCGTGTAATTTCTGAAAGTTCTGAAGAAATCATTATTATAGACTTACCATTTTTTGCTAAATCCCGCATTAAAGCATACATTTCACTTTTTGCACCTATATCTATTCCTCGTGTGGGTTCATCAAAAATAAAAATATCGCTATTCTTTAATAACCACCGTGCAATAATAACCTTTTGCTGATTTCCACCAGAAAGATTTTTTAATTTTTGTGCCATTGATGGCGTTTTGGTTTTTAGCATTTCATTTTTATTTTGGGCTTTCACAGTGGCTTTTTTATCATTTATAAATCCGAATTTTACATAATCATCTAAAGAAGCTAAGACTGAATTATCCGTAACAGATTTATCTAATAAAAGACCATAACGTTTTCTGTCCTCAGAAATATAACAAATTCCATTTTTAACCGCATCTGCAGGACTTTTTATATTCATCTTTTTATTATTCACAAAAATTTCGCCACTCGTAAATTTATCGGCACCACAAATTGCCCTTGCTACTTCTGTACGCCCTGCCCCCATAAGACCAGAAAAGCCTAAAATTTCACCTTTACGAAGTACAAAACTGACATTTTTTATTTTATCGCCACTGTTAAGATTTTTCACTTCTAAAACAACCGGAGAATTGTGAGGCCTTGCACTTTTTTCTTTTTCTTCACCTAAAACAGCTCGTCCGACCATCATTTTAACTATTTTCTCTTTTGTTGTTTTTAGTGTATTTACAGTTCCTACATATTCGCCATCTCGCATAACAGTTACTCTGTCTGAAATTCTTTCAATCTCATCCATTCTGTGCGAAATATAAATCATACCAATGCCTTTTAGTTTCAACTCGTTCATTATTCTGAATAATTCTTCTGTTTCAGGTTCGGTTAAAGCGGCAGTCGGTTCATCTAAAACAAGAATTTTAGAGTCAAAAGAAATTGCTTTTGCTATTTCTACCATTTGTTGCTTACCCACAGTTAAATTTCTGACTTTTTCATCTGGTTTAATGTAAACACCAACATATTTAAGAAGCCTTTCTGCTTCTTTTTCCATTTTCTTATCATCAATAAAAATCTTAGAAATCATTTTTTCTCTGCCTAAAAAAATATTTTGAGCAACAGTTAAATCAGGAATAAGATTTAATTCCTGATGAATAATAGCAATTCCCTTTTCTTGTGACTCTTTTACTGAATCAAAACTGCATTTTTCATTAAAGACTAAAATTTCACCACTATCCGCTTTATAAACACCACTTAAAATCTTCATTAAAGTAGATTTACCGGCGCCATTTTCGCCCATCAGAGCATGGACTTCACCTCTATGCAAAATAAAGTCCACACCCTTTAAAGCGTGAACACCAGAGAAGCTTTTTTCTATATTTTTCATTTTTAAAATTATTTCGTTCATAGTAATATTTAGTTTAACCAAATTAAATAAATTTAATTAATTGAAAATTGAAAGTTGAAAGTTGAAAATTTAGGGGCTACGCCGTAATTATAATATTATAAAAACAACTACATTCGTTCATTTTAGGATTTAATAATACTCTTTAAATGAATGAATGTAGTTTTGACTTCTATTTAATTACAATCAAACGCATAGCGTTTCCAAAACTTTCAATTTTAAACTGTTTTACCACTTTCTTATAAAAAGCAAATGAAAGCACCACCGCAAGTCCCCAGCCGATTGGCCACGAAAGCCAGATTCCGACTGCTCCGAAGAAGTGTGAAAAAATGAATGCTAAAATTACTCTTAAAACCAAATCGGCAAAAGTTGCAAACATAAAATACTTCATATTACCTGTGCCACGAAGAACGCCGTCACACACAACTTTAAAGCCTATGAAACACAAAAATGGTTCTACGATAATCAAAAACTGTTTACCAGTTGTAAGCGCTAAAACGCTTTTGTCTCCTTCCATAAATACACCAATAAGTGTTTCTGAAAAAGTAACGTAAACAATTGAAAATACTATTGCAGTAATAATTGAGAGCACTGCACCACTTTTAAAGCCCTCTTTAATTCTTTTATATTGCATTGCCCCAACGTTCTGTGCTGTAAAGCTTGAAACCGAATTGCCAAACGTAACAAGCGAATTGACTGCAAACGTATTAAGCTTTATTGCGGCAGAGTAACCAGCAATTACTGCAGAACCATAACTGTTGATTTCACCCTGAATAAAGACGTTACCAACTGAAACAAAGCTTTGTTGTAATACACTTGGTATTGATATTTTTGAAATTTGTTTAAGCATTTCGAATGAGAATATTTCTGCTTTTTCATCGGTTTTTAATAATTTAAGATGATAAAGTAACGTTAATACAGACATAACACCTGCAATACCCTGTGCTATAAACGTTGCCCACGCTACACCTGCTACGCCCATATTAAAATGTGCTACAAAAACGTAGTCTAAAATTACGTTTGTTACAGATGAAAAAATGAGAAAATAAAGTGGTATTTTAGAATTACCGAGTGAAGCAAAAACGCCGTTTGCAATATTATATAAAAACAAGAATGTAAAACCTGCTATGTAAATTTTAAGATATAAAGCAGAATCCGAAAAGATATCTTCGGGGGTATTTATAAGCTCCATAAGTTTTGGAGTTAACAAAATACCAAAAACTGTTAATACAACAGAAATTATAAGAGATGATATAAGTGACGTGTAAACTGCCGTTTTTACTTTTCTGTATTTACCTGCACCGAAAAGCTGAGAAATAACAACACCACAACCAATGTTACAGCCAACTGCAATGGCATTGAATATATTTGTTATAGGGTAAGATGCACCAACAGACGCTAAAGCCGCTTCACCAGCAAAGCGACCTGCAATAACACTATCTGCAATACTATACATCTGTTGAAAAATAACACTAATAAACAGAGGTAAACTGAAATAAAGTATTACCCTACTTGTCTTTCCCTTAGTTAAATCATTTACCATTTTTCACACCTTGTTATATTAAGGATTTTAAAACTATATAATTATACTGCACAAGTTTATTTTTTTCAAGTGAGTGATGTAAAGTGAATGGTTTAATAAATGCAATAAATAGCGTTATTTGGGGCGCACCGATGCTTATATTTTTTCTTTTTGTCGGTATTTATTTCACTTTCAAAAGCAGATTTTTTCAGTTTCGTGGTGCTAAAAAAATTTTTGATACAACTATAAAAACTCTTTTTAAAAAGCAAGAAACAACTGAAAATGGTATTTCACAATTTGGTGCTTTTTGCTCAGTTCTTGCGGCGTGTATCGGCACTGGCAACATTGTAGGTGTTGCTACCGCTATTTATTCGGGCGGACCTGGTAGTGTTTTCTGGATGTTTATATCATCTTTTTTCTCAATGATGACTGCCTATAGTGAAAACTACCTAGGAATAAAATATCGTTTCAGAAATAAATATGGCAAAATTTCAGGCGGTGCTTTTCAATACATAGAAAAGGGCGTTAAAATGAAAGGACTTTCAAAGGTTTATGCCGTTTTTTGTCTTCTTTCTACTTTCGGTATGGGAAATATGGCACAGGCAAATTCCCTTAGCACATCTCTTGAAACAGGATTTAAAATACCAACTTTTTTAACTGCAGTTTTAGTAGCAATAACCTGCTTTATTATTATAAGAAAAGGTGTAAAAGGAATTTCCAATTTAAGCGAACTACTCGTTCCTGTGATGACAATATCTTATCTTGTATTGTCTTTTGGAGTTCTGTTTATTTTCAGAGACAGAATCATTCCTATGATTATTCTCATTTTCAAAGAAGCGTTTTCACTCAAGGCGCTTAGCGGTTTTGGTATTTTTAAGGCGATGAGGTATGGCGTTTCACGTGGTGTTTTTTCAAATGAAGCTGGGCTTGGTTCATCTACTATTATTCATTCAGAAACAGAAAACACTACCCCCGAAACTCAGGGTATATGGGGAATGTTTGAGGTTTTTTGTGACACAACACTTCTTTGCACAATTATGGCTCTTGTAATTTTGGTAAGTGGTTCTTTCACACCCGATGGTCAGCTTTTTGGTGCAGAGCTTTCTATTGCTTCGTATGGAATCTTAGGAAGCTTAGGCAAAAAAGGAATTGCACTTCTTACCGCACTTTTTTCTTTTGCTTCGCTTACGAGTTGCTCGTTTTATGGCGAAAAAAGTGCTGAATATTTATTTACTATGAGAGCAATAAAACCATATAAATTCATTTATTTAATTCTTGCTTTTTTAGGCTGTATAGTTTCACCTGAAATTATATGGTCAATAGCAGATATTTTTAATGGTCTTATGGCTGTACCTAATTTGTTTGCGTTGGTTATTTTAAGAAAAGAAGTGGAATTTCCAAATAAAAAAAGAAATGCCTTGCCACTTTCGTGACAAGGCAGGCAAATTTTTTCATTAAATTAAACTAATTTATTATGTAAAACTTATGCCTCTTCTTTCATTTTTGCAAAACATGCACTGCAATAAACAGGTCTGTCTTCACGTGGCTTGAAAGGAACTTCTGCTTCGCCACCGCAAGCTGCACAAGTTGCTTTGAACTTTTCACGTTCTCCCTTAATTGCTTGTTTACGAGCATCACGGCACTCTTTGCAACGTTGTGGTTCGTTTACAAATCCTTTTTCAGCATAGAATTCTTGTTCGCCTGCTGTGAAAGTGAATTCTTTACCACATTCTTTGCAGATGAGAGTTTTGTCTTCGTACATTTTTAGCTTCCTCGCTTTTTATAATGATGTGTCCTCCAACGGAATTGCACCGTCACCTTTAAATTAACGCTCTCCTTTTTAAGCTAAGAGGACATATATAAATAGTGCAGAACACTATTTTTACCTGAATACGTTTTTAAGTTTTTTTCTTGCACGTTGAAGTGCATTGTCAACAGCCTTTGGTGTAAGCCCTAATTTTTCTGCCGTTTCAGTATAAGAAAGACCACTCATCTGACTGTAAACAACTGATTTTTCAACGTCTGAAAGAACACTCTCACAAAGAGAGAGAACGGATGAAAGATTTTCACTGTCGACTATTGTATCTAACGGGTTTTTAACTTCACCACCCACAGTTACAGGGTCGACTTCATAATCGAGTTGAAAATCGTTCTTTGTTTTTCTGACTGCTGAAACAACACCATTGTTCATACAAACAGTAGCATAAGCAGAAAACGGAATACCCTTTTCTTGTTTGTAGGTTCTAACTGCAGAAAGGAAGCTTATCATCCCCTCCTGTAATAAGTCATCAACATCAAGATAGCCGGCATTATACATTTTAGGTTTGTGTGACAGAAAACGGCGTGCTAAAGTATCTAAAGCAAGATTGTCGCCTTCTTGTGAAAGCTTTACTAATTCTTCATCAGTAAGGTCTTTAAAACAAGACGCTTCCTTCTCGCTCAAAATACCACCCCAATAAACGTATTCTTATACTTATATTACTACATTTATTGAATTTTGTCAAATATTTTTTTTAAGACCACTTTTTTTTGTGCAAAACCCAGAATTTGAAAAATTTCGACAAAAAATAAAACTGACTTTATTTTAACTAAAGTCAGTTTTAGGAACGGATGCTAAATACCATTTACCACCAATTCTTATAGCATAAACATCTTTATAAATACTCTGATACTCACCTAAAGAGCCTTTTGCATCTATTGTAAAAGAAAGCTTTGCACCTTTGTTGGCTTTTTTCTCATAAAGATAAGTTTCTTCTAAATATTCGTTTATCTCTTCAAGTTCATCTTCGGCAATATATTCTACTGAGTCAACTGTATATTTGAGTTTAAACTCTTCACCGCAACGAAGCTTATAAAACTCGTAGCTTCGGCGCATTGAATACGTCATTTCAGTAAGAACAACCTCGTCATCGAAATATATATATTCTTTGTTATATGATTTAATCTGTTCATCATATAATGTAAAATATAATTCTTCGTTATTCTTTTCGATTGCATTTGCAAATGTTTTTACAAGACCATCAGGCTTACTACCAGTAAGAAGCCCTGTTGTTATTGAAGCGATACTTAGAACTATTGCAATAATTATAAGACTTAACACCCTGCTTTTCATTGTAGGCATTCTGAGTCTTTTAATTCTTTTTATGAGTTCGTTTTCTGTATTTTGTGTTTTTCGCTTTTTCTGAAAAGTTGCACCGCAATAAGCACAGTGCTTGAAATTTTCAGGACTTTGTTTTTTACACTTTTCGCAGTACAAATTTTCACCTACTTTTAAAAGAAAACTACCCGAAAAATTTTGGGTTTTTCGGGTAGTATTAATTTTTAATTATTCAGCTGCTTCTTCAGTTGCTTCTTCTGCTACTGCTTCAGCAGTTTCTTCTGCTGGTTCTTCTGGAAGAAGTGCACGAATTGAAAGACCAACTCTCTTGAGGTCAAAGTCGATTTCAGTAATTTTTGCTTTAACCACTTCGCCTACTTTAAGTACTTCTGCTGGATTTGCAATGTGTTTGTTTGCAATCTGAGAAATGTGGATAAGACCATCTACACCAGGGATAATCTGAGCGAATGCACCAAATGAAGTGAAGCTAACGATTTTAACGTCTGCAACAGTATCAACTGGGTAATCTCTCTTAAGAATTTCCCATGGATTATCTTCAACTTTTTTAAATCCTAATGAAATCTTTCTCTTTTCCTGGTCAAGTGCTTTAATAGTAACTTCTACTTCGTCGCCAACTTTAACAACTTCTGATGGATGTTTAATTCTGCTCCAAGAGAGTTCAGAAATGTGAATCATACCATCTACGCCACCGATGTCAACAAATGCACCGTAGTTTGTAAGAGATTTAACTGTACCTTTACGTGTTTCGCCTTCTTGAACTTCAGCCCAGAACTTGTCTTCAGCTTCTTTCTTAGCGCCTTTAAGTACAGCTTTGATTGAACCAACTGCACGTTTTCTTTGCTTATTGATTTCAATAATTTTGAATTCTACAGTTGTTTTTAATAAATCTTCTAATTTGTCGTTACGATTCATTGTAGCAAGTGATGCTGGAATGAATACTTTAACGTTTTCAGAAAGAACAAGAATACCACCACGGATAACGTCTGTTACAACGCCTGTGAATACTTTGTCTGTGCCTTCTGATGCTAAAATGTTATCCCATGCTTTAACAGCATCATAACGTTTTTTAGAAAGCATAATTACGCCTTCTGCATTGTTTGTTTTCATGATGATGAGGTCTAATTCATCGCCTGGCTTTAACTCTGTTTGCGGATTAGCGTTAGGGTCATTGCTGTATTCACTGTAAGGAATATAGCCGGTTTCTTTCCTGCCGATATCAACTTGTATCTCAGTTGACTTAACGCTTATTACAGTACCCTTTACTTTCTGGTTACTGTTAAGGCCGCTAAGTGATTCCTCTAATGCAGCTGCAAAATCAAAATCTTCTGCTGATACAGAGTCCAGCACTTTTTCCTCCTCAATCATTTTGTTTTCGTTTACAATTTCGGACATGGTTTGAAGTACCTCCTTTATAATACCGGCGGGAGTGGATGCACCCGCAGTAAGACCGATTGAGTTAAAACCAGAAAATGAGATACCATAAAGCTCATCTTTAGTTTCAACAAGAAATGACGGGCAATTTTTTTCGCAGACACTTTTTAATTTTTGGGTGTTTGAGCTGTGCTTACCACCCACAATTACCATAGCATCATTTTTGAGCGAAAGTTCAATTGCTTCTTTCTGCCTTTCTTCAGTCGCACTACATATTGTATCAAAAATTTTTGCATTTGTACATAGTAATTTTACTTTTTTTAAACTTTTTTCCCATTCTTTGACACTAAAAGTCGTTTGTTCGACCAAAATTAATTCTTTTTGAGAAAATAAATTGTTTTTTTGTAATAATTCTTCTAATTCAGTTGAATCTTTAACGACGTAAGCTTCACCTTTTGCACAGCTTTTTATGCCGTATACTTCAGGATGACTCGGGTCACCTAAAATAATTGTTACTACATTTTCGTTTGAATTATCTCTTACAATCTTATGAATTTTATTAACAAACGGACAAGCGGCATCTATAAACTCGACACCACTGTTTTTTACTTCTTCTAAAACATCCTCAGTAACGCCATGTGTTCTTAAAACTAAAACTGCTCCATTTTTCACTTCGCTTGGATGCTCAACAATATCTACACCACGATTTTTAAAATCTTCTATAACCTGTGGATTGTGAATAATAGGACCTAAGGTTGCAACCTTCTTACCTTCAGAAAGAAGCTTTTCTATTAACTTAATTGCTCTGTCAACACCAAAGCAAAATCCTGCTGTTTTAGCAAGGGTTATATTACACATTAAAGACGCTCCTTTATTGTGTTAATCATAAGTTCTATTGACTCTTCTAAACCGATTTCAGTAGTATCTACTAAAACTGCATCTTCTGCTTGTTTTAATGGTGCAGTTTCTCTGTTCATATCCTGATAATCACGTTCTTTAATCTCTTTTAAGATAGTTTCATAAGCTACATCCTGACCCTTTTCCTGAAGTTCTTTAAAGCGTCTGTCAGCTCTTGCTTCTGCTGATGCAGTTAAGAAAATTTTGATTTTAGCATCTGGAAGAACTACTGTACCAATATCTCTTCCGTCCATAATGCAATCGTTATTTTTTGCAATATTTCTCTGTAAATCAAAAAGGAATGCTCTTACTTCTGGGATTGAAGATACATTAGAAGCAGCCATTGAAACTTCGTTCTGTCTTATAGCAGTTGAAACGTCTTCTTCACGTAAAAAAACGTGTTGTTCGCCATCAATAAATTTAAGAGAAACTTCTGCAGTTTTTAAGGTTGGAATTACTTCTTCTGGATTTTTTGTGTTTTCTACGCCATTTCTTAAAGCGTTTAAAGCAACAGTTCTGTATAACGCACCTGTATCTACATAAATAAAACCGAGTTCTGCTGCAGCCTTTCTTGCTATTGTGCTTTTACCTGCACCTGCAGGACCATCAATTGCTACGTTAATCATATTAAAATACCCCTTTATTTATATTTCTATTGAGTCACCAGCTAAGTGACCAGTTGAGAATGCTATTTGTAAATTAAATCCACCAGTATAAGCATCAACGTCTAAAACTTCACCAGCAAAGTAAAGACCTTTAACTAATTTACTTTCCATTGTTTTAGGATTAACCTCTGAAATATCAACACCGCCTGAGGTTATAACCGCTTCGTCAATTGGTCTGAAATCGGTTACTGTGAGTGTAATATCTTTTAAGAAATCGACTAATTCGCTTCGCATTTCTTTTGTTACCTGATTTGATTTTAAATTACCATTAAGCTTTGTAAGTTTAACAGTTATAGGAATCATTTTTCTTGGTAATAAAAGTGCTAAAGTGTTATATAAATTCTTATTTGAACATTCAAGTAAATCACGTTGAATTCGTTTATCTAACTGCTCATAGGTTAAAGCGGGCTTAAAATCAATATGAATTTTATATCTGCCCTTTTCCATATTTCTCATATGAGATGAAGCTGAAAGCACCATAGGACCAGAAATACCGTAATGAGTAAAAATCATTTCGCCCATATCTTCGTAAATATCACGGTGTTTCACTGTATCTTCAACTGTGATTTTTACGTTCCTTAAAGAAAGCCCTTGTGCTTCAGTGCACCAGCCCTCGTGACACTCTAATGGCACTAAAGATGGTTTTAAATCTGTAATTTTGTGACCAGCTTGTTTCGCTAATTCGTAGCCATCACCTGTTGAGCCTGTTTTTGGATATGAAAGACCACCAGTTGCAACAATTACGTTTGAAGCATAATACTTTTTACCATCTTCGGTAATGCAACCAGCTACTTTGCCATCTTCAATAATAAGCTCAGTTGCTCTGCCCTGTTTTCTTGTAACGCCGTTTATTGTTATGTATTTATTTAAAGCATCAACAATATCAAGTGCTTTATCAGAAACAGGGAAAACTCTGTTACCACGTTCGATTTTTAGTGGTACACCTAAATTTTCAAAGAAATCCATTGTATCGGCAGTATCGAAGCGAGAAAATGCGCCGAATAAAAATCTGCCGTTAACCGGGATATTTGCAATTAAATCATTAAGCAAAGGACAATCGTTTGTTACGTTACATCTGCCTTTACCAGTTATAGCAACTTTTCTTGCTAACTTGTCATTACGTTCAAGAAGCGTTACCTTCAAACCATTTTTAGCGGCAGTACCGGCAGCCATTAATCCCGCTGCACCGCCACCTATTACGAGTACATCCATTATTATAAAAACCTCATAAAATAATTATTTTTTCTGTCATTTCTTTACCGCATATATCAGGATTTTCTAAACACAAGGAATATAAATCTCTTGCTTTACACTCGAGTTCAAAAATTCTTCTGCCATTTTCGTCAAGATTTTTTAAATCCTTTGGGCGTGTTACAATTGGCAATTTCGCTTTTTCTTTACACTCTTTTAAAAGCGAAGCACCTTTTTCATTAAAACCTAAAACTCTTATATATGGCACAGGTGTTTTTAAAAGCTCTTTTGTTACCCCTAAATATGCAAAAAGAAGAATTCTTCTTATTCTTGATAAAGTATATCGTTTTGTTTTGATTTTTTCAAGTAGTTCAGAGTAAGATGTTGAATTTCTTACTGCTTCATAAATTCTGTACTCGAGACCCTCGTTAACATCTGGTAATTCTCTTAATTCTTCTACACTCATTGTACGGAGTTTAAAGAGTAGCGAGAGTTCATATTTACTGTAATCTATAATTTTTTTCTCATTAATTGCATTTTCTAAAACAGAGAAAGACTCTTTTGGCACAAAGTTTTTAACTTCATTCAGATTTTCTATAAAAGTTCTTATAAGTGAAGCTGAACGGATATTCCCCTCGCCTTCATTTGAGTCATGAGAAGCTCCTGTTCTTTTAACTGTCACAATATCTAACTCAGAATTTAATTCTAAAAGTGCTTTAGCGTATTCAACGCCTAAAATGTCGTTTGAATTTTGTAAAAGCTTTGCCTTAGTTTCACCAAAAAGTTCTTTTACCGCCTGTTCACGTGCAGTTGGGAAAGACACTCCACTTTCAACTAATTTTGAAACAAGTGAATTAAAATCAGTAGTTCTCAGATTTTTTGCACATTCTTTTAAAAGTTCTGGTGAATCACTTTCAGACCCGAATCCGAGAGAGTGAAGACAATTTAAAGAATCAAGCACTGTAACACCTGAAAGAGCAAACCTTTCTGCAGTTGCACTGCAATATGGAAACGGCAACGAGAGAACTAAATCGACACCTGACTCAAGTGCCATTCTTGTTCTTTTATTTACATCTAAAATAGCAGGCTCGCCACGTTGAACAAAGTTACCCGACATAACTGCCGTAACGGTATCGTTTTCATTTTGTTTTAAAGAGTCAACGAGATATTTATGACCATTATGAAATGGATTAAATTCTGCAACAATTCCGTAATTCAACTTTAGCCCACCTTTCTGATAAAATAATGTAAACTGTACTTGAAAAAAGTTTAAAAAGTGTTATAATAAATAATGTTATTATTTTACACAATAATTATATAAATAAAATTCTTTTAAGGAATTAAAACTATTTTGGAGGTTCAAAAAATGAAAATTCTCGTAATTAACTGCGGTAGTTCTTCACTCAAGTATCAACTTTTTGATATGGAAAGTGAAAAATGGCTTGCAAAAGGTATTTGTGAAGCAATTGGCACAAGCACAAGCTCTGCAAAAGGTTCAACTGCTGATGGCAGAGAATTCAAGAAGCCAGACGTAAATATTCCTGACCACAAGGTTGCATTTAACATTGTTAAAGAAGCACTTACAAGTGGTGAATGCAAGGTTATTGACGACCTTAAAGAAATTGACGCTGTAGGTCACAGAGTTGTTCAGGGTGGCGACCGTTACACAGAAAGCATTCTTATTGATGATTCTGTTGTTAAGGGTATAGATGAACTCGGCACACTCGCTCCACTTCACAACCCTGCTCACGTTATTGGTATTAACGCTTGTACAGAAGTTTTTGGCGACAAGCTCCCACAGGTTGCTGTATTTGACAACGCTTTCCACAGCACAATGCCTGAAACATCATATATGTTCGGACTTCCTTATGAATTCTATGAAAAATACCACGTTCGCCGTTATGGTGCTCACGGTACAAGTCACCGTTTTGTTGCTTACAGAACAGCTGAACTTGTAGGCAAAGATTTAAAAGACTTCAAGCTTATTACTTGTCACCTTGGTAATGGTTGCTCAATTACTGCTATTAAAGACGGTAAAGTTCTTGACACAAGTATGGGTCTTACTCCACTTGATGGTTTTGTAATGGGTACTCGTTGCGGTGCTGTTGACCCATCTGCTATTACATATATTATGGATAAAGAAGGTCTTTCACCAAAAGAAATGGACACACTTATGAATAAGAAAAGTGGTGTTCTTGGTATTTCTGGCGTTCACTCTGATGACCGTGAAGTTAAAAAGGCTGCAACAGAAGGTAACAAGAGAGCAAAACTTGCACGTGATATGCAATGGTATCAGATAAGAAAAGTTATTGGTTCTTATATTGCTGCTATGAACGGCGTTGACGTTATTGCTTTCACAGGTGGTATTGGTGAAAACTGCACAGACTTAAGAGAAGACGTTTTAACAAACCTTTCATACCTTGGCATTAAGCTCGACAAAGCTGTTAACGATGCAACTCATGGTGATGAAGTTGAACTCACTCTCCCTAATTGCCCAGTAAGAGCTTTCGTTGTTCCAACAAACGAAGAGCTTGCTATTGCAAGAGATACTAAAGAGATTGTTGAGAAGTTATAATTAGTTGTCAGTAAGTCAGTGGTCAAAGAAGTGCTGAGTGCTGAGTTTCGGAAGGCTTCGCCTTGATTATAATTGAATAAAAATAAGTTCTATCATTTGCAGTTAGTTACTGAAGTGATAGAACTTTTTTGTTAATTATTTTTCATTTTCTTCTAAATTTTCAAGAGCGTATTTACAACATTGTAAGACTAAAAGGTTAAAAGAAATTCCATTTTTTGCTGAAACCTCGTGTAATTCATCGAACAAAGTTTCAGTAAATCTTATTGTGCGTGGAATATCTGCACTTTTCATTTCATTATCAATTTTAAACATTTTTATCACCTAATAATATATTATGCTCATTTTCGGTTATAATTATATAACCACTTTTGGTTGTATTTTATTGATGAATGTGATATATTTAATTAACGGGTGATGAAAATGAAAAAACTTCTTATAAAAATACTTAATAAAATCCAGGATAAAGAGGTGGAAAAACCAATAGAAAAAATGAACACCGATTTAATTTTTAAATGCTCAAGACTTATTTTAAAGCTTCGTGGTATTGATGCAACATTAAGCGAAGAAGAAATACGTGAGCGTGTTGAAAAAATTTTTCATTCAGACAAATAGAAAAGTTCTATCATTTGCAGTTTAGTAACTGAAGTGGTAGAACTTTTTATATTGCATTTTTTGTCAATACATGTTAGAATAATACACGGAACGAAAGTTCCCAAGGAGTTATTCTACACGGTAGGCGGTTAATTCTACGCTCCCGAACCTTTTTTCAAGGTGAAAGGAGTGATATTTATGGAATACATAATTGGTGCAATACTTTTCGTACTTGTTGCAACAGGTTATATAATAGCCATAAAAAAAGAAAAATAATCGCCTAACTCTCACATAAGGCGATTATTTTTTATTAAAACTTAATCCCAAGGGAGCTAACCGCTTACGGAATAACTCCTTGTTTAATTTTATTATAGCAGATTATTTGAAAATGTCAACCGATTATTCTGGTTTGTACCAATATAAATTTACTTTTATATGAGTGTATGCTATAATGAACCAAGGGTGATAGTTTTATGAAAAGTAAAAAAAGATTAATTATTATTTTTTCTGTTGTTATTACTTTATTGGTTGCTTTGGGTATAGTTTTCGGAGAAAGAATATATAAACATTTTCTTATTGAGTCTGGCTATGGTGAAAAAAACAACTCTGCTAACCAATACGCTAAAGATGTAACAATGATTCAACTTATTGCTACACCTGAAAAATATGATGGTGAACTTGTTAGAGTAAAAGGCGTAAGCAGTTTCGGGTTTGAAGAGAGTGCAATATATCTAAACAAAGAAGATTTTAAATACTATATACATAACTCTATCTGGATCGAACTTGGCGAAAGAGCAATTTCTTATGAAGAAGCTTTTCAATATAATGGCGAATATGTTATTATAGAAGGCATTTTTGATAAAGATGACTGCGGTCACTTAGGTATGCATCAAGGGTCTATAAAAAATATTAATCGTTTAGAATTATGGGATGTTAATCTGACTACTCATTCATCTATTACACATAACAAGAATAACACTTATTCATATAAAGTTACAGATTACAAAGATAGAATTTTAGATTATGAAGATAATTTGACAAGAGAACCCAAAAGATTATGTGTAAGCACGGATGTTGTTGGTATATCTATTCAGGCAGGAACTGGATTATCTACAAACTATGCAAAATTCTTCAATTTAGAAAGCAGTAAAATATCAGAAACGTTTTATTATGTAATAGATGCTAAAGATGATTATGTGGTATATGCCGATTATAGAAATGGCGAACATATAATTATTGTTCAGGATATCTTTGATAAAGAACAATACTACAAAGAGTACAAATTAGAAAACGTTTCGCCTGTTACCGCAGATTTTATAGTTAAAGGTGGATTTAACAAAAAAGGCAACATAAACATTACATATTTATCTGGAAATGAATATACCGAAACAGATTATACTATTGTAATGACACCTAAAGGTAAAACAGAGTAAAATTACATATACAGTAACAAAATAAGCACTCTCACATTTCAGTAAGTGAGAGTGCTATTTTTAGTTATCCATAAATTATTTGCGATATGTTTGCTTTGCAAACGCGATATAATTGCATAAATGCAATTGCGATATATACTCGCTTTGCTCGTATGCGATATGATATAAATCCAATTTCACGCCGAAGGCATATCGCATCGAAGATATCTCGCATTTCTTTAGAAATATATCGCAAATCCGTAAGGATTTATATCGCTCATTTTAGCGAAGCTAAAATGAAAATGCATTCCTATCATTCTTACACCAACGATAAGGTGTACCCATTTTGATTTTTTCGCCGTTTCGTGCTAACAATTCGTCAACTCTTACGAATTCGTAGCCTTGTCTTTGTAATTCAGGAATTGCTTTGAGGACTGCTTCGACTGTTGCTTTTTTAGTATCGTGAAGAAGAATTATATCGCCATCACTTGCTTTTTTCATAATTCTTTCGTAGATATAGTCAGCATCTTTATCTTTCCAGTCATAAGTTGAAAAAGTCCAGCTGATAAAAACAACGTCTAATTTTTTAAGCTGATAAAATGAAACGTCACCGTAAGGAGCGCGAAGATACATTGACCTTTCGCCTGTTATATTTTCAATTATGTTAAACGTTTTACCAATGCTTTCTTCACAATCTTCTATTGAGTGAAGTGGCAGACGAATATGGTCGTAGGTATGGTTACCTATTAAATGACCTTCGCTTGAAGCACGTCTTACAATATCCGGATTTTTCTCTGCTTTTTCACCTATTACAAAAAATGAAGCTTTTGCATTATACATTTTTAAGCCATCAAGAAGCTCTTCTGTGTAGTCACTCGGTCCATCATCAAATGTTAAAGCTATTGCTTTTTCACCAACGTTATCAACAGGAATAATATAACGTAGTGTACCATCAGGAATACATCTTGAAAGAATTAAAATAGCCATTATCATAGGAAGCAGAACGAGTAAATCTCTGAAAGTCTGCTTCTCGTATTTGTTAAGTTTAATCTTTTTCATTTTATAAACAAAAATGCCGATTGATTACACAATCGGCATTATTTACTTTCATTAATTTATCTGTTTTTGAAGAGGTCGAGAATATCAACGATATCGTCATCATCTGAAGATGAAGTTGTTTCTGGCTCTGCTGAAACAGATGGCATACCCATACCAAGACCTGCACCAGCTTTATTTGGGAAACCGTTAATATCTGTACCGAAGCCAGTAGCAATAACAGTAACAACCATTTCGTCGTCAAGTGTTTCGTCAAATGTAACACCGAAGATGATGTTTGCATCTGCATCTGCAGCGCTTGAAACGATTGTTGCTGAATCTTCAACTTCTTCAAGTGTAATATCAGGCGAAGCTGTGATACTAATGATAAGACCCTTTGCACCCTGAATTGTTGTTTCAAGAAGTGGGCTTGAAACTGCGGCATTTGCTGCTGCAGCAGCCTTTTCTTTACCAGAAGCACGACCAACACCCATATGAGCGTGACCAGCATCTTTCATAACTGCACTGATATCTGCGAAGTCTAAGTTGATAAGACCAGGAACTTTAATTAAGTCTGAAATACTCTTAACACCCTGACGAAGAACATCATCTGCAATGCCGAATGCGTTAGCAAAAGTAATTTTTTGCTCTGAAACGAGTTTAAGTCTTTCGTTAGGGATAACAATAAGGCTATCTACATGCTGAGCAAGTTCTGCAATACCAGCTTCTGCTTGTTGCATTCTTTTTCTGCCTTCAAACTGGAATGGTTTTGTAACAATACCAACTGTAAGAATGCCACGTTCTTTAGCAATCTGAGCGATTGCAGGAGCAGCACCTGTACCAGTACCGCCGCCCATACCAGCAGTAATAAATACCATATTTGTATCTGCTAATGTATCAACAATAATGTCACGGCTTTCTTCAGCAGCTTTAAGACCCATTTCTGGACGAGCACCTGCACCACGACCACCTGTAACTTTATCACCAATAGCAATTTTATGAGTTGCCTTTGATGTTTCAAGAGCTTGTCTGTCTGTATTAATTGCAACAAACTCAACGCCCTGAACACCTGCAGTAACCATTCTGTTAATAGCGTTACCGCCACCGCCACCTACACCGATGACTTTTATTTGAGTAGCTTCTTCGAATTCAGTTGTAACATTTTCAAATGCCATTTGAACTTCCTCCTAATATAGAACACAGCGTATACATACACCTGTGCAAAACTTTCCAATTTATCCATATAATGTTAACACACAACTTAAAGAATATCAAGTAATTTTTTCTAATTTTATCGTGTTTTTTGCAAATTTATTAAAAATCTACTAAAAAACGATTATTAAAAGGCTTAATTTTCACTTGTTTTAACTGTTGTTTCAGTTGTTTCGTTCTTTTTGTTATCTTTATTTTTATTCTTATCTTTGTTTTTATCCTTAGATGTTGAATTTTTTTCGGTTGTTTCTTCTAAACCTGCTTTAAAAAAGACTTTAGGGTCTGTTCTTAAATCGAGAACACCAGTTTCATATTGGTTAATTTCATTTTCTCTATCAATAGCAGAAGCCGCTCTTAAAATTTTTGTTTCAAGCTTTACTGCGGGACCTACAAGAATTTTAATTCTGTTATCATATTTCATTGTAATTGCAGAAACGTCTGTTAAATCAATTTCTGTCATACCAATTATACCAGCTTTAGTTGATGCTTTAAGAAGCTGTATTAAAATGTCACCAGTTTCTTCTGTTTTGAATGTAATTGCTTCGCCTACTTTATAGCTTTCAACTTCTACACCAGATACTACAGGAATTCCTTCTGTAACAACCTGAGAATCTGCATTTAAAACTTTACCTTCATCATTTATAAGGATATACGAGCCTTTATTATTTGATATAGCCGCTGAAGCTACTGTATCTATAACGTTTATTATAAGTGTTGATGGCAAATCTTTCTCAATAGTCACAGAACCGACATAAGGAAGATTAAAGAAAAGATTTTCTGAAATTGCTTTTTCACTTACAAGTAAAAGACTATCGCCTGTTGTAACACCAGAATTCTCAATTATAATCTTCTGTGAATAAACTCCTGAGCCTTTTGCTTTTATAGTATCTATTTTGAAAAATACTGTTACTGCAAGAACAAAGCCAACTATTGCTACAACAAAAAGCATAAATAAAGAGAGTATTGCCTTTCTTATTGCTCTTCTTCTTTTCAATCTTTTCTTTTTTCTTGAACGAATTTCATCACGAGACAACTGTTGCCCACTGACTCCTGTAAAATCAGTAGGCAATTTTATTATTTTAGATGAATTGTTCTTATTAGGTGTCGCCATAGTTTTACTCCATCCTGATTATATCTGCATTAAGCATACATAAGTTATTTTCAAAATTCTCGTAACCACGGTCTATGTGCTTAAGTGAGCCAACTTCTGTTGTTCCGTGAGCCACAAGACCTGCCAAAACAAGTGCTGAGCCACCTCGCAAATCTGGTGAAACTACACTTGCACCATACAATCTTTTAACGCCATCTATTACAGCAACTCTGCCTTCTGTTCTGATTTTTGCACCCATTCTTAAAAGTTCCGGCACGTGCTTAAAACGGCTTTCAAATATATTTTCTACAATAACACTCGTACCATCTGCCACCACCGTAAGTGTCATAATCGGCGCTTGTGCATCTGTTGGAAAACCTGGGTAAGGTTGTGTTATAAGTTTATCTATTCTACGAAGTCTTAACGGTGCTTTTAGGCGTATTTCGTTACATTTAATTGAGATTTCACAACCTGTTTCTTCTAAGACAGGAAGAATTGAATTAAGGTGTTGCGGCACAGTATTTTTTAAAGTTACATCTCCACCAGTAATAGCACCAGCAAATAAATACGTTGCGGCGGCTATTCTGTCACAAATAACAGAATGCTCAGCAGCTTCAAGTTTTTCAACACCTTCGATAACAATTACACTCTCGCCTGCACCTGAGATTTTAGCACCGCATTTACTGAGGAAGTTACACAAATCAATAATTTCAGGTTCACGCGCCGCATTTATAATTGTTGTAGTACCTCTCGCTACACTTGCTAAAAGAATGGCGTTTTCAGTAGCACCAACACTCGGAAATGTAAGCGTGATTTTTGTCCCTTTTAATTTTTGTGGGATTGTGCAGAGAAGCTTGCCATAGCTTTCTTCAATTTCAACACCTAATTTTCTCATTGCAAAAAGGTGTAAATCAATAGGTCTTAAACCAATTTCGCAACCACCCGGAGTTGAAATTTTTGCTTTTTTAGCCTTACCTAAAATAGCACCAAGAAACACGACAGAAGAGCGCATTTCTCTCATTAAGTTTTCTGGAATTTCGCACCCTGAAGCCGAAGTGCTATCGACTATTAAATCAGTTCCGTGTCTTTCAGTTTTACAACCTAAATTCTCTAAAATTTTAATTGTGCATTCTACATCTGAAAGACGTGGGCAATTATGTATTATTGATTTTCCGTTAACTAAATATGTTGCTGCGAGTATTGGTAAAGCACTGTTTTTTGAACCTTGTGCCGTAAGACTGCCGTTTAACCTTCTACCACCATTAATTACTAATGAAGCCATAAATCCACACCTTTCGGAAGTGCTATGCTTCATACTATGTAACGAGTGATATTTTGGTTACAAATTTGATTATTTATTATTTTATAAGTCCTAAAACGATATCTGCAATCTGTTCTTTAGCATTGAGTGTTGCCATTTTCTTTGCATTTGAACCTATTTCTTTGAGCTTTTCTCTATCGCTTATAAGTTTATTTATTTCAGCGAGAAGTCTGTCACCCGTTAAATCTTTTTCTTCAATAATAACTGCTGCACCATTATTAACAAGTGCCATTGCATTATGGAACTGATGATTTTCAGTAACGTTTGGTGACGGAATAAGAATTGACGCTTTACCTAACGCCTGAAACTCTGAAAGAGACGATGCACCAGCACGGCAGATTACAAGGTCTGCAGCAGAAAGGCACCGAGCCATATCGTTTATGTATTCTCTGATTTCAATATTCTTTGCGTTTTCTAAATCTACGCCTTTTTCTTTCATTAAATCCGGCACCCAAAGACCATATTGACCAGTTGCAATAAGAAAGTTACAAGTGTTCTCTTTCCAGATTTTTGAAACAACGTCTGTAACCGCTTCATTGATTGCTCTTGCGCCCAATGAACCACCCATTGAAAGAATAAGTGGCTTACTGTCAAAGCCTAATTCTGCTCTTGAAACATCAGGGTCTGCTTTTAAAAGCGCACCGCGTACAGGAAGTCCCGTTACAACCATTTTGTTTTTTATAGTCATATGCTTTTTTGC
>JAZNUL010000036.1:0-9760 GCA_045592285.1 Acutalibacteraceae bacterium
AATCAAGTGTTATTTTATTAAATATGTCTTATTGCATTAGAAACTATACTTATAATATAATTAAATAAAGAAAATTTTTTAAGTGGGGGCAATATGAAACGATTTAAAAACACGCTGGCTACAGACGTTAATGAAAAAATAACTAAAAAAGAATATATTGCATTTGGTTCGAGTACGGCAATATCTAAAATTTCTACTGCAATGAGTGGTTTCTTTGGTGGACTTGTTGCTTCAACGTTTTTAGGACTTTCAGAACAGGCATTTGCTACGTATAGCACAATAATTTTTGTTCTTGGTTTCTGGGATATTGCTAACGACGTTATTGTTTCAAGCTTTCTTGATAAATCGAGAAAGACTTTTGGTAAATGGGGCAGATTTAAACCGTGGTTGCTTTTAATGATTCTCCCCTGCAACTTAGTTTTAATTTTGCAAACGTTACCAATAAAATCATTTTTCCCCGAAGCAACAGACACGTTTAAAGTAATTTATCTTGTAATTCTTTACTTTTTAAACGATGCATTTTCAACATTTTATAATGCGGCACTCACTGCACTTAATGCAAGAAGAACAACAAATAATTTAGAGCGTGGTTACATAGCCGCTATCGAGAGTATTTTAGGCTCGTCGGTCGGTGCCTGCGGAACGTATATTGCCGCACTTCTTCCATTCCTTTTGCCGAATTGCTCAGAAGCTGAAAGATATTTTTACAGCTACACGGTAGTAACTCTCGCTGCTATTCCACTTGCGATATGGAACATTGTTGCAACAAAAGAGCGTATTGCAGAACCACCGAAACAAGAAGCCCCGAAGCTTCGTGAAGTTTACGGACATATAATTAAAAACAAACCGCTCATACTATATATGATTTCTGAAATTTTAGGCCACGGTATGTCTGTCGGATACGGTCTTATGACTTATGCGTTTATTGCCTGTTTCAGAGCAGAAGCTTTTACACTTACGTTGTTTTCAGGTACGCCGTTTGAATTCAACTACGTTTACAACGACGGAAATTACGCGGCACTTCTTTCATTCGCTTCACTTGCTTCGCTTGTAACTACCGGAATTTCTTTATTTTTAGCACCGATTGTGCGTAAATGGATTGATGATAAATATTTATATATAGGTATGAAGCTCGGAACGGCTTTTTGCTATTTCGCAATGTTTTTTAGTATTTACCCTTACGAAGCACATACCCCGCAACAGATATTTATAAGCGTTGTTTTATGGTACGCAATCCACGGTCTTACAACAGGCTTCTACAATACTATACCCGGACTTATTCAGATGTCTGTTTATGATTACGGTGAATATAAGCACGGTGAAAGAAACGAAGCTACAGTAAGCGCTTTAAAGAGCACGCTTTCAAGAATTCTTGGTAACTGCACAAGTTACGTAACCAATTTATTCTTAATTTTTGTTGGTTACAAAGCATTTGCAGAGACTCCTGAACTTATGCCGGTTGATGCAAAATCAAGTCTTTTATATCTTTTCGCAATTTTACCTGCTATTTTCTCACTTTTAGCGGTAATTCCTATGCTTTTTTATAATTTAACTGGTAAAAAACACAAAGAAATCGTAAAAGCACTTGAAGCAAAGAGACAAGAAACCTTAGATATTATTAATAAATAATGGTGATTTTTATGATTACGCTTTCAGAATTCAAAAAAACTAAAGATTTTCTCGTTTGTGTTGACAGCGATGGCTGTGCTATGGACACAATGGATATTAAACACATACGTTGTTTTGGTCCGTGTATGGTAGAAGTCTGGCAACTGCAAAAATGGGAAGAAGAAATACTAAAAAGATGGAACGAAATTAATCTTTACACATTGACACGTGGCATAAACCGTTTTAAAGGCTTAAGTCTGGCTTTAAGCGAAATAAACGAGCAATATCAAGCGATTGACGGCATTGATGATTTGGTTTATTGGTCGAATAATGCCGACGAGCTCTCAAACGATGCTTTAAAAAAAGAGATTGAAAAAGCTCCTCAAAAAAAGATTTTTTCTCTTGCTTTAAAATGGAGTGAAAACGTAAATTCATCTATAAAAGAACTCCCTGAAAGTGAAATTAAACCATTCCCACTTGTAAAAGAAGCATTAAAATTTGCTCACGAAAAAGCAGACGTTGCTATTGTTTCAAGTGCAAACCTTGGGGCAGTTTTAGATGAATGGGAAAAACACGGACTTTTAGAGCATACTGATATTGTATTAGCACAAAACGCTGGAAGTAAAGCTTTTTGCATTTCTGAGCTTTTAAAAAAGGGATATAATAATAAAAACGTCGTAATGTGTGGCGATGCACCAGGTGATTTAAAAGCGGCAGAAAGCAACAACGTTTACTACTTCCCTATTTTAGTAAAAAACGAAGAAAAATCGTGGCAAGACTTTATAAATCAAGGCTTTTCACATCTTTTAGATGGTTCTTACAAGGAGTACGAAGCAATAAAAAAACGAGATTTTTATAAAAATCTCGGTGCAGAATAAATTTAAAAAGGCAGGTATTTTAATATGGTTAATTTAAAAGCAAAACCTTTTTATCTTTCAGATGAAGATATAAAATGGGTAAATGACACAATTTCTTCTATGACCGATGAAGAAAAAGTTGGTCAGTTATTCTTCCAGCTCACAGCAGGTGTTGATGAAGAATACCTTAAAAATCTTATGGAAAAATATCACTTAGGCGGTTGCCGTTATAATAATATGCCGGCAGTTGCTGTTCAAAATCAAAATGCTATTTTACAGAAATACGCTAAAATTCCACTTATTATTGCTTGTAATACAGAAGCTGGTGGCGATGGCGGTTGCTCTGATGGTACTTTTATTGGTAACGGAATTAAAATCGGCGCTACAAGAAAAAATGAACACGCTTATAATTTAGGTAAATACGCAAATGAAGAAGCTGCGGCTATGGGTTGTAATATGGCTTTTGCTCCTGTTTGCGATATTCATTACAATTGGCAGAACACAGAAATTGTTTCTCGTGCTTTTGGTAACGACCCAAAACGTGTTGCCGAAATGAGCGTTGAATACTTAAAAGGTGCTCACACAGTTGATGGTTTTGCATGTGCTGCAAAGCACTTCCCTGGTAACGGTATTGACTTCAGAGATGCTCATATTTCTAATAATATCAACGATTTTGGTACAGAAAAATGGATGGAAACATACGGCTACGTTTATAAAGAATTAATTGAAAATGACCTCGATGCAATTATGGGTGGTCATATTATGATGCCAACATATATGAAAGAAATTAAACCTGGCATTACAGATGACGAAATGCTCCCAGCAACGCTCTGCCCTGAAATTATGACAGGTCTTTTAAGAGAAAAATTAGGCTTTAACGGTATGGTTGTTACAGATGCAAGTCACATGGTTGCTATGACCGACAGAATGACAAGAAAAGAAATGCTCCCAGCTGCGATTAACGCTGGTTGTGATATGTTCTTATTCTTCAACGACCCTGACGAAGACTTCACTACAATGCTCAATGCATATAAAACTGGCATTATTTCAGAAAATAGAATCGTTGAAGCTCTCACAAGAATTTTAGGTCTTAAAGCAAAAATGGGTCTTAACAAAAAAGCTAAAGATGAGCTTGTTCCAAAAACTCCTGCTAACGAAGTTTTAGGTAAGGATGAATACAAAAAAGCAAGTGAAGCTATAAGTAAAGATGCTATTACACTTGTTAAATATAAAGATAAAGACGTTTTACCACTCTCACCTGAAAAATATAAAAAGGTTACTATTGTATATATAAAGGGTGCGCCAGGTCCTATGGATGCACTTATGAAAATGATGATGGGTGCTGGCAAAAAGAATCCAGCAGAAGAATTACGTGACAAACTTATTGAAAAAGGCTTTGATGCTTCAATTTACGTTAGCCCACTCGATAAAATGCAACAACAAATTGCAGCGGGTGAAAAACCGAATATTAATCTTTATTTTGCTGGTAAAAATGCTATTAAAGACTTTGTTTCTGAGCAAGATTTAATTATCACTCTTTGCGACGTTATGACGGGCAGACCATCCTTTGGTATGTCTAAAGGTGGCGGTGAAATTCCGTGGTATGTTTTTGAAACACCAGTTGTTGCAATTAGTGTTAATGCACCAACAATGCTTGCTGATATTCCTCAGGTAAGAACTTATATTAACGCTTATGATTCAAAGCCAAGTACTCTTGATGCTTTAGTTGATAATCTTCTTACAGGACCAGATGCATTTAAAGGTCAGGACCCGATTGATAGTTTCTGCGGAATGTGGGATACAAAAATCTAATTCACGTGTGAATTTGATTTTTAGTAGTCAGTAGTCAGTAAGTCAGTGGTCAGTATATAAGTAATAAAATTATCCTATCATTTATAGTTCGGTGTAAAAACTAAACTTTAAATGATAGGATATATTTATTTGCGAAGCCCTATTTCCTATTTCCTAATTCCTATTTCCTAAAAACCCTTGACAAAGAGTTTTTTCTGTGTTATATTCAAACTGTGATAGGTGTGATAGCACAGTTAGTATCACAGTAACTTAATTTATTTTTGGGGGTGTTTAATATGATTATCATTAACCCGAGAAGCAGAACTCCTATATTTGAACAAATAAAGGAGCAAATAATTAATAAAATTAATCTCGGGGAATTAAAGCCTGATGACAAATTACCATCTATAAGGCAATTAGCGTCAGACTTAGACCTTAATGTAAACACAGTTAAACGTGCATTTCAAGAGCTTGAAACAGAACGTGTTACCTACTCCGTTGCAGGTAAAGGCGTTTTTGTAAGCGAAAAAGCAATTAAAAATGAGCTTGTAATTGAAAATGCAGAAATTGAATTAAAACGTGTTTTACTTTCGTCGAAGGCTCGGGGAGTTCCATTAGAAAATGTAATAACATTAGCAAAAAATATTTATGAAAAGAGAGATTAAAAATGATTAAAATAAATTCTGTTACTAAAAAATATGGTGATTTTACATCAATAGAAAATATTAATATTGAAGTAGCGAACACTTCTGTTTTTGCTCTTACCGGCTTTAATGGTAGCGGTAAAACAACACTTCTTAATATTTGTGCTGGCGTTGTTAAAGCAGACAGTGGTGCTGTTTTATTAGATGGGAACGATGCCTTTGACAACGATAAAGAAAGGAAAAATCTTTTCTACGTTTCAGAAAGTATGTTTTTTCCACCAACAGCAACAGTTAAGAGTGGTGCTAAGTTTTACGCGCAGAATTACCCAAATTTCAGCTTTGATATTTTCAATTCGATATTAGAAATTTTCGAGATAAATAGTAAAAAACCGATAAGAAGTCTTTCTAAAGGTATGAAAAAGCAAGTTCAGTTGGCAATAGGTTTTGCGGCTAAACCAAAATATCTTTTAATTGACGAAACCTTTGATGGACTCGACCCACAGAAAAAAGAATTACTCAAAAAACTCATTTTAGAGTACATAAATGAGACAAATGCTTCAATAATTATCGCTTCTCACAACCTCGCAGAAGTGTCGGATATTTGCGACCACGTTGCAATTATAAACGGCAAAAGCGTTGTGCTTAATAGCGCTATTGAAGATGTCAGCGAAAACTTCAGAAAAGTTTTAGTTACGTTTAAAAACGCTGTTACAGAAAAAGATTTAGAAAGCGTTAATTACCACAGAATTAAGTTAAGCGGCAAAACTGCCCAGATTATTGTTTGTGGAGACGTTGAAAGCGAAATTAACAAATTAAATAATATGGAAATTGATTCACTTGAGAGCGAACGCCTTACTTTAGAAGAAGTATTTATTGAAGAAACGGAGGCGGAGAATAAAAATGAAAAGATTAAGTCATTATTTAAAAAATAAAAGTTTAAATTCTGTTACTCTTTTAACTATTTTTACAGTTTACGTTATTTTTTACTACACCTTAACGTATTGGGGAGATTTAATTCCATTCGAATTAATCGAATATGGTAACTATGATTATTTCCTTTTTGGTTCACACTCTTTACAAAGTGATATTTTTGGACTTACTGTTCACAATGAAATAGTTTTTGGTTTTCTTGCCTTTTTAATAAGTTTTTTAAACTTTAAATTCCTTCATAAAAAGAGCCTTGGTCTTACTACCCTTTCATTCCCGAAAACAAGGTCTGAGCTTTTTAACAAAAGAGTTTCTTTACCCGTTATTTTGCTTGTTTCAAGTGGTATAATCGCAAAGACCATTGCACTTTATTGGAACTTTAGTTTTTATGGTTTCAGTAACGAACTTATAGGTGCATACTTAATTAACGTTCTCATATTAATACAATATATTTTAGTTGGTACTGCCCTTGGTATTTTCGGCAGAGTAGTTACCGCAAGAACTTTTGAAGGCATTTTAACTTCTGCAGGTTTTCTTTTTATTCCAAAAACAATCTACGTTTTAATTGATGCTTTAGCGCCGTTATTCTTATATGGTCACGAAGGTTTTTACAACAACGATTACGCTTACTTCTTTGACCCTGTAAGAGATTACATTTATGGCTATGGATACCATTTAGAAATACCAATTACAGAGCCTGTTTCTTATGGTAATATTATTTATTCGGCATTCTGGATTGTTGCATCTGTTATTGCTTTATTCGTATTGAAAAAATATTTTATAAAAAATACAAAATACGAAAATACAGGTATTAATAACAAAATTCCGTTTATTACAACTATTACTTCTGCTGGTTTACCTTTAGCAATTGCTACTTTCGCTTATTACGGAAATACTGCAGGCTATATTGCAACAGTAGCAAAAAAGAAAGAAATATTTGTTATTGTCACAGTTCTTGCATTAGTTTTTGGCTATATTATAAACTCAATTATTACTAAAACAGTGCTCTTCAAGAAAGAAAAAGCAATTATTATTTCGATTATAATTGCTATACCTTCAATTGTTACTCTAATTCTTGCTACCGGTGGATTTGGCTATGAAACAAGGATTCCAGATGCAGAAAAAATCGAAAAAATTACAATTCAGCCATCTTTAAGCGTTACAGAAATAGCACTTCACGAAGAAACGCCTTACACTGACACTGCTATTGCAAGTAGTTATAATCATTATGACGAGTTTTTGAGAGCTGAAAGTGAGCCAGGTGCTTACATAAAGCAACTTGAATTCACAAACAAAATGGATTTTGAAAGACTCTTAGCACTTCATAATTCAGCTATAAATAATAAAAGCGCTGATACAGCCGAGCAATTTCTTATTACGTACGAATTAAAAGACGGCAGTACACTCTCAAGAAGGTACACCTATTTAAGCACAGAAACAGTTGAACAGTTCTTAGAGCTCTGGGAAACTGAAACTGTTAAAAATGCCTATAAAGACTGGCTTTTAAATGCAGATGATATTCGTGAAACTCAAAAATCGGCACACGATTTTGATATGGTTTACAATAAAATCCCACTTTCAAAGGGTGCTCAGGTAACTATTAATTCTATTGATTCTGTTCCTACGATATTAGAAAATTTAACAGATGAAGAATTCTTGACACTTAAAACCGCTATTTATAATGACGTTCAGTCACTCACTTGGGAAGAATGGTTTAAACCTGAAAAAACATATGGAAATATATCATTCTATAACACTTATGTTTTTAAACCATTAAGAGAAACTGATTTTGATATTGAGTCAGATGAGTATTACGACGATTATGAATTTTATCATCGCTATGAAAAAGAAGTCGGCTACGAGCTTAATATTACTGTTACGTCAGAAATGACTAACACAATTAAATGTTTAGAAAAATTAGGTTTAATGGATAAATTCCAAAGAACACGCTCTATTGCAAAAGGGTATTTAATCGACACAGAAGAGTGTGCAGAAGCGTGGTTTTCTACATATTCAAATAAAGACTCTGTTGAAAATAAAGCTTCATTTTATCATTCAGTTCTCTTTGATCGTACTTCAAAAACTATTCCTATTACTTCAAATACCTTTGCACTTCCATTTTTCGACGAGCAATACTCTTCAATGGTAAAAGAAGTAAATGGCGAAGAATTAGAAGCATTGTTAGAAAAGGCAAACACAAAATATTACTGTGGTACAGACAGCAATTTATTATTCATCTGGACTTACGATTTAACAAGCGATACTTACGTTATTTCAAAATAATTCATAAAAAGGGGGATTTTTTATGAAAAACAAAACTAAAAAAGATTTTGATTTTTCAAATTTAAGTGTTTCAAACGTACCACTTTATGCACTACTCGTTTTAACAGCAGTAGTTTTAGCAATAAGTTGTTTAGGAGCATTTTTAATGCCTGATGGTCAGGATTATATAAGACACGCAATAAAATACTTTGTAGAAGATAGTGCAGCATTTAGATTTTCATACAACTCAATGGACCATTACGTAATGCTCTTTATGGGAATAATAATTGGTTTCTATCAATTTATCTTTTTACACAATAAAGATTACGCAAGAGTCTTTTTGGTTAAGGGTGAAAAAAGAGAAAAGATTTTTAAAGAAAAAGTAATTTTACCAATTATCGCTCTTGTTGTAATTACTTTATTTATTAAAAGTATTGCTCTTGTGGAGAATATAAAGATTTTTGGGGTATCTTCTTTACTCATTTCTAACTTTATAGCACACACTTTAATTATAATTGTTCACGCTATTTTCGGCTTTACTGTTGGTGCTACGGCTACTATTCTTAGTGGTACTATTATAGAAGCAATTATAGGTGCTGGTGCTATAATATGCTTACCAAAAGCAATTTTAAAAATTGCAGACGTAACCGCTTCAAGATTTTTACACGGCTATGCTTCATTCTATGGCACTTGTGATGAAACAGCGACGTTTATTGACCCTACAAGGCAGATTTTAGAAAGAACGTCTGACTACTCTATAATTTATAAAAGCACTGCAACAACACCAACAATTTCAATAATCCATTCTGTTGTGTGGTTACTTGTTTCTTTTGTAATTCTTTTCTTCTTAAAGAAGTTTTTCAGTAAAAATTATAAGTTTGAAAAAATCGGTTTTATAAATGCAAATAAGCTTTTAACAACAATTATTTGCTTTAGTGGCTCTGTAATTATCGCTTATTATACATTTTCATTGTTAATCGACTATTCTTTTGGTTATTATGATTTAAGAAACCCATTCATTGAAAGTGCTATTAGCAGTTGGGATTCAGTAGCTACATATAACACAAGCATTCCTCTTGTTGTATTTTTAATTTTTTCTTTAATTCTTTGTGTAATTATCAATTTAATTTTAACAAGAAAACTCAAGAATTTTAAAAACAAGTTAATTACTCCAGCTATTATTGTTGTAGTATTTTTATTGACAACTATTATTTCTGCAACTGGTTGCTTTGGTTACACAAACAGATTACCAGATAGCGAAGAAATAGAATCAGTCGACATATATACACCATACATTATCGCTCCGACACAATATGAAATTTTGGGAACGAATACTTATAGCGACGGCGTTTTAGAGTGCAAAGCCCCCGAAATTACTTTAAGCGAAAAAGAAGATATTGAATTTTTACAGAAATTACATTCATCAGCAATAGAAAACGAAGAAAAAGAAACGAATGACGGTTTGAAAATTGAGTATCATTTGAAAGATGGCTCTACTATAAGAAGAAATTACTTTTATTTGAGCGAAGAAACTTCAAAAGAAGTATTAAAATTATGGGATACAAAAGAAGTAAAAAGTAATTATGAATTAATTCTTCTTAATAAAAAATATAACAATCCAGTTTCAGCTGAAGAACTTAACCATTATTATTCAAATTATTTTGAAGGTAC
>JAZNUL010000037.1:0-16354 GCA_045592285.1 Acutalibacteraceae bacterium
TCATAACAAAGGTAAACTTCTTCTGCATAGCGTGAAATTAAAGTAACCTGTTCTGGTGTCAAAGCAGTACCAAGACCTGCAACGGCATTAGTAAAACCGAATCTATGAAGCGTAATAACGTCCATATAACCTTCACAAAGAATGAGTTTACCATTATTACCATTTTTTGCAAGGTTTAAAGCAAACAGCTCTCTACCCTTTTTATAAACAGGTGTGTCACCAGTATTTATATATTTAGGTTTAGAGTCATCTAAAACTCTGCCACCAAAAGCAACCACATTGCCCCGTAAATCTATAACAGGGAAAATTGCTCTGTTTCTGAAATTATCGTAATAATTCTTTTTGCCGTTCTTTTCTGAAAGCTTAACTAAATCGGCTCTCACTAAATCGTCTTTACTGAAGCCCTGTGAAACAAGGTGATTTGTAAGAGCGTGCCAGTCATCTGGTGCGGCACCTAAACCAAAACGTGTAATATCGTTTTTAGTAAGCCCACGTTTTATAAAATACTCACGCTGAGTTTTACCCTTATCACTCATAAGAGTTTCGTGGAAAAACTTTGCCGCAGCGCGATTCATTTCGTAAGTTAATTTTCGTTTTTCGTGAACTGTGTCGTCAAATTTTTCGTCTGGCATTTTAATGCCACTTCTGTCAGCTAAAAATTTAACTGCATCTATATAATCTAAATTTTCAATATTTCTTATAAATGTAATTACGTCGCCACCGACGTGACAACCAAAGCAATAATATGAAGAAGTTTCGGGGTAAACTGTAAATGATGGCGTTTTTTCATTATGAAAAGGACAAAGCCCTGTGAGATTTCTGCCACGTCTTTTTAGTTCAACATAACTTGAAATTACAGACTCAATATCATTTCTGTCACGAATCTGCTCTAAAAAATCGTCAGATAATCTGACTGCCATTCACCTTCCCCCTTTCACACTTTTTTCACTATTCACTCTTCACTTTTCACTATACACTCCAAGTCTTTGGAACAAACAAATCGGTAAAGATTTTAATTGAATATGCATCTGTCATACCCGAAATAAAGTCACATGCGGCTCTTTCTGAACCCTCTTTTTTGGCAATTTCATAATAGAATTCAGGCATTTTATCTGGATAGAATGAGAAGTATTTATAAAGCTGTTTAATCATATCTTCCGCTCTGAATTCTTCACTTTTACAAACTGGATTTGTATAAACGTTTTTAAACATAAAGCTGTGAAGCTCATTAAAAGCCTCTTGAACTTCGTCTGACATTTTAACATCATCGACTGTATTTTCAATAACAGACATAACGAAGTTATTAATTCTTTCAGATTTACTGAAGCCGACTGTCATTCTGATTTCCAATGGAATATCATCTTCTGATAATACGTTAGCTCTTTCAGCATCATCGATATCGTGATTAATATATGCTATTTTATCGGCTAATTTTATAATTCTGCCTTCAAGCGTTTTTGCTTCAGGACCTTTGGTGTGACAAAGAATGCCATCACGTACTTCTTCTGTTAAATTAAGACCTTTACCATCACGCTCTAAGCAATCTACAACTCTTACACTCTGTTCAAAATGTGTAAAGCCTTTAGGATACACCTCATTTAACGCTCTTTCACCAGCGTGACCAAATGGAGTGTGTCCCAAATCGTGACCTAAAGCAATAGCCTCAGTTAAATCTTCATTAAGAGAAAGTGAACGGGCAATTGTTCTTGCAATCTGGCTTACCTCTAAAGTGTGAGTAAGACGTGTTCTTAAATGAACGTTATCTGGTGCTAAAAACACCTGAGTTTTATCTTTTAAACGTCTGAATGCAGAAGAATGTAAAATTCTGTCTCTGTCTCTCTGAAAGGCAGTTCTTACGGGACATTCGTCTTCTAAAACAAGTCTACCTTTAGTATTAGCACAAAGAAATGCATATTGAGAGAGTTCTCTTTTTTCTCTTTCTAAAGTTCTTAATCTTATTTCATCTGACACGAATATCACCTACCTAAAAATACGTTACTTTAATATAATACGCCCAATTTTCTTTTTTCCCTTTAAAAATTTTAATTTTTTTAAAAATTTCTTAAAAAATCTAAAATTTCGCTAAAAATCAACCTTCTGCTATAACTGTTCCACATTCTTCTGGTGTAACCTTGCCATTAGTCAAATCGGCACATTCTTTAAAAAGTTTATTTTCCATTTCTTTTTTCAAACGAAATTCTAAGGTTACATTTTCTGAGAAATCTGAATTTTCTATTACGCCACCTAAATCACGTACTAAAGAATCAAGCTTATTATAAAAAGTGTAATCTGTGGAAACTTTATAAACAGTCCACGGCATCAAAGTAATAATCTTTGATTCATCCACACCTAATTTTGCAGAATGTGAATAAGCTCGTACCAGACCACCGCCACCTAAAAGAATACCACCAAAATAACGTGTTACAACAACTACACAATCGGTTATATCTTCTTTTATAAGCACGTTAAGTGTCGGCATACCTGCAGTTCCCTGTGGCTCACCATCGTCAGAAAAGCGTTTTATATTACCCTCTCTGATGCAATAAGCGTAAACATTGTGAGTTGCATCCCAATGCTTTTGTTTAATAGAAGCAATAAACTCCTGTGCTTCTTCTTCTGTTTTAACTGGTTTCGAGTAACTTAAGAACTTTGATTTTTTAATTATATATTCAGTTTCGGCATATTTTTTTAACGTTTTATAAGTTTCTGACACGATTACACCACCTTTATAAAGTTAATTCCATTTAAAATACTAAAAGGCGGTGATAACTCACCGCCTGATTTAGTAACACAATATACAACTTATTTTGAAAGGTTGTATTTCTTATTGAATCTGTCAACACGTCCGCCTGTATCAACAAGTTTTTGTTTACCTGTGAAGAATGGATGGCAGTTTGAGCAGATATCAACACGCATATCACTCTTTGTTGAAGCAGTTTCAATTACAGCGCCACAAGCACATTTAACCTGTGTTGGAGCGTAGTTTGGATGAAGTCCTTCTTTCATTTATTGTCACCTCTTTAAACAACTTTAAAAGTTTTAATACACATTAGCACGAGAATATTATCATAAACTGAGGAAAAAAGCAAGTGTTTTTTTAAATTTATTTGAAAATATTTTAAATTTCAGAAAATGTATTCTAAAAATTCATAAACAACATTAAAAATAGTACAAATCACTACTCCCGTAAGTGTCGGAAGCAAAAATGAAAGAAAAAGCCACTTAGCACTTTTTGTTTCTTTATATACAGTAATAAGCGTTGTAGCACACGGAAAATGGAAAAGAGAAAACAGAATAAACGAAACTGCTGTTTTAATTGTCCAGAAATTATTAACTAATATCTCTGCAATAACCTCTCTGCTTTCTATTGAAACAAGTTCATTCCCCTCTGAATAAAGCATCAAGCAGATAGGAAGAACAATTTCATTTGCTGGAAGTCCTAATAAAAATGATGTGAGTATTTTTCCATCCAACCCCATAACGTTACCTAAAGGTGATAAAAATGAAACAAGATTATTAATAATTGCTTTTTCACTTAAATTCAGTAAAAGCCATATTACAATACCTGCAGGAAACGCTACCACAACTGCTCTGCCTAAAACTGACAACGTTCTTTCTAAAACTGAACGTGTTATTACTTTAGTAAACTGAGGTTTTCTGTATGGAGGTAATTCTAATATATAATGCGAATTTTCACCTTTTAATACTGTTTTTGAAAGAAGATTTGAAAGAATTAAAGTTACCATAATACTTATTACAATCACTGCTGACAACAGTAGTGATGACAAAATAGCGTTTCCTAATGGCACACCAACAACAAAAAATATTGAAATAAGCTTAATTATTGCAGGAAATCTGCCGTTGCACGGGGTTAAGCTATTTGTAAGAATTGCCACAAGTCTTTCTCTTTTTGAATCTATAATCCTCGCCCCTGTAACACCAACACAGTTACAGCCGTACCCCATACATATTGTTAACGATTGCTTTCCGCTTGAATTAGCTTTTTGAAATTTACTGTCGAGCACGTAAGCTATTCTTGGTAAAAATCCCAAATCCTCTAAAATTGTGAAAAGTGGAAAGAATATTGCCATTGGTGGAAGCATTACTGACACTACCCAGCCGAGAACTCTGAAGCCACCCAAAACGAGCATATCATTGATAAAAACACTGACACCCAGATTGTTAAGCATATTATAAATATAAACTTCAAAAAAGTTAAAAGTTTTCATAAGAAGTTCTGACGGAATATTTGCGCCGACTATTGTAATATAAAATATTGAAAACAACGTTAAAAGCAGAACTAAATACGAAGTACCTTTACCAGTAATAAACTTATCAATTTTTAAATCTCTGCAATCTTTTTTTGTCTCACAACACAAAACAACTTTTTCAATTATATTTTCTGCTTTATTATATAAACACTCTGTTATAAGCTCCGAAAGTTCTTCTTTATCAATTCCCTTTTCATTAAGGTAATTATAAGCTTTATCAACTGATTTCATAACACTTACGTTTTCTCTTATATCGTAGCCCATATATTCTTTCAGAGATTCAAAGAATTCATTATCACCATCAAGAAGCCTGAGACTCAGCCAACGCTTACTTAAACCATCAAAATTATATTTAAAAATTGTTGAAAAAACTATTTCCAAAGCATCTTCAACTTCTTTTTGGTATTTAATAGGTTTAATTTGTTTTTTACTTTTTCCACTTAATACACATTTTAATTCTTCTATTCCTATATTATTTCGAGCTTCCAATCCTATTACTGTTACGCCTAATTCGTAGCTTAACAAATCAAGATTTATACTGATACCTTTCTTTTTTGCTTCGTCTAAAAGATTTACTGCAACTACTATTTCTTTTTCTAATTCTTTTACCTGTTCAATAAAATATAAATTCCGTTCTAAAGAAGTTGCATCACACACAACCAAAATTTTATCGTATTCACTAAAGCACAAAAAATCTCTTGAAACACATTCTTCTTTTGAATGAGGGGTTAATGAATAAGTACCTGGAACGTCAATTATTGTGTAAATTTTTTCTTTATATTCATATTCACCTGATGCTATATCTACGGTTTTTCCAGTCCAGTTACCAGTGTGTTGTTTAAGCCCTGTAAGAGCATTAAAAACTGTACTCTTTCCTACGTTTGGATTTCCTGAAAGTGCAATTTTTATTATTTCACCCATAATTATCACTTTGTTTTGAGATTATTATATTTTTTGCATCTGTGTTTCTTAATGCAATTACTGTGTTTTTTAATTTATATGCTCTTGGGTCTCCAGTTGGACTACTATGAAGCATTGTCACTTCTGATCCTTTTATAAATCCTATATCTCTTAATCGTTGCTTCAGACTCATTTCTGCTTCTACCCGTAAAACAAAACCTTTTTCGCCAGGTTTCAAATTAAGTAAATTAGTCATTTTGTATCACAACCTCACTTCGCTATTACCAATATATGTGAACTTTTATGGTAATGTGATTATTGATTTTTTAACTGAATTTTGGTAAAATAGAAAGGATGTGTGATTAAATAATAAAAGAGGCGTAAATATGAAAACAAATAACAAAGAAGGCTTTTTCTACTCGTGCTTTGCATATCTCGTTGTCACAGTGCTTGATTTATATTTTACCTACCTTGGTACACCAAATTTAGCACTTGAAGGCAACCCATTATATAATGTTGTATTTTTTGATTGGGGCGGACTTATTACCCTTAATCTTATAACATTTGCATTTTATGTTTTAATTTCTTATTATGGTTTTATTGGTTACAAAAGACCTATTACAAAAGAAACAGATTTAAAAAGATATCTTTCATATATTTCATTCGGTGACCCCAATAAATATGTTGCTATGATGTGGAAAGCACCAAAATACTGGGCACCACAAATTGCCTGCCTTTGCTGGTCTGTTGCAGTTATTTTGCCATTCGCAAGATTATTTATTGTTATCCTCTGGTTCTTTTTAATAATGAGAATTGATGATACGCTTTTTTATACTATAGTTGCATCAATCCCTATGGGTAGAATTGACGTTGTTATTGCTATCTTAGGTGCCTGGGGATTATCTTTCGTATGGATTGCAAAAGAATTCAAGGAAAACCTAAAAAGTATTGAACACAGAAAGAAAAAAGAAGGTAAAGTAATTGACTGATAAATTAAAACGGACTGTTATTGAGCATATTAAAAAATACCCCAAAGCAGAGCTTCAGGATATTTTAAAAATGCTTTATCAGAATGAATTTGGCCCTAAACATTTAGCAGAAAATGAAATAGAATGCTTCAAATCACTTTCAACTGAAATCAACAATATTAACTACGATGAAAGTGAAGAATTGTTTGAGGATATTGGTGAAGGTGCTTTAAGACTTAATTTAAAGGCAATTCCAGTAGGAACTGATTTAAACTACATAAACAAAATAATTGTTAATTCTGCAAATGAGTTTTGTGGCACAAACGAAAAACTGGTTGTGAAGTTTGGTCTCTTGGTAGTTATGGCACAGAATAACGAGATACCTTTTGATATTGAGAGAGTTCGCGACGAAACAAATGCTTTTGCTAAAAATGGTTTTAAACCTATAAATCATAGCGAAGTCTATAAACAAAACTATTCCCCATCTTACAGAGTTATAAGTAAAAAATACAAAGAATTAGTTGAGGCTGTAATTGCTTTAAGAAATCTTGATTTTGAGAAAAAGCATATCATTATTTCTATTGATGGCAATTCTGCTTCCGGCAAATCTACATTAGCAGAGAATTTAGCTAATATCTTAAATGCAGAGATAGTTCATTGTGATGATTTCTTCTTGCCACAAGAAATGAGAACAGAAAAAAGGCTCACTGAAACTGGTGGAAACATTCACTATGAACGTCTGAAAGAAGAAGTAATAGAAAACTTGAGAAAGCCAACTGTAATTACTTATAAAGCGTTTGACTGTTCAAAAAATGAGTTTAACAAAAACAGATTTTTGATGAATAAAAAAGTCATCATAATTGAGGGTGCATATTCAAGTCACCCATATTTTGAAAATTACGCTGATTTTAAAATCTTTTTAAAAGCCCAGGAAGAAACTCAAAGAGAAAGAATTTTAAAGCGTAATGGCGAAGAAATGCTAAAAAAATTCATTAACGAATGGATTCCAAAAGAAAACAAATATTTTAATGAATTTAAAATAGAAGAAAAAGCAGATATTAAAATAAGGAGTGTTTAAAATGAATTACAGAAGTGATTTAGTAAACAACATTTTACCTTTCTGGTTAAAGGATGCTATTGATTATAAAAATGGTGGTATCTACACCTGCCTTGATAAAAAAGGTAATATTTACGGCACAGATAAAAGCGTATGGTTTCAAGGAAGAGCTTTGTGGGTATTCTCTAAAGCGTATAACTGCATTGAAAAGAATGAAGAATATTTAAACGCTGCTAAAAACATTTATAAATTCTTAGAAAAATGCACTGATACAGATGGCAGAATGTTCTTCACAGTAACAGAAGACGGCAGAGAATTACAAAAGAGAAGATATTATTTCTCTGAAACATTTGCTGCTATTGGTTGCGCAGAGCTTTACAAAGCGACTGGCGACAAAGAAGTTTTAGATAGTGCTGAAAAATATTTTAACGTTGCTTTAGAATGCTTTAAGGGTATAAGAAAAAATCCACCTAAAATCAACCCAGAAAACCAGCAGACAAAGGCACTCTCACCTGTTATGATTATGCTTGCTACTGCACAGGTTTTAAGAAGTGTCCCTAATCTTTATGATAAATATAACGCTATTGCAAAGGATTGCTTAGATGAAATATTACACGGCGGTTATTTAACCGAAAGAGCATTACTTGAAAGCGTTAGTGTAGATGGTAAATTTATTGACTCACCTAATGGCAGAATTGTTAATCCTGGTCACTCTCTTGAAGCAGCATGGTTTATTTTAGCTGAAGGTATTGTTACCAAAAATGATGAAGCAATATCTGTTGCGAAGAAAATTATTGATATTACACTACCGTTAGGAATTGATAAAGAGCATTTTGGTATTATTGCTTTTACAGATTTAGACGGCAAACCACCTGTTCAGCTTGAATGGGATATGAAACTCTGGTGGCCACAATGTGAAACAATGATTGCATTAAGACTTGCTTACACAGTATTTAAAGAAGAAAAATATTTAAAGCTCTACGAAGAATTTAAAGCTTATTGCGAAAAATATTTTGTTGATAATGAAGATGGTGAATGGTATGGCTACCTTCATTACGATAACACAGTTTCTAACACCTTGAAGGGCAACATTTTCAAAGGTCCATTCCACATTCCAAGACTTTACATAATTATGGCAATGATGGACGAGTTCGGCGGAATTGAAGAGTATATGAAATAAAAAAATAGCAGAGCATTTTTGCTCTGCATTTTTTATTTTACAAGATATTGAAACCCAGTTAACACTGCTAAGAAGCCGAAGTTGAAGGCAGTAAACATCAATATATATTTCTTTGTTTTACCAGGGTTGTTTTTTGAGTATTCTCTTAAAGTAATTAAACTTGCAAGTGAAGCGATTAACGTGCCGACACCACCAATATTTACACCTAAGAGTAAATCTTTATATTCTGTTGTAAATTGTGAAAGAAGAATTGCTGATGGAACGTTACTTATAAACTGACAAGAGAAAATACTGAAAAGAAGTGTGCTTTTATCGAGTAAGAACTGAAACAATTCTTTAACGGCATCTATTCTTGCCATATTTCCCGAGAAAACAAAGAAAGCACAGAATGTTAAAAGTAACGGGTAATCTACCATTTTAAGTGCTTTTTTATCTAAAATTAAAAGTGAAGTTGGAATTATAACAAGACCAGTCCAATAAGGAATAAAGCGGAACACAATGAGAATTGAATAAGTGAAAAGAACTAAATAAATTGCAGTTCTCGTTTTACTTACGTGCATTTCTTCGCCCTCTAATTCGAGTGGCTCTTTTTTTACAAAAATGAAGCAACAAGCAGTAATAATTGCGATTGACAAAATAAATGTTGGCAACATTGTAAGCATAAACTCGCCTGTTGGTATATTGAATTTTGAATATAAAAACAAGTTTTGTGGATTACCGAAAGGTGTTAACATACCACCCAAATTAGCGGCAATATTCTGCATTATGAAAGTAAACGCCATATATTTCTTTTTACCTGTTGTTTTTAACACAAAGCAACCAAGTGGTAAAAACGTTAAAAGTGCCATATCGTTTGCAATTAACATAGAACCAATAAAAGTAATATATATAAGTGCTAATATAGCAAATCTGGCATTTTTAAAAAGTTTTACAATCTGTTCAGCTAACATATAAAAGAAATTTATATTTTTAAGAGCACAAACAACTGCTAAAACGCAGAAAAGGCAAGTAAGTGTTTTAAAATCAAAATAACCTATGTAATTTTTATCTACCGGAACAATTATTGTAGTAATTAACGCCGCTAAAAGAGCAATAACTAAAACAACATTTTTCTTACAGAACCTTGGAACTTCTTTTACTATTACTGACATTTAAACATCTCTTTCCGCACATCGTTTTATATAAACCTGCAATATAATAGTACTTGATTTTAAAAAAGTCAATAGGTAAAAAGTGAGTTTAGAGTATTGTGCAAAATGCACTTTTTCGATATTTATTTTTTGGTCAAATACACGAAAAAAGCAGTTACAAAATTGCAACTGCTTTTTTTACTTCAATTCAATTAGATGATTAGAATATTCTCGATTTCTAATACCTAAAACCTAACAACTAATATCTGGTAAGCTCCGCCTTAAACAAAGTATCAACCGGATTCTTACCGCCACCACTTCTATACTTTGAAGCACCTGATTCAAAGAGCAAGAAAATTGTGCCATTAACACTTTCTACGCCCTGACTCATTGGTGGAGCGATGTATGAAGTTTTCATATCTAATTCATCACAAGCATACAGGTTAATTTTATTACCATCTATTGTAACTGTATCTACCCTATCGCCTTCTGTAACGTCGTTAAACACTTTTATTACAGAGTCATTTTTTCGCCCATAGCTTGTGCTGAAAATAAAGCCACCCGAAAGTGTACGTGTCATACCCTGCACTTGTTCTGGAATTGCAAGCATAATATCTGGCACGTAGCCATCGTGAGTAGAATTGATTTTTTCAATCTTGGGGAGACCGTCTTTAAGATTATAGCCTTCACAATAAGCATAGAAGGTTTCGCCAGAATTTATAGTTGTAACCCACTTTGATTCTTTGCGAGCTTCGTCAGCGCTTTCTACAAAGTCGCCCACCCATAAAATTTCACTATAAACGTTAGCAAATGAGCCTTTTGTGTTGAGTTTAAAATCAGAAGCAAAGCGAACTGTTGCACCATCTTGTGCCTTTTCTAAAGTATCTATTGCAATAGTACGTGCTGAATAATCGCTTGTTACAAAAATATAACTACCAGAAGAAGCCACACCACCAGCGTGACCAAAATACATTGAACCATCTACGTTCTGGAGTTTTACCGCTTTTATAAATGCACCATTTTCTGCATCTAAAATCATAAGCATTGACGGGAACTTACTATCTTCATAATAACCGCTTATAATAATCCAGTTTTTATCAAAGTTATAGCAAATGCCTTGTGGAATAATACCTTCTAAAAGTCCTGGTGTTCTGAATGACGGCTCAAACACGTTAAGGTAATTTTCATATTCTTCGTTTTCAGAAACAAAATCATACAAAACAACATTTGTTGAAGATATAACATCTGTAATCTCTTTTGTTCTTAAAATTTTTCTGCCACTACAAGAAGAAAGCATTGTAACAACAAGTAGCAACGAAATTATAGAGAGTAAAATTCGTTTCATTTTTTCACCTTTTTTTAATAGAGTGTGTGTATTTTACTACAAATTGGTAAAAAATGCAAATTTATATCCCCACCAACAATTGCTGATGGGGATAAGTAAATTAAAACTCGATATTATAATCACCTAATTGATATTTGGTACACGGGAAATTTGTTTCACCATTTTCATCTGGGAATGGTGACCAGGTGTCATTTTCATAAACTGCTCTTTCTGCTTCGTTCTTAAAATCTGGAATTCTGTATTGAATACCCTCATTAAGGCTACTACGCCAGCCGAAAATTGCTGTTGCAGTCATAGCAGCTGATTTGTAAACATCTAAGAATGGCTCTCTGTCATTCTGAACACAATCAAGGAAGTCATAAATAGCGTAATAATCGCCACCAAAGTGACCGCTTTGACTTGCTCTGTCTTTATCGAATGGATATTCTGCATCATAGAATGTTTCTTGCTCCATTCCCTCTGGAATTTCCCAATCGTTATAGAAAAGACGAACTTTGTAGTCATCACCACGAACACTCTCAAGGCTACCCTTGCCGCAGTTCATACGATACCAAAGACCGTGACCACCAAATTTACACCAACCAGTAACACGAGCAATTGAACCATTACTCATTGTGCAAAGCATAATTGAAGCAACGTCTTTTGTTGGTTCTTCTTCACGTTCAATGCGAACCTCATCACTATAAATGCTAAGAGCATTAACAGCAACAGGAACTTCACCTGTAATTTGCATAATTGGTGCTAAAGCGTGAGTTGAATAGTATCCAGATGGCATAAGTGCACGCCAGTGCTTTGCATCAGGTGTAATTACCTTATAGCCATCGTGTGGCATTGGGTGAACATACTCGCCCTCGCAGTAAACTGCACCACCGAGAGTTTTATTTTTATAGATTTCTTCCATTTTTCTAACTGTACCAAAGTAAGCACAGTTTTCAGCAATCATATATTTTGCCTTACTCTTTTCAGCAGCACGGCATAATTTAACACAATCAGCTAAAGTTACTGCAGGAAGTGTTTCAGAATACACGTGAATACCCATTTCGAGTGCTTTAATAGCGTATTTTGCGTGTTCATTAAAGTAGTTTGCTAAAATAACTACGTCTAAACCACTTTCAATGAATTCATCGAATTCTTTAAAATACTTTGTATCTTCACAAGTGCATTTTTCAACTAATTCATATGTAGTTTCATCATAGTCACAAACAGCGTGAATATAACCTTTTTCACTTAAAACTGCTGGTTCAGCAATAGCGGTACCACGTCTAAGACCGAAAACACCGACTTTTAATTTATCTTTTTTCTCTACTGTGCAAAGATTTTTAACGAATTTGTTGTCATTATCATAACAATCAATATTCATATAGCCGTAACGATTAAGCCAGAAAAGCCAACGAGCTTCCATATCTTCTTCATAAAGAACTGGTCTGAAGCCTGCTCTTAAATAAGATTTAACTGCTGGAACTCTGAATTCATCTGTTGTAAGACCAACGTAAGTGCAATTAGCTTTTGAAAGTGCTGCTAAAGCGATTTGATTAAGGAAATTGCCAAGACCTTTGCCACGGCTATCTTTATGAACAGAAACCATATGCACCCAGCCACGACCATTCTCCTGAACGAGTGCTGTAATTGTAGCAACAGGGTTGCCGTTTTCTGTAATAAAGAATACGTTTTCGGGTTTGTAGCCATCTGCTTCTTCAATAACTTCTATGAAGCGTGTAGCGTCAGCATCATCGCCAACTAAACCATTTTTGCAAATTTCTGCCCAAGCTGCTCTGTCTTCTACTGAACCATTATAACTTCTATATTCAAATCCACCTAAATCGGTTGGAAATTCGCAAGGCTCATTGAGTGTTTTATATAATTTTAACTGACTCATTTTTATAACTCCTTTAAATGTTTATCAATTTAATTTTTTTATAAAATTGCCATCTTCATCGACAGCATCAATTCCTGAATAACCGTGCTCTGAAAGGAATGTGTACCAACGCTCTTCCATTTCATCTGTATAAAGAACAGGCTTGTACCCTGCCCTTAAATATGCTTTAATGGCAACTGCACGAAATTCTTTAGTATGCAAAAGAATTCTTTTCATTCCATTTTTGTAAATAGCCGCTTCTGCAATTGCAACAAGATATTTTGCTACACCTTTACCTCTTGCTTCGGGCTTTGCAGTGACCATATGAAGCCAGCCTGTGCCGTTTTCTTCTGTAAGAGCAGTAACTGTGGCAATTTCAACGCCATTTTCCAGCACAAAATAAATAGTGTCAGGATTATAACCAATATGCTCAATAAGACGTGTTTTATAGGCACTTTCTAAGGTTTCATCATCCCTTATAATACCACAACGGCAAATATCAAACCAGAGTTTAATATCACTTTCACTACCATTAAATTTTCTGAAAGTAAAGCCGTTAACCTCTGTAGGAAACTCAGTTGGCTCCACTTTTTTATACATCATTAAGTAATCAACGTAATCCATAATTTTACCTTTTAATATGTAAGATTGTCTTATTTACTAAATCAGAAATTTCTACAACGCCCATACCAGTAATACCAGTATCAAGCTTGTTATTTAAAGGCTTAACCCATTCTTCACCAATTGAACCAAAGCCGTTTAACATACCTAAAACAGAGCCGACAGTTGCGCCGTTACAGTCTGTGTCATAGCCGATTTGTACTGCAAGGCAGATTGATTTACCAAAATCGCCACTACCATAAAGTAAAGCGATAACAACAATCAAGGCATTTGGAATTGTATGAACGCCATTGTGTGGGTCAAATTCATCGTATTTATTATGTATGAATGAAATACATTCTTCCTCTGTTACGCCGTTTTCATATTTATTTATAATATCATAAACTGCTTCATAAAGACGTGAGGTTGAAGGAATTTCAGCAAGTCCCGCTTTAATTACGTCAATAACATTTTCGGCATCTGCGGCAGCAGAAATCATAGCACTTGCAAACATTTCACCATAAATACCATTTTTAGTGTGTGAAATTGAAGCATCACGAAAAGCGTACTCTGCACCAAGTTCTTTATTACCTGGTGTGATGTAACCGAAGTAGTCACCACGAATCTGAGCACCAATCCACTCACGATAAGGATTTTGATACATTGCAGAATACGGTGGTGCATAACCATTTATAAAGTTTCGGTATGCTACCTTTTCAGCCGTAAAATATTTTTCAATCGGTTGACTCTGAAGCCAGAGTTTTGCAACGTCTTTGGGTTCAAAATCGTGACCATACTTTTCAATTAAAACTTGTGACAACGTAGTGTAAGTTGTGTCATCATCGACTGGTGCACATTCTATTACGTCTGCCCACGCTTTATCGCGAAGATAGAAATCATATTTTTCAATCATTTCATCTGTGATTTCAGTTGAAACAATATAGCGTGATAACGGATAATTATTTATTTCTTTAAGAAGTGGATATAACTCGTTTGTTTTAATTCCCTCTAATGGCTTACCTAAAAGGCAACCACAAATTCTGCCGTACCAGGCACCTTTAATTTTTTCATAAAGCAACTTATCATCAAGCGTGATTTTTTTATAACTATAAGGCATTCTTAATGATTTTATACCTTCTAAATCTGATGGCTCGTTATATTTATAATTAGCTTTAATTTCAGCATTTATAATTTTTTCAAAAATCTCGTCTGCAAGGTCTGCTTGTTCTTTTGAATAAGGCATTTTTATAGCCTTTTCAAAATCAGCTTTAAACTCGTCAATATTTAAACCTTCATCTATACATTGCTTAAGTTCAATATCAAGAGTTTTGCAGTAAGAATCCCAATAATAGTCACCTGAGTAATTAGGGCAGATTTTGTTATTAAGCATAAAACCACCATCACAATCTAAAAGATTATATAATTTTAAGTAGTAATAATCAAGAGAAAACAGATTATTTTATTGTAATTTTGAAAAGTCTTGCACCGTGTGGGTTAACCTTTGCAGAGAATTCGTCAGTTGTAACTGTATACTCTTTGTGTGCCCACATATCCCAAATGATATATTCAGCGCCACCGACTGCAATATCAGTGACATTGAAGCTTATTTTTCTTTCTTTGTCATCTGTATTAAAGAGAGCAACGTATTTGCATTTTTCGCCCTTAGAAGTCCAGATAATTTCACCTTTACCGTCAACTTCTTCACGCTTGAATTGTCTTGCACCGCTTGAATTTTTAAGCATATCTATAAGCTCACGGTTCTGAAGAAGCGAGAGTGTGAATTCATCATTTTCTCGCATTTCGCCACCCATCATAAGTGGTGAACGGAATATACCCCACAAAGTCATCATTGTAATTTGCTCATCGTGTGTAAATCTTGTGTAGCGGTTTCTGTATTCCGCTTTTTCTTCAGTAAGCTGAATTCTACCCAAAGGCAACATATCACAATCTGGCCAAGCGCCAGGCTGAACGTATTCTTGCCAAGCGTAACAACGCTCAAACATAGCGTGAAGTTTACTCCACTCATCCCAGAAATCGCCTGTCATACGCCAGAGATTAGCATTTTTTGCTAAATGCTCGTGCTCTTCAACAGGTGCTGGACCTGGTGAAAGACTAAGAACCATATCTCTGCCACATTTATCAATGGCTTTTCTTATCATTTCAATTTCTCTTCTTGCGGCATAAGGATTATGTGGGAATATTTCAATATTTGCAATATCATCACATTTTATGTAGTCAACACCCCATGAAGCATAGAGTTCAAAAATAGAATCGTAATATTCCTGCCCACCCTTTGCATCAGGGTCAACACCATACATATCAGGATTCCAGAGACACACAAAGGATGGTTTTGCAATATCATTTGCAGTAACACCCTCGCATTTGATTTTTGTATGCTGGTGAGCAGCCTGTCTTGGAATACCTCTCATAATATGAATACCAAATTTAAGACCGAGAGAATGAATATAATCTGCAATCGGCTTAAAGCCCTTGCCACCTGCTGATGAAGGGAAACGTTCAACCGATGGAATAAGACGTGAATATTCATCCATGCAAAGTGGAGCAAAATAGTGATAATAAAAGCTGTTTGCTGTTGGCTCTGACCATTGAATATCACAAACAACGTATTCCCAGCCGTAGTCTTTTAAATGTTCAGCCATATAATCGGCATTAGCAAGAAGCTGTTCTTCGTTAACAGCAGCACCGTAACAATCCCAACTGTTCCACCCCATTGGTGGTGTTAAAGCGAGTTTTTTATGCATTATTTATCATTCCTTTTGGATTAATTCATACATAGGAACATTATACAACTACCACAATGTTTTTTCAATATATAAATCACAAAACAAATTTTAAAAATTAATAATTTAATCTCAAAAAACACTTGACAAATAGTACTAATTCAAATATAATGTTAAGCGTTCCTGCTGGGATAAGGACCATTAGCTCAGTTGGTTAGAGCAACCGGCTCATAACCGGTTGGTCCGGGGTTCGAGTCCCTGATGGTCCACCAATTTAATATAGGGGCATAATGTAATGGTAACATTC
>JAZNUL010000038.1:0-6258 GCA_045592285.1 Acutalibacteraceae bacterium
CAGATGTTGTTGACTACGAAATTGAAAGTTATTTCGGCAGGGATATTAAAGTAATATTTGCAGATAAATTCGCCGAAGCAACAGCCGAAAAATTAAAAGGTACAGCTTTAGAAAATGTTCCGCTTATAGGTACATTAAGTCAGTTTGGCGGACTTTCTTCATTTGCAGATGAGAAAGAATTTTATTCGCAGATTATGAATTTATATGGCTTATAAGGAGAATAAAGAATATGCCAATATTTACAATAACTTTTTGCGTAATAATTTTTGTAATCTTCATACTTGATAACTTTATTGTAATCCCCAAAACAGAAGCAGTAACACTTAAAGAAAAACTGTGGTCGGGACACAACAAAGGCTACATAAATCACGCTCTGCATCTATCAGAAAAGAAAATTAAAAGCGGTCAGGTGTGGAGACTGATGTCGTCGTCACTTCTCCATATTGGAACTTGGCACATTGTTTCAAATATTACTGCAATGCTTATCGTCGGATATGCAGTTGAATCGCAACTGGGGTTACTAAAAACTGCAATTTGTTTTGGTGGTTCTGTATTAATATCTGGTTTATATATGGCATTTGTTTATAAATTGCAAGAGGGTGAGGGTGCTTCAACTGGTATTTATGGTCTTATTGCCGTATTCGTTATGTTAGCTGTAAAAAACGGAACGATTATGTTCTCTAATGTACCGCTTATAGCACTTATTGTTCTTGCCGTTTACACAATCGGCGGAATGTTAGTAGGTAAAACAACTGCATTTGAGCATATCTCTGGTTTTGTAGGTGGATTATTGTTTGGGTTGATTTTAATATAAATTTAAAAAATCTATCATTTAAGTTTTGCTTAAATGATAGATTTTTTACTAACCTCCAACCCCTAACAACTAATATCTAAATTCACTATTGACTAATAAACAGTAGTGTGCTATTATGTAAATGCAGGGTACTGATTATTGCACAGTACCCATAAAGATAAAGGGGTTGATTTTATGAAGAATAAATTTATGCTTGAACTTACTTACAGATTATTGCCATTAGTGAGTTTTAGTGAAATGAAAGAGATTTTAGATGATTATTCTGGATTTATGGTGGATAGTCAGAAAACTGAAAAACCAAAAGAAGTTATGAAATCACTTGAAATTCCAAAGAGAAATGGTTTTATTGCAAGTGTTTTGTTTGTCAGTTTCTGGTTGTTTTTTGTTTATTTTAATATGTGGTCTACAACGGCTTATAATTTTCCGTTTTATATGCTTGCGGCACTTATTATAATATTTGGTGGTGTCGGTTTATTTCTTATATATTCACAATTGTCTAAGAAATTGATGTTCGTTTCAAAATTTTCTAATAACAGAAAAACTTCCCAAACGGTAAACGCTATTTTCAGCACAATAGTAATTATAGGTATGCTCTCATTTATTGGTTGGATTATGTCGGGTTTTATATATACTTATGAATATGAAAATCTTGCAAATGTCGGTTTATTTATTGAATTGTTATATACTGTGTTTTCTGTTTTCCCTATTGTCGCTCTTGTTTTGTTCTTTATTAAAGGTTCAGATTATTTCTTCTCTTTTTGCAGTTCATTGGCTTCTGTAACCGCCTTTACAGCAATAAAACTGTTTTTGTCGTCAATCAGCTCAATGGAATGGTATATTTTCCCATATTTATTTACACTTCTTGCTATATTTGTTGCAGAAATAGTGATTATAGCTGTACTAAATAAAAAATTGAAAAAGGTGACAGAATAATGAATGCACAAATAAAAAAAGGAATACTCGAAATGTGTATTCTTTGGATAGTAAGAAGCGAAAAATCTGTTTATGGATATGACCTTATAAAGAAAATGAACGAGTTTTTCCCAGAAGTAAATGAAAGTACTTTTTACTCGATTTTAAGACGACTTGAACAAAAAGATTGTTTAAAGTGTACTTCAGAAAAAAGCACAGAAGGTCCACCGAGAAAATATTTTTTTGTTACTCAATCGGGTGAAGCAGAATTGCAAGAACTTATTAATGAGTGGAACGAATTAAAACGGATAATGGAAGGTTTGGGAATAAAATAAAAAATCCCACAAAGGATCTAATTCCTTTGTGGGTGATGTTTCAACCTAAAGTTTGAAGTGATGTTGTAAAAAATTACAGTGATGTTTTTGATTAAGTATCAAAAGTGATGTTAAGTTTGCTACTTATAATTTGCGAAGCAAACATCATTACGAAGTAACATCACTGCCTTAGGCAAATTCACTTGCTGAAAGCAAACTTAGTTTCGGTGTGCATAATTGCTACACCGAATTTTTAATATCCAAAAGGATTAAACGGGAACTGTTCAAAGTAATCTTCAGCAGATGGTTGCTGTTGTTGCTCTGTTACGGGTTCTTGGTAAACTGTGTTACCTTTATCTTCAACTAAAGTGATTTCTGCATCAAATGTAGAAGCCACTGTACCAGCGTTATTAAGACGAACAACAGTAAGTGTTAATTTGTCGCCAACCTTTGCATTTTCAATTGCTTCTAAAAGAATTGCAGTATCATCAAGTTTTTTGCCGTTAACTGCAGTAATAATATCGCCAACCTTGATATTTGTTTCATTAAGACTACTGTTTGTTGCAATGCTTGCAATAACTATTGAACCATAAGGAAGATTGTTTTTCCAAGCAAGAGCTGAATAAGTTGAATCGTTTGAAACTGCATAATATTGAATACCAAGCATTGGTCTGTTTGTAACGTAACCGTGTTCAATAATCTCGTTGTAGACTTCAAGCACTTTTTCAGATGGAACTGCAAAGCCCATACCTTCATAGTCAGTATCAGCAATTTTTGAAGAGTTGATACCTATAACCTGACCGAACTCGTTAACTAAAGCACCGCCAGAGTTACCAGGGTTAATAGCAGCTGTGTGCTGAATGCAAGGTAAATCGTAGAAGCCGTTAGAAGAAGTAGCAATTGGTCTGTCAAGAGATGAAACAATACCATTTGTGAATGAACCAAAGAACTCTGTACCACCTGGGTTACCTATAGCGTAAACAGATGTACCAACTTTAAGTGAATCAGAATCACCAAAGGTAGCGGCTTTAAAGCCTGTTTTCTTAACTCTTACAACGCCTATATCTGTTTTAGAGTCAACACCAACAATGTCAGCATCCAATTCAGTTGAATCGTGGAACTGAACCTGAACGTCAACGCCTTTGTCAGCAATAACGTGAGCACAAGTTATAATATATGTGTAACCACCTTTTTCACCAACAATAACACCAGAGCCTTCACCAGCCTGTTGGTTCTGGTAGTAAACGAGAATACCAACGTTGGTTTCTTTTACGGCATCATAAATCTGTGTAGGTGTCATAGAACCTTTACCTGAGTATTCTTCTGCCTCATAAGGTGATTTTTCTACGTCAGGTGTAGCTCCCTCGATTTTTTGGCTGTTTTGTGAAGATGAACTACCGTTACCAAATTGTGCATCGTCACCTGAAATAGAAATACCAATAAGAATTGAAGCAACTGCAATACAAAGAATTATAAGAATTGCAAAAACACTTTTACCTGTTTTTGATTGTTTCTTTTTTACAGGGTTTTCATAAGGTGAAGTATTAAAAGTTTGTGGCTGATACTGTGAATCCTGAGCAGTACCAAATTGTGGTTGTGGGTTGTATTGCTGATTAGTGTTATAACCAGCAGGTGAAGTAGGGTAAGTCATATTACCCTGATAGTTAACGTTCTGCTGAGAAAATCCCTGATTCTGATAATAAGGATTTTGTTGTGGCGGCGGAGTAGTAGGGTTAGTGCTACCGCCATTTGTGTTTTCAGGTTGTTGTGTGTTGTTTTGATTTACAAATTCGTCCATTAAAAAGCTGCCTCCAATCTGCCATTAAAAATAGCAGAAGAATATTGAATAAATAATTATTTTGGTAATTTAACTGTAAATTCAGTGAACTTGTTTTCTTCACTTTTCACAGTGATTCTGCCACCGTGAAGTTCTACGATTTTTTTGACTAAATGAAGCCCGAGACCCGTACTTTTTGTGTCAGCACTTCTTGAACCATCTACTTTGTAGAAACGGTCAAATATATTCTTTATATGTTCAGGTGGTATTCCTGAGCCTGTATTACGTATAGAGAAATAACAGCTCTGAGAATCCTGTTTTGTTTCGATTTTAATTGTACCATTATTATCTGTAAATTTAACCGCATTATCAACTAAGTTATAAATAACCTGGTCGAGCATCGACTGGTCTGCTGGAACAATTAATGCTTCTAATTCTTCAAGACCTTCGACGGTTATATTTTTTTCTGTTATAAGCTGTTCAAAGGTTAAGAAGGTGGTTAAAAGATTATTTGAAATATTGAAACGGTCAATGTTAAGCGTAAGATTGCCTGTTTCAATTCTCGAAATATTGAGCATTGCATTAACCATTTTAGAAAGTCTTTTAACTTCAGATGAAACTATCTCTAAATAATAGTTTTGCTTCTCTGGAGGGATGGTACCATCTAAAATGCCGTTAATAAATCCACCGATTGTTGTCATTGGAGTTTTAAACTCGTGTGAAACGCTCGAAACGAAATTGCGTCTTGAGTTTTCAAGTGCTTCAAGAGAATCTGCCATTGCATTGAATTCAATAATAAGCTCTGCCATTTCATTCTGCTCGGTAGGTTCTGGAACTTTGTATGAAAAGTCACCCGAAGAATAGCATCTTGCAGCATTAGCAAGCTCTCTTACAGGCTTTGTCATTTTATCTGCTAAGAAGAAAAGTGCTAATGTAAGTATAACAAGAGCAATAACCGCTGCAGATAAAAATGAAGTCAAAAGCTTTATGAAATAAGTTGTGATTTCGCCTGAAACAGGACTTGTGCAGACTGTAAAGCCTACCAACTGATTTTCAACCATTATAGGCGAAATTGCAACAGCGTGAGTTTCTGTGAAAGCACCACTTAAAGTGGTGTAATCTGCATAGCCAATTTCTTCGGCTTTAACAATGTAGCCTTTGGGTATGTGAAAGTTTTTATGTTCTTCACAAACTGCCTCGGTAACTGTTTCATAAGGCTTTTTCATTGTGTCAGCGCAAGCGATAACGTCACCCTCATCATTACACATAAAAATTGTTGTGTTACTTGCATCTGACGAGAGCTTTATGTTGTTATAAAACAAAAGTGCCGTAGCCTCAGGATTGTGTAACGCTAAATCTGAACATAATATCTCTTGTGCAATATTAGAAATATTTATAGAGTTTTTTGAAAGATTCTGGAGAGTTTCCTGCTTTGAAAAATTATAAACAAAGACCATAAGGGCAGAGCCTGTAATAATGAATCCGGCGACAATCATTGCCGCTAAGATAACAAAATATTTAAGGAAAAAAGCGCTACGCTTATTGCCTTTGAATTTAGAAATAAGATTTGACATAATTATGATTTTGTGTCGAATTTATAGCCGACGCCCCAGATAGTTCTTAATTCCCATTGGTCAGAAACGCCTTCTAATTTTTCTCTCAAACGCTTTACGTGAACGTCAACAGTTCTTGAGTTTCCGTAATATTCAAATCCCCATACTTCATCTAAAAGCTGGTCACGGGTATAAACTCTGTTAGGGTTACTTGCAAGGTGGTAAATAAGCTCTAATTCCTTTGGTGGAGCATCAACGTATTCACCGTTTATTTTTAACTCGTAGTTAGTAAGGTTAATAGAAAGCTTGTCGTAGGTAACAACCTTGTTTGAAGAGTCTTCTGTTGTAACAACAGGAGTAATTCTTCTTAAAACTGCTTTTATTCTTGCAATAACCTCTTTTGGTTCAAATGGTTTTACAACGTAGTCATCTGCTCCGAGTTCAAGACCTAAAACCTTGTCAAACACTTCGCCCTTTGCAGTGAGCATTATAATAGGTGTCTGAGAAGTTTTTCTTATTTCTCGGCAAATCTGCCAACCGTCAAGACCCGGAAGCATAATATCTAAAAGAACCATATCAGGATTGAAGCTGTTAAATGCCTCTAACGCTTTAGCGCCATCATTTACAACCTCGGTAACATAGCCCTCTTTTTCAAGATATAATCTTAAAAGCTCGCAAATATTTATTTCATCATCAACTATAAGGATTTTTTCTGTTGCCATAAAAACACCCCTTTGTTTGGTTATTAGCTGTAGTCATTATTATAGACTAAATTATGGAAAAAATTGTGAACGGATTTTAAAAAAATATATAATTATAGTATTTGTAATTGATTATAAATTATATTATTTTTTCTTTTTATTTTCTTTTTTCTTTGAGTCTGTTTTC
>JAZNUL010000039.1:0-8050 GCA_045592285.1 Acutalibacteraceae bacterium
AAAATGATAGGATAAATTTATTTTTTAGCAAACAAATTATAATCGGCTTTGCCCGTTAACTTTCAATTTTCAACTTTAAACTTTCAATTAATAGCGTCGCAGACCCTTTAATTCCGAATTACGCATTACGCATTCCGAATTTTTTAACGGTTTTTCTTACCAATATGTAAATTACGGCATATACAATAAAACCTGAGATAATTCCCGCTAAATCTACCATCATATCTAAAAACTGACACGCTCTGCCAGGTACAAAAATCTGGTGGATTTCATCGGTTATTGCATAGAAAAATGATAATGCACAAGCAAAAACAGGTTTAAGTTTTTCTTTGTAAGCAATAAATAAATTGTTCATAAAGAATGAAAGACAAGCAAATTCTGAAAAGTGTGCCATTGTTCTTACGAAATTCTCGGTAAGCTCAAACGGGAATATAAAATTTAAAAGGGAAGTAAACCAACCACTTGTCATAGTAGATTCTTCACCGCTCTGGTGAGAAAGGCAAAAGATTAAAACAAATAGCGAAAGAACAATTATAAGAGAAATATAAAAGTAGATTTTTTGAAAAGTTGTTTTAGTTTGCACTCTTTTTATCTCCTAAGTTAAAGTAAATAGCGTTTTTAGCAGTCGTGTTATAAATACCTGTAACCCCATCATTTAAGTAAATATCGCTTGATGCTAAATAGAGAGGCACAACAACGCCACTTGAAACTATGTATTTTTCACATTCATTAATAGCAGTTGCTTTTTGTTGCTCTTTTAAAGAAACCTCGGCTGCTCTTAAGAGTGATTCGTAAGCGTTATCTGTAAAATTACAAGGTGCAGAAGTAATGCTTCTTAAAACTGAAACTGCAGTTGAAGATTCTGAAACAATAGGTAAAATAGCAAGGTGATAATTATTTTCTTCAATTACTGTTTCGTAGTCGTTTTCGTTGAATGTAACAATGGTTGTAGTAATGTTTGAACCAAATAAATCTTTCCAGCCATCACATATTATTTTCATTGAGTTTTCGAGTGAGTCTGGAACGTAAATTGTAAGGTTAATTGCTTCTTTAATTTGTGTTGAAGCTAAAACCATATATTCATTTGCTTTGTCAACACTTGTGTCAAAGCCAACGTTATCAACTGAATAAACGTTGTAATGTCTTGTTGTAACAAGGTAGTCTGGCGCTACAACACCGGTTGCAATACCAGTTGCAAACCTTGGGGTAGAAATAACTGAGTAATCAATAGAAGAAAGAAGTGCCTTTCTTAAATTTTCGTTTTTCATTATTTCTTTTGAACAGTTTGAAACAATACCCCACACAGTATTTGTAACTGGTGCAATTTTACCATTAGGGTTTTCAATTCTGTTTGCACTGTCTGTTAAAAGAATATCGTAACTGTTAGAAGCAAAGCCCGCAACAACGTTCTTTTGTGCTTTTTCAAGTTTAAAACTAATTTGTGCATTTTCGGCTCTTGTTCTGCCTTTATATTTTGGGTTTCTTTTTAATACTAACGTTTTACCTTTGTTACACTCAGCTATATAATAAGGTCCATTACAGATAATTGTAGAAGCAGTTGTACCATAAACACCCTCTGCGAGTGACATAAAGTTTTCGCTTGATGGTGCACCCGAGCTCTCTGCTAACGTGCTTAAAATTTCTGAGTGAGGCTCCACTAAAATAATCTCTAACGTAAAATCGTCAAGTGCAGTAACTAAAATTGAGTCTAAGTCGCCAACGCCTTCATAATATTCTTTTACACCTCTTATATAAGAGTAGTTTTCGTAGCCCTTGAGTTTTTCTTTAATTACCTTTTTTATAGTGTAAACGTAGTCGTGTGCAGTAACTCTTGAGTCAAAATCAGTTCCGTTTAAAATGCCTTCGTTAAGTTCTGCTACATACCACACTGCTTTTGGGTTAAGTGAAAACGTGTAGGTTAAGCCGTCGCCACTTATTGAATATTTTGTAGCACCAGAAAGCACAATTTCGCCATTCTGATTGAATTTTAAAAGTCCCTCAAAGCAGTTAGCAGCAGACATTGTTTCAGCATCGCCCGTGGCTTTTAGTGGGTCTAAAGACTCTATTTCATCAATAAATCCTATATGAAACTCTGCATTCTTAAAAAGTGAGCAACCAGAAAAAAGTGTTACTACCATTATTAAAGAGAGCGAGAGTGCCGTAATCTTTTTTATCATTCTTTAACCTTCTTGTTATCTTTGTTGTATTTACAAATTCCACTTAATATACATTCGTCACATTTAGGTCTTCTGGCTATGCAGATTTTTCTGCCGTGTAAAACAATTCTGTGACAAAAATCGTTGCTTTCTTCGGGTGGAAGAATTTTTTTGAGTTCCAATTCAACAGTTTTAGGGTCTTTACTGTTTACAAGACCTAAAAGATTTGTAATTCTTATAACGTGAGTGTCAGCGACTACTGCAGGTTTTTTGTAAACGTCACCCACAATTAAATTTGCTGTTTTTCTGCCAACACCAGGGAGCAAAGTTAATTCTTCAATAGTGTCAGGTAAAACTCCGTTATATTTTGTTTTAACCATTTCTGCCATACCGACTAAATCTTTTGCCTTTGCCCTGTAAAATCCACAAGAATGAATCAGCTTTTCTACATCTTCGATATTTGCTTGTGATAATTCATTTTCAGTCGGATATTTCTTGAAAAGAGCAGGAGTAACCAAATTAACCCTTGCATCAGTACACTGTGCAGAAAGCCTTGTTGCAACGAGTAACTGAAAAGGTGACTGGGCATTTAACTGACAAATAGCGTCAGGGTAATCTACCTTTAAAAGCTTACAGATTTCTACTGCTTTTTCCTTTTTAGTCATTTCGTCACCACCAATTTACAAAAAAATATCATATACCTAATAAATATACTCTTTTTTTTATAAAAATACAATATATTAAAAGAAAATATGTTATAATATTTTTTGTAACAAATCCCATTTTTGTGTGTCTAATAGTTGAAAACACAAAAAGGGGGCGGGAGAATGTGAAGTGTAAAATAAATTTTGAAAGGGGTGACGGCTTTGGATGAACTCGAAAGAATGTGTAATCTGCATTATAAATATGTAAAGAGCTACGCTTTATCGTTATGTCTTAATGAAACTTTAGCAGAAGATATTACACAAGAAACGTTTTATAATGCGATTAAAAAGATAGATACATTCAAAAATGACTGCAAAATAGAAACCTGGCTTTGTAGTATCGCTAAAAATATTTTCTTGAATTTAAAACGGAAAAAGAGTACCGAAAATATTTTAGATTACCCCAATTTAGTTGCAGACAGTAACATTGAAGAAAATGTTATTAAAGACGAAAATGTAAGAAGAATTTTAGCCGAAGCCGTTAAATTAGAGACACCCTATAAAGAAGTTTTTTATATGAAGTCTTTGGGTGATATGCCATACTCGACTATTGCAGACGTATTCGGGAAAACAGAAAACTGGGCGAGAGTTACTTACTATAGAGCAAAAAAACAAATAGAAGAAAGGATGAGTAGTGATGAGTAAAATAAATTGTTCTTTAATAAAAGATTTATTACCACTTTATATTGATGAACTTTGTAGTAAAGAAACCACGGAAATTGTAAGCAACCACCTTGAAATCTGCGAGGATTGTAACAAAGAATATGAAACACTTAAAACCGAACCAAAAGTAAAACCACAACAGGATAATTCACAAGAGTTAATTAAAAAGGTGAATAAAAAGTTTGGTAAAGATAAAAAGATAGCAGTAATTAAAACAGTTTCAATTATTCTTGCAGTTATAATAGTTGTAGGTATCGTTGCATTTTTTAAAGCACCGCTTTACATAGCAGAAGAGCAGTTTAAAGATTCAGGTGTTCATTATCCTGAGAATTATGAAACCTGGGAAATTGGCAATAAAGGAAAAACTAATTTCTCACACAAGGCGGTTGATATGTATATTAACGAAAGCTTTGGCAAATATGAAGTGAGCGATAACGGGCAGGATTTAGTGCTTGACTTTGAAGATGGTAAAAAAATCACTGTGTATTATATGGAGCGAGAAAGTATTCCTTCGTGGGATGAAGATGAAAATGTGTTAAAGGATATGTATGAGTCATACCTTATGTTGCCGTCGGTTATAAAACGAGGTCTGGAGAATTTAGGTGTAAATACCGAGGTTGCTTTAGGTTACGACAGAAACGTATGCAAAACTTTAATAAAAACAGCACCACCGGAAGTAAAGTTTTTCTACTCTTATGATTCTTACGCAACAGCTTGTGCTTACTATGGTTGCTTCAATCACATTATGCCTTATGCAACTAATTCAGAATATTATCTTTTAGCTGAAAATGATGAGTTTTCTGCGTGGGGTTGGACGAGATTTACCGAGGATTTTAATACTTATCTGTTGGAATTTCAATCAAAGAAGGATTTAAGAAAAAGCTCTACGATAAGTGTTTACGGCTTCACAAAAGAAGAAGCGCAAGAAATATTTAAATATGCAGTTGTAAAATAAAAAATCACCCAAGGAATTCTGGTTCCTTGGGTGAAAATTTTTAGCCTATAAACTTTAATGTAAGAATCTTTTTGCCTGTGATTTCAAAATCAACAAAGCCGTCTGCTGAAATAGTGAGTTCTTTTTCGTCAAGCTCTTCAAGTGTAACAAGTTTAACTTGTGACCATTTTTTGCCTGAGTACTGTGGTAACTCGAACTCTGCTTTTTGTCTTTCTACTGGAGATTGAACTTCAGTAATTGGTGCAATACCACCGTTGAGACGAATTGAGTTTTTAACTGTCTTGTCAGATGGGTTAAAGAGACGAACAATGTAGCCCTCGCCATCTTCACTCTTCTTAACTGCAGAAACGTTAAGGTTTTCTGTCTTTAATTCAATGAATGAGTGAGTTGTAGCATTTTTACCGTGACTGGTTGGAGCAATCTGACCAGCTGCAAGGTAGAGGTTAAAGCGTTCACTTTCTTGCCATACATTGCCTTCTTCCCAGTTGCCCTTATGTGGCATAAATGCATAACGGAATGTATTTTTACCAATGCACTGTGAACCTTTATCCCAATCGTTGTAGTTCTGCATATCTTTAGTAACGCAGATTCTGAGTGGGTAAGCACGAAGAAGTGAAAGGAATACTGTGTTTTCTTCATCGTCTGCTGCTTCGTAAGCCTTAAGACCAGTGTTAAGAAGTGCAACACCATTTTTGCCATCTGTAATGCTTACAAATGAGTTCATTGGGTGCTCTGTCATTGGTGGCTCATCATAAAGTGAGTAGTCAGGAGCAGCGATTGGTCTACTAACTACGTCAAACTGACCTTGTGAATCAGCGTGAGTTGCTTTAATGCCAGTTGGGAATGCAACCTGTAAGTAGTGGTCTTCGCAACGGTTGTTAATAGTTGTTTCAATCTCTAAATATCTTGAGCCTTTTCTTAATGTAACAATTGACTCAATATCAACAGGAAGCTTGTGTTCACTTCTTGTCTTTTCATCGTCTGCTTTCTTTTCAGGAAGAAGCCAACGCATTTTAATTCTGTAGCTTGTTTCAAATTCGCCTTCGTAAATGCGAGAAACAGTTGCCTGCTCACCGAGAGTAGTGTAAACCTCGTCAATTTCAGGAGCAATATGTTGCCAAGGGTTGCCGATTTCACCACTGTCTTTGAAGTAGCCTAAGTTTTTATATTCTTTACCTGTTTCTTTATCAATTACGTTGTAAGTACCGTTGTGGTTAAATGAAACCTTTAAGAACTCATTTTCCATAACGTTTGTTGTTTTAACAAGTGTTACAGGAGTTGTAGCACGAACGTTGTAAAGTGGGCGGATTTTAAGTGTTGTGTAACCCATACCTGGAACATTTTTAACTTCAACTGCAATATAATATTGTTCTGTGTGAAGAACGTTAGCAGTGTCGTTAGGGTTCTGAATGATTTGTGCATTTGCTTTATTTGTAGAAATAACCTGATATTTAAGAACATTACCTTTATCATCAGTAATCTCGAAGCTGTCTGCTTTCCATTCAGCAGGAATTTCAACTCTTAAATTAACTGTTTCATTACGTTTGAATGGTGCTGGGTTAAAGAGAACAACTGCAACATCGTTTCTATCCCATTTAGAAAGGTCAATATCACCAGCAACGTCCATAAATGCTCTTTCATAAACGCACATTGAAAGTTCACGGGATTGTCTGTAACGTGACATAACATCCTCGTAAACAACGTCACGTCCACAAGCGCCGATACTATCGTGACCGTGGTTCTGAAGAAGATAGTTATATGAAAGGTCAATGAAATTTTGTTGATATGGTGCACCGCAAAGAGCAGAGAATACTGCAAGTGGTTCAGCGTAGTTTATAAGACGTCTTTCTGTGTCAAAGTTTTTTTGTTTAATGTAAGTTCTTGCAGAAAGAATCCAACCGCAAAGTTCACTAACGCTACCCTTTGTGTATGGGTCACGCATTTCACCCTTTAATACAGGGCAGTCTTCTTTGAAGTTATCAATAATGCCTTGTTCCATTTCTTTTAATGTGCTGTGGAATACATTTGCACTGGGAAGTGCATCGTTTAAGTCTTTAACAAGTTGAACTTCTCTTTCGTCTGGGCAAGATGAGTCGTGACCGATAGACCAGAAACGGTGATTTGTTGTCCAGTCGTTATCCTGTTCTTTCATAGCCTGTTCTGCACGAGCTTTTACATTTTCTTTGTGATATTCATAGAATGGGTGAGCATATTGGTAGTCTAATTTCCAGTCACCGTCAATGAATTTGAATACACCGTTGTTGTCGTTCCAGAGCATATCTCTGTTGTTTTCGTCTTTCTGATTGAAATAAACAGGTCTCTGAACAACATACCAGATGTTATATCTTGGTCTTTTTGCAAGACGAGAAGCGTAAATGCGAGTTCCGTCTGGACTTTCCCAGAAGAATTCTGATTTAGGTGCTTTGTATTCGTTTATACCACGATAGAATGATGCAAAGTTAATACCAAAGCCTGAATAAATCTGTGGAAGCTGCGAAATCTGACCCCAACCGAAAGGTGAGTAACCAGTTTTACTGATACCGCCCATTTCTTTACCTATTTTGTGACCTAAGAGTAAGTTTCTTATAAGTGCTTCACTACCAACAGTGAATTCATCTGGAAGACAGAACCAAGGGCCAACTGCAATTCTTCCCTCTTTTATGTATTTCTGAAGCTTTTCTTTTTTTTCTGGATATACTTCAAGGTAATCCTGAACAGGCATTGTCTGTGAGTCTAAATGGAAATGCTTGTAATCAGGGTTTTTGTCTAAAATATCAAGAAGCATATCAAGCATATAACCGAGCATATATTGAGTTCTTCTTGCACTAAAACGCCATTCTCTGTCCCAGTGGGTGTTAGATATAAAATGGCATTGTACTTGGTCGTTCTTTTTGTTATCCATAACTATCTCCTTATCCTTTAATAATTTTCATAATATCAGCGAATGTATCACAGAAGTGAGTGCAAACCGCTTTAGTACCACTTGATTCAATGTTACCACCGGCAATACCGATTGTGGTGTAACCAGCGAGTCTTACAGAGCAAGCACCAGCACCACTGTCTTCAATGCCGATTACTTTACTTCTGTCAGCGAAAGCTTCACCAAGACCTACAATAGAGGTTTCTGAATAAAGCCATGGGTGTGGTTTAGGGGAAAGCTCACCTAATGTACCAACTGAGCCTTTTCTTAATGGGAAGCCAGCAGAAATAATTGCATCATAAAAATCTTTAGGGTCGCCCATACCAAGAGTTTTAAATGCAGAAAGAATTTCTGGCCAAGCCTTTTCGTAAAGACCTGATGTAACAAGACCGATTTTAATACCCATATCTTTTAATTCGAGTAAGAAATCTTTAACGCCTTCAGTTGGTGTGAATGCACCGTCTTTACCACGGCCAGCCATAATTTCTTCCATTTCTCTGTGTGTGTGCTCAAAATAGAAGTTTCTTGCTTTTTCAAGTGATTCACCAGGGCAATATTTATCAATACAATATTGTAAATGTTCAGATACACTGTGACCTGAAACAAACGGAATGTCGCTGTCTTCCAGCTGGAATTTAGGGTTACCTAACAT
>JAZNUL010000040.1:0-5180 GCA_045592285.1 Acutalibacteraceae bacterium
AGAGGTTGTTATTACTAACAGTATCTTAATTGCCGATATGGTTGAGCCGGGAATTCTTCCCATACCTGACGGTACCTTCAACCCGGTAATTCCGGGCGCGGAGGAGGACTTAACAGCCTGTTGCTGGGAGCGTGCAAAGGAATGGTACGGTGACGATTTACCCGAGGTTGTTTCCGAAAGACTTGAAAAAGAGCTTCAATCTATCATAAAGAACGGCTTCGCAGGTCTTTATATGATTGCAAGACTTCTTGTTAAACATTCAGAAGAATGTGGTTATTACGTTGGTTCCCGTGGTTCTGTTGGTTCTTCATTTGTTGCAATTATGGCGGGTATTTCAGAGGTTAACCCACTTCAACCACATTACCGTTGCCCTAAATGTCGTTACACAGAATTTTTCTTGCACGGTGAAGTTGGTTCTGGTTTTGACTTGCCACCGAAAAATTGTCCTGATTGTGGTGAGCCGCTTGTACGAGATGGTCACGAAATTCCATTTGAAACCTTCTTAGGCTTCTTCGGAGATAAATCACCCGATATTGACCTTAACTTTGCTGGTGAATATCAGAGCCAGTCACATAGATTTACTGAGGACTTGTTCGGTAAAACTCACGTGTTTAAAGCGGGTACTATTTCAGGTGTTGCTGAAAAAACTGCTTATGGCTATGTAAAAAAATATCTTGATGAGCGTGGACTTACATACACAAAAGCCGAGATTGACCGCCTTACATTAGGTTGCACAGGCGTTAAAAGAACAACAGGTCAGCACCCTGGTGGTATGGTTGTTGTTCCTAACGTTTATGACGTTGAAGACTTTACACCAGTTCAGCATCCTGCCGAGGATAGCTCAAAGGGTATTATTACAACTCACTTTGACTTTAACTCTATGCACGATACTCTCTTAAAACTCGACGAGCTCGGTCACGATGTTCCTACAATTTATAAACATCTTTATGACTTAACTGGTGTCGATGTTATGGAGATTGATATAAGTGACAGGAAGCTTTATGAACTTTGTACTTCACCTGAGCCGTTAGGTGTTACAGAAGAAGATATTTTATGGCCTACTGGTACACTGTCAATTCCTGAAATGGGTACTGATTTTACTAAGGGAATGCTTTTAGAAGCAAGACCACAGACCTTTGCAGACTTAATTCAGATTGCAGGTCTTTCTCACGGTACTGACGTGTGGCTTGGTAATGCTCAGGAACTTATTAAAGCTGGTACTTGTACAATTTCAGAAGTTATTGGTACTCGTGACAGTATCATGGTTTATTTAATGCACTGTGGTCTTGAGCCTAAAGATGCATTTAATATAATGGAAACTGTTCGTAAAAAGAATAAGTATTTAACACCAGAAATGAAAGAGATAATGAAATCTCACAATGTTCCACAGTGGTATATTGAGTCTTGTGATAAAATTCAATATATGTTCCCTAAAGCTCACGCAGCTGCATATATTATTGCATCATTAAGACTTGCCTGGTTCAAGATTTATTATAAACTTGAGTATTACTGTGCATATCTCACAGTTCGTGGTGGTGATGTTGATGCAGAGTCAATGTCAAAGGGTAAAGATGCTGTTAAAATTCTTTTGAAATCAATTGAAGCAAAAGTAAAAGAGGGTACAGCTTCAAACGTTGAAAAAGACAGACAGACAATTATGATGATTGTTCACGAAGCAATGGCTCGAGGTGTTGAGTTTTTACCTATTGATATTTATAAATCTACTGCTCATTCTTACGTACCAGAAAATGGAAAAATAAGAATGCCATTCTCTGCTTTACCTGGTGTAGGTGATGCTGCTGCCGAGCAGCTTGCAAATGCAAGAAATGACGGTGGACCAGAATTCTCTTCAATTGAAGATTTTGAAGATAGAGCAAGAGCGGGTAAATCTACAATTGAAATTTTAAGAAAATGTGGCGCTTTTGGTGATTTACCAGAAAGTGACCAGATGTCTTTGTTTTAATTAATTTATAATTTATTGGAAAATATATTTAGGAGTGTGTTTATTATGGCAATTGGTTCAATGATAGCCGGTGGCATAGGTATTGCGGCAGCTGCAGGTGTAGGTGTAAGTATGCTTCGTGCTGCTACAACTTACAAAGCAAAACCAATGAAGGATGCGGAAGGCTATCCGGATGAAAAAGCAGACGTTGAAAGATACATAAATAATCTTTCAAAAGCCATTCAGATTCCAACAATTTCAAATTTCAATGATGATTTGGTTGATTGGTCAAAATTTGATGAATTTCATGCATTTTTAGAGAGTGCTTATCCACTTATTCATTCAAAACTCGAAAAAACAATTATTTCAAAAAAGAGCCTTGTTTTCCATTGGAAGAGTGCTCACCCTGAAAAAGAGCCAATTTGTATGCTCGCTCACCAGGACGTTGTTCCAGTTTCAAAGGGTACAGAAGAAGACTGGACTTATCCAGCATTCAGCGGTACAGTAGCAGATGGCTTCGTTTGGGGTCGTGGTGCTCTCGATATTAAAAACCACCTTATCGGTGTTATGGAAGCAGTTGAAACTCTTCTTGAAGAAGGTTATGTTCCTGAAAGAGACGTTTACCTTTGCTTTGGTCATAACGAAGAGGTAATGGCAGAGGGTAGACACTCAGGTGCTTACTGCATTATGGAATATTTCAAAGAAAAGGGTATTAAACTCGATAGCGTAATCGACGAAGGTGGCGCAATTCTTCCTGTTAACGTTAAAGGCGTTATCAATAAGAAATTAGCAGGTGTAGGTGTTGCTGAAAAAGGTCACGTTGACTTTGAAATTTCTACATTTGCAAAAGGTGGTCACTCATCACAACCACCAAAACACACAGCTTTAGGCAGACTTGCAAAAATTATTTGCAAACTCGAAAATAATCAGTTTAAAGAAGAAATTACACCAATGATGTCAGCTTTATTTACTGAAATCGGTAAAAACACAACTTACCCAGTAAGATGTGTTATGTGTAACGTTCCAATCTTAAAACCATTAATCAGAAAAATTATGATTCAGATTCCACCAGCAGCTTGTATGACAAGAACAACAACTGCTGTAACAATGGCAAGTGGTAGCCCAGCACCAAACGTGCTTCCACAAAAGGCTACAATCAATGTTAACCTTAGAATTATGCCAGGTCAAACTATCGAAACTGTTGAAGCACATCTTAAAAAATGTGCTGGTAAAGATGCGGAAGTTAAATTAGTAAAAGGTAATAACCCTTCAAAAATTTCTCCAACAGATTCAAGAGCGTTTAAAACAATTGCTAAAATCTGCAAATCAATGGACCAGGATAATATTATTGCTCCATATCTTGTTATGGGTGGTACAGACTCACGTCAATATGAACCAGTTTGCGATAACATTTATCGTTATTCTCCATTCCCAGTATCAACAGAGCTTCTCTTAACAACTCACGGTACAAACGAAAGAATCCCTGTTTCAGCTTTAGGCGACGGCGTTGTGTTCTTTAAGAGATATATTAAAGAGCTTACCAAAGATTAAAAACAAAAATCTCCGAGAACTAAAATTCTCGGAGATTTTTAATATTTACGCTTATTTCATTAATCCATTCGCAACGCACCAGTCGTGGAAAGACTTGAGTGAACGAAGTCTTGCACTTGAAAGGGTAGTGTCTGTACGGTTGTACCAGTTAAATGTATCAACACCCTGAAGTCTAATGAGTTCTTTAGCAGAAGCGTTGAAACCACTGTCAATAGCGTTATCAAGAAGAATAATTTCATTGTAGCGTTGTTGGGCGAGAGTCATATCACCGGAAACAAATGCTTCGTGGAATCTCTGGAAGAATGCACCACCGCAAGATGTAGGTGTAGCCATAACACCACGAGCACCTGCTACATAAGAGTCCCAAAGGAATGGCATATTTGCCTGAATGATTGTTGAATCATATTTGTTGTCAATTTTATCTTTGATACCTTCAAATGTGCTTGTTGTATCTTTTATACCCCAGATTTTGCCTGTTTTAGCAAGTTCGCCGTATGCTTTACCACTCATTAAGTGTGGTCTGAAGCCTGGGAATTCATAAAGAAAAACAGGGAGAGTAGCAACGTCTAAAAGTTTTGTTATGTAGTCAACAATCTTGTCGTCATCGTCGCCTAAACCTTTTGTTGTAAGAACAAGACCATCAACACCAGTTTGTTCCATTTTTTTGATTTCTTCGATGTTTTCTTCAACTGTTGCCTCAATGTTAGCAGTAGCAACAATAGTTGTGTTACCTTTGTGCTTTGCAGTGAGTGTTGCAAGTTTAAGTCTTTCTTCAAGAGTTAATTTAGTCATTTCTGAACTACCGCAAACTGCAAAGAGATGGTCAACACCTTGTGAAACCTGCCACTCTGTGTATTTTTCATAAGTAGCGTAGTCAATTGTTCTATCCTCAAAATAAGGAGTGAGCATAAGGGAATAAATACCGTCTTTGTTTTCTTTAGTTAACTGTGCCATTTTTTAGGACTTCCTTTTTATGTATTTTTATATAGAGTTATAGGGCTGTACCTTTCGGGACAGCCCTTCAAAATAAACTTATTGAACGTTCTTTTTAAGAGTAGCAAGTTCTTCTGCAAGTACTGGTGGAATCTTGTCGCCGAATTTAGCGTAGAATTCTTCAATACCTTTAGCATCTTCTTGCCAGAGTTCTTTTTCAACTTCAAGAATACTCTTAAGAGACTCAAGTGAAACTTCACCTTCAAGACCTTCAATATTGATGTCTTCAGCGTTTGGAATGAAACCAATTTCAGTTTCTTTAGCTCCAACTTTGCCTTCGCAACGGTCAATAATCCAGTCAAGAACACGAAGGTTATCGCCGAAACCAGGCCACATAAAGTTGCCTTCATCATCTTTACGGAACCAGTTAACGTTGAAGATTTTTGGTGCTTTGTCAGCATCAAGAGTCTTACCAATATCAATCCAGTGTTGACAGTAATCAGCCATATTGTAGCCACAGAATGGTAACATAGCCATTGGGTCACGGCGAACAACCCCATCTGCACCAGCTGCAGCAGCAGTTGTTTCAGAAGCCATAATTGAGCCTACGAATACACCGTGATTCCAGTCGCGTGATTGGTAAACGAGCGGAGCAAGCTTTGCACGTCTGCCGCCGAATACAATAGCAGAAATCGGCACACCGTTTGGATTTTCAAATTCAGAACTAAGGCAAGGACAGTTTTTAGCAGGAGCA
>JAZNUL010000041.1:0-14687 GCA_045592285.1 Acutalibacteraceae bacterium
GCTCGTACGTAACGGAAGAGAGACTCTTGAAAAGAAATCAAAGGCTCCGGCACTTGGTAAAGGTCTTAACTCAAAGAAAAACGTTCTTACAAACAATAACTCTCCACAAAAGAGAGGTGTTTGCACAGTTGTTAAGACAGACACACCTAAGAAGCCTAACTCAGCGCTTCGTAAGCTTGCCAGAGTTCGTCTCACAAATGGTATTGAAGTTTCTGCTTACATTCCAGGCGTGGGTCATAACTTACAAGAGCACAGCGTGGTACTTATCCGTGGTGGTCGTGTTAAGGACCTTCCTGGTGTTCGTTACCACATCATTAGAGGTACACTTGATGCTCAAGGTGTTGCCAACAGGATGCAATCTCGTTCAAAATACGGTGCAAAGCGTCCAAAGCAAGCAGCAAAATAATTTTGTAGCTTGATTTATTTGAAGGACAATCTTCTTGCAGGCTGAATTTATTCAACCAATGGTAAGTATATAACCTATTATTATAGAGTTGTAACACCTCCATTGGCGCCACGGGAAGCAACGTCACTCGAGTACCTATGATATCATTATAATTATGAAGGAGGGAAGCGAAGTGCCAAGAAGAGGCCAGATAGCAAAACGTGATGTTTTGCCAGATCCGCTTTACAACTCTAAGCTTGTTACAAGGCTTATTAACAATGTTATGTATGATGGTAAAAAAGGTGTCGCACAAAAAATCGTTTACGACGCATTTGATATCATCGCAGAGCAAACAGGTAAAGAACCATTAGAAGTTTTCGAAGCTGCTATGGAAAATGTTATGCCTGTTCTCGAAGTTAAAGCACGCCGTGTTGGTGGTGCAACATACCAAGTTCCGATTGATGTTCGTCCAGAGAGACGTCAGACACTCGGTCTTCGTTGGATTACTCTTTATTCACGTCAACGTTCAGAAAAGACAATGAAAGAAAGACTTGCTAACGAAATTTTAGATGCAGTTAACTCACAGGGTTCTGCATTCAAAAAGAGAGAAGATACACACAAGATGGCAGAAGCAAACAAGGCTTTTGCACATTTCAGATGGTAATCATCTATTTATTCGGAGGATATTATGCCAAGACAAGTACCATTAGAATTAACAAGAAATATCGGTATTATGGCTCATATCGATGCGGGTAAAACAACCACAACTGAGCGTATCCTTTACTACACTGGTGTTAATCACAAGTTAGGTGAAACTCACGATGGTTCCGCAACAATGGACTGGATGGAGCAAGAACAAGAAAGAGGTATTACAATTACTTCTGCTGCTACAACTTGCTTCTGGAACAAACACAGAATCAATATCATTGACACCCCAGGCCACGTTGACTTTACAGTTGAAGTTGAGCGTTCATTAAGAGTTCTCGACGGTTCTGTTACAGTTCTCTGTGCTAAGGGTGGTGTTGAACCACAGTCTGAAACTGTTTGGAGAGAAGCTGATAAATATAAAGTTCCAAGAATGGTTTATGTTAACAAGATGGACATTATGGGTGCAGTCTTCTACAACGTACTCCAGATGATGAAAGACCGTCTTAAATGTAATGCTGTTCCGATTCAGCTCCCAATCGGTTCTGAGTCAGACTTCAAGGGAATTATCGACCTCGTTGAAATGAACGCTGTTGTTTATTATGACGATCTTGGTAAAGACATTCGTATTGAAGAAATCCCTGAAGATATGAAAGAACTCGCTCAAAAGTATCGTGATGAACTTATTGAGCACGTTGCTGAACAAGATGATGACTTAATGGAAAAATTCTTTGCTGGTGAAGAACTCACAGTTGAAGAAATTAAAACATGCATCAGAAAAGCAACAATCGCTAACAATATGGTTCCTGTTGTTTGCGGTACATCTTACAAAAACAAAGGTGTTCAAAAATTACTTGACGCTGTTATCGATTATATGCCAGCTCCAACAGACGTTGAAGCTATTAAGGGTATTAACCCTGACACAGAAGCAGAAGAAGTTCGTCACTCTTCAGATTCAGAGCCATTCGCTGCTCTTGCATTTAAGATTGCAACTGACCCATTCGTAGGTAAACTTTGCTTCTTCAGAGTTTATTCAGGTAAAATCGAAACAGGTTCTACAGTTTATAACTCAGTTAAAGACGACAACGAAAGAATTGGTCGTATTCTTCAGATGCACGCAAACGACAGAAAAGATATTGACTGCTGCTATGCAGGTGATATTGCTGCTGCTGTTGGTGTTAAGAGAACAACTACAGGTGATACACTTTGCGATAAGGCTCATCCTGTTATTCTCGAGTCTATGGAATTCCCTGAGCCGGTTATTCGTGTTGCTATTGAGCCAAAGACTAAAGCAGGTCAAGAAAAGATGGGTATTGCTCTTGCAAAACTTGCAGAAGAAGACCCAACATTCAAATGCTATACTGACGGTGAAACAGGTCAAACTATCATCGCTGGTATGGGTGAACTTCACCTTGAAATTATCGTTGACAGATTGCTTCGTGAATTCAGAGTTGAAGCTAACGTAGGTAAACCTCAGGTTGCTTACAGAGAAACAATCACTGCTGAAGCTAATGCTGACACTAAATTTGCTCGTCAGTCTGGTGGTCACGGTCAATACGGTCACGTTAAAATTAAAATCGAACCTAACGAACAAAAAGGTTACGAGTTTGTCAACAACATCGTTGGTGGTGCTATTCCTAAGGAATTCATCGGCCCTGCAGAAGCTGGTATCAAAGGCGCAATGCTTTCTGGTGTTCTTGCTGGTTACAACGTTGTTGACGTTAAGGTTACACTTTATGATGGTTCATACCACGAGGTTGACTCATCAGAAATGGCCTTCAAAACTGCTGGTTCTATGGCTTTCAAAGAAGCTATGGCAAAGGCATCTCCAGTTCTTATGGAGCCAATCATGAAAGTTACAGTTGTTGTTCCAAGTGAATACATCGGTGACGTTCTTGGTGACCTTACATCTCGTCGTGGCCTTCCACAAGGTCAGGAAGATAGAAACGGTGCAGCAGAACTTATTGCTCACGTTCCGCTTTCAGAAATGTTCGGTTACGCAACAGACCTTCGTTCAAAAACACAAGGTCGTGGTCAGTATGATATGGAACCAAGCCACTACGCTCAAGTTCCAAGAAACATTGCTGAAAAGATTATGGACGAACGTTCAAAATAATCTTTAAAAAACTATTGAATTATTTATAATTTTTTGTTATTATAGTAATATGCAAAATATGCGTTACTACAAAGGAGGAAATTACAATGGCTAAACAGAAATTCGAAAGAACAAAGCCACATATTAACATTGGTACAATCGGTCACGTTGACCACGGTAAGACAACTCTTACAGCTGCTATCACAAAAACTCTTTCACTTAAAGGTTATGCACAATTTGAAGATTATGCAAACATCGATAAGGCTCCAGAAGAAAGAGAACGTGGTATCACAATCAACACAGCTCACGTTGAATATGAAACAGATGCTCGTCACTATGCTCACGTTGACTGCCCTGGCCATGCTGACTATATCAAAAACATGATCACAGGTGCTGCTCAGATGGACGGTGCTATCCTCGTTATCGCTGCAACAGACGGTCCTATGGCTCAGACAAAAGAACACCTTCTCCTTGCTCGTCAGGTTGGCGTTCCTTACATCGTTGTATTCCTTAACAAATGTGACCTCGTTGACGACCCAGAACTTCTTGAACTTGTTGAAATGGAAGTTCGTGAAACACTTTCAGAGTATGAATTCCCAGGCGATGATACTCCAATCATCAAAGGTTCAGCTCACCAAGCTCTTATCGCTGCTGAAGACCTTTCACTTGATGTTTATGCTCCAATCCTTGAACTCATGGATGCTGTAGATAGCTACATCCCAACTCCAGACCGTAAAGCTGACCTTGACTTCCTTATGCCTGTTGAAGACGTATTCACAATCACAGGTCGTGGTACAGTTGCTACTGGTAGAGTTGAAAGAGGTCAACTTAAAGTTGGTGACGAACTCGAAATCGTTGGTCTTAAAGAAGAAAGCTCAAAAACTGTTTGTACAGGTGTTGAAATGTTCCACAAGCTCCTCGACTATGCAGAAGCAGGTGACAACATTGGTGCTCTTCTTCGTGGTGTTGACAGAAAAGGTATTGAACGTGGTCAGGTTCTTTGCAAACCAGGTTCAATCAAACCTCACACAAAATTCAAAGGTCAAGTTTACGTTCTTTCTAAAGACGAAGGTGGCCGTCATACTCCATTCTTCAACAACTATCGTCCACAGTTCTTCTTCAGAACAACTGACGTTACAGGTGTTATCACTCTTCCAGAAGGCACAGAAATGTGTATGCCTGGCGATAACGTTGAAATGACTGTTGAACTCATCACTCCAATCGCTATCGAAAAAGGTCTTCGTTTCGCTATCCGTGAAGGTGGCCGTACAGTTGGTTCAGGTGCTGTTACAGAAATCGTTGAATAATTAGCACTATTAAGAACTAATTAACTAATTAAAAATCGGTGTGGTAGAAGCAATTCTACTACACCGTTTTGTTTTGGTAGAATTATTATATTATTGGTGGAAAGCCTTGAGTTTACTGGCATTCTACGATTAGTAGATAACTTCTACAAAGAGTTTCTTGATTTTTTTATTTGTTTATGTGAAAATAAAGGTGCGCAAAACAAAACACCATGGGGTTTAAAAAATTTAAAGGGGAATAAAATATGGATAAAAAATCAATGGGAACTTTTCTTACAGATTTAAGAAAAGAAAAAGGCTTAACCCAGCAAGAAGTGGCTGAAAAGCTTAATGTATCCAATAAAACTATAAGTAAATGGGAGCGTGACGAAGGCTATCCCGAAATAACAATGCTACCGGAAATTGCAAAGTTTTATGAGATTACAACAGATGAATTGTTGCAAGGTGCAAAAAATGAAAAACTACAAGATAATGTTGTTATTTATAAACCTGAACCAGACCCTAAGTGGAGCAAGTTAGATAAATATGCGCTGATTGCAAACATTCTAAGTGTAGGTGGATTAGTTCTATTTGTAGTTTTCACTATATTTATTGATTTTACAGGTTTAGGATTGAATGGTCTTTATTTAGCGTTAACTATTTCTACGTTGTCGTTTGCATATTTGCTCTATGTAATATTAGAAAAAGTAAAGTTCAAAGAAACAGTTACACTAAAAAATTATAATGATATGTTCTTTTCATTTTTCTTTTTCGGTGTAGAAATTTTTTCAGCGCTTTCTTTTACTGTGAGCGAAAATCTTGGAGTTTATATAGTGCCTCTATTTTTAGTGATTCCTGGTGTATTTCTTTCAATTATAACAACCTATTTATGCCACACGTTACTTAATAAAATTGTTAAATTCAGTGTTATAACAAAAGAAAAGCGAAAATTGAAAAAAATCTTTACATCTATTTCGTGTATTTTTACTGCTATTGCTATAGTTTGTGTTACGGCATTTTCAATATATGATTTTAAAACTTTAAAGCCCTTCCCGCATGAAGTGAGATTTATGGAAATGTATAATACTGTAGAATCTGCGCAACGTGATTACCAAAGATTAAAAAATCTGATATTTAACGGTGAACAGCTTTATATATTAATAAATGAAGAAGGAAATACCTTATATCTTAATGAATTGGTATTTACAGTTGAAGCTGGTGAAAATGGTTACAACAAAAGGATGTTTGAACAAGTTGAAACCCATCTTGTATTTGAAACTGAGAAAGGTAAGCAAGAGTTTATAAAGACAAGTGTAATTGAAGATGGTAAATTTGATTTTTTAGAGCAAATGGATGAAAACATCATCTTTAACGATGAAAAATGTAGTATCAAATTTAATGAAACAGAGAGTGCTTTAGACAGAGCCCGCTTTCATTCTGGCGTTTATACTGTAATAGGTACAGGTGTAACAAGCTTACTTTACGGACTTTTAGCGTTGGTTTATTTTAAAAAGAAAGATTAAAAAAGCAAGTGGATTCATAGTGAATCCACTTGCTTTTTAATATTCAAATCTTCTATCTTTATGATAAAATTCTTTATCGTGCTCGTTAATTTCTCTTAAAACTTTACACGGGTTTCCAACTGCCACAACATTAGCGGGGATATCTTTTGTAACAACGCTACCTGCACCAATTACTGTATTGTCGCCAATGGTAACACCAGGGAGTACGATTACACCTGCACCGAGCCAGCAATTTTTACCTATGTGTACAGGTAAGTTGTATTGCAAAGCTTTTTCTCGTAATTCTGGCAAAATAGGGTGACCAGCAGTTGCAATAACTACATTAGGACCTAACATTGTGCAGTCACCAATATAAATGTGAGTGTCATCAACTAAAGTAGCATTGAAATTAAAGTAAACATTCTTGCCTAAATGTACGTGTTTACCTCCCCAGTTTGAATGAAATGGTGGTTCAATGTAACAGTTTTCGCCGACCTCTGCTAACATTTCTTTAAGCATTTCAGCTCTTTTTTCAAGTTCAGTAGGTCTTGTAGCATTAAAGTCATAAAGTCTGTCAAGACATTTTATCTGCTCTTTAAAAATATCTTCATTATTCGGGTCATAAATTTCACCCGAGTGTAATTTTTCGTAATCAGTCATTTACATTACCTTCAATTCTTTTTGCGGCTTCAAAAGCCATATTATAAAATGCTTCACACGAAACACCGATTAAATCATCGTGGGTGTGTTTTTCAGGTTTGTTTTTTACACAAAGTTCAAGACTTATCCAGCCATTCCAGTTGATACTTTTAAGGTTACTGGTAAATCTCTGCCAATTAACCTTGCCGTGTTTAAACGGGATAATGTGTGAGTCATCTGTCCAGAAGACTCTGTCACCCGTAACACCCATATTATCGTTAATATGTAAGAAAAAGAGCTTGTCGCAAAAATCTTTTAATAAATCGTAGCCAGCGTTGTAGCAGAATTCGTGACCAGTATCAATACAGAAGCCACAATTCTTTCTGTGACTTAAATGCTCTTTTATACCATAAAGGCACTCTACGCCCTCTGTGTTTTCAAAAGCTAAGTTCAAGTCGTATTTTTCTGCTTCATCAATTAAAAGCGAAAAGTTTTTTATGCCAATATCAGTAACTTTTGCTACTGTGTCAAAACCAATATAAACGTGGCAAACGAGTGTTTTAATATTAAGCTTGCCACAATCGTTAATACACTTTATAAGCTTATGGAAAATTTCTGGTTTTTCTTCATTCCACATATCGCAAACGTGGTCAAACGGAGCGTGAATTGATGCGATTTCTAATCCGTTAGCTCTTGTGAATTCAACTATTTCTTTAAATTCTTCAGTATCTTCCCAATCAAAGAAAACCCCTTGGAAGCCAGCGTTTTTTACAGCTAAAATCTGCTCTTTGAGTGAAGCATCAAAATTATTTGTTTCTACATTAACTGCTTTTTTCATATTGCCATCGCCTTATTTTTTTAATGGGATTATGTATTCCGAGAATTCACTGTCAATGTTTTTACCCTCAACAAAGTTACGTGCTTTAAAAATAACTTTATCGTTATAAACTTCGCCGATGTAACCAACACCTAAATCTGTAATACCGAAATTATTTGGCTTTCTGTAGCCTGGAACGCTTAACGAATAAACGCCGTTTTCTTCATTTAAAATTTCAAATGTTTTTTCAAATACACCACCGTGAAGGTGACCGTTTATAAAGAATACGTTTTTAAATTGTTCCATAACTGCTCTTACTTCGTCTGATTGTTCACCCATATCACCAGTTTTCCATACTTCAGGAAGTCCGTGTGTGAAAGCAAAAGCCTGATGGCACATAACAAAAGCAGGTTTATTATCTTTTGTTGCTCTTTCTAATTCTTTTCTCAAAAATTCAATCTGGTCTTTGCTTATGTATGCTTTTTCAAGAACTCTTTTTTCTGTACCAATAACAATAATTGTGTAGCCGTTAACGTCGTATGAATAATAACTTTTTCTGTTAGTATCAATGTTAAGATATTCGTTTACCTTATTCATAATAATCTTTTGGTTTCTTTTGTATTGCAAACGAACATCGTGGTTACCCATAGTAATAAAGAGCTTTAATTTATCCTTATATGTATCAAATACTTGGAAAAATCTTTTATATTCACCTTTTTTACCAAGCTCAGCAATATCACCAGCCATAAGTAAAGCATCAAACTTTTCGCCTGAATTAAAGATATCCTTAAAGCAGTTTTCTACGTTATGTGCAAGATATTCTTTTTTAGAAAAGTGTGTATCTGCAATAGCAGCAAATGCTAATTTTACGTTTTCTGAATCAGTGAATTTAATTGGGTTTTCTGTTTGTAATTCATACTCAACCTCACTGCTTGGTAAAAGCGCCTGTAATTGAGCTTTGTATTTTGTTATAAAGATTTCAGCTGACATTTTTTTGATCCTTTCAAAAGAAAAATTATAATAGATATTATATAATTTTTACTATATATTGTCAATTCAAATAAATGTTGCTTATTTGTATAAAATGTGTTATATTTATTATAAGTGTATACATTTTTTAGGAGGTTTTTACAATGGCAGTAGATAAGAGAACATACCCAACCTGGTTAAATGGTGAAGTTAAAAGTGTGCAGAAAGAGTACACAGAACCAACAAAGTTACTCGATGAAAATGGCAACTTACTTTCACCTGGTTTCGCAAGACATAATGTTTTCGAGTATGACAGAAGTCAGGTTGTTCCAAAAATGCGTAGCAAGGAATGGGATTTTTATCAGATTTCTGATGGTAAATATATGGTTCAGTTGAACTTTGCAAATATTTCATTTGGTGGATTTATAAGTGCTAAGCTTATAGATTTACATAACAAACAACACGACAGAAAGCTCGACACAAATACAGTTTGTGATGCAACTGTTCTCTATTTAGGCGGCAGAGAAAAATATAAAATGCCACCAAAAGGCGACGTACCTAACAATCTTAAATACACAGTTGAAAGCTTCTTAGGTAAAGCTGAATTTGAATTTGACACTAAAGAAACAAGCAGAACACTCTATTTTAAAGGTAAAGCAAAAGATATGGATGTTGTTTGTGACTTCCATATGGATATTCCTGAAGGGCTTGAAAATATAACAACAGTTCTTCCTTTTAAAAATATGAAAACTGGCTTCTTTATGACAACAAAGCAGAATTGTATGCCTTGCTCGGGTACATTCAAATTTGGCGACAAGGTTGTTGAGTTTTCAAAAGAAGATACATTTTGTGCTCTTGACTGGGGTAGAGTTAATACTCCTTATCAGTTAGTATGGTACTGGGGTAATGGTGCGCAGAAAATTAAAGATGAAGACGGCACTGAGCATACAGTTGGTTTTGAAATTACCTGGGGTATCGGTGACGAAAGCTATGCAACAGAAACTGCAATTTTCTATGATGGAAAGCTTCATAAATTTGGTGCAGTTGACGTTGAGAAATTTCCTAAGACAAACGGTTTTATGAAGCCTTGGAAATTCGTTTCAGAGGATGGCAGATTTGATATGACAATGACACCATTCTTTGATAATCATTCTGATACAAACGTGCTCAATCTTTTAAGAATGCACACACACCAGTTACACGGTATCTGGAATGGTACAGTTACTCTTGATGATGGCAAGAAAATCGAAATAAAAGATATGTATGCATTCTGTGAATATTGTGAAAACAAGTGGTAATTATATGACATCTTTAAAATTTTATTTGCTTACAGATACTCACTATTTTGAAGAGTCATTGGGTGCAGAAGGTAAAGCGTATGAAGAATATATGAAAACCGAAGCGTTTTACTTAAAAGAAAGCAGTGCTATTAATAAAGCAGTATTTAAAAAGCTTAAAGAAGATAAAGAAACCGAGCTTATTATAATCCCTGGTGACCTCTCTAAAGATGGTGAGTATGAAAGCCACAAAAGTTTAATTAGAGAATTAAATGCTCTGAAAGACGCTGGTAAAAAGATTTTTGTGCTCACTGCTGGTCACGATTTTAATGAACACGGCAGAAGTTATAAAAACGATGAGTTCGTTCCTGTAAAGGGTACAGAATTTAAAGAACTTTATAATCTTTATTACGAATTTGGTTACAAAGATGCTCTTTCAGAAGATGAAGAAACTCTTTCTTATATTGCAGAAATAGCCCCCAATATTCGCTTGTTGGCACTTAATTGTGATAGCAAAAGAGAGTGTAAAGGTTTAATTGATGAGAGCCTTTTAAACTGGTCAAAAGAGCAATTAGATAATGCTCAAAAAGCTGGGGCGAGGGTAATCGCAATGTGTCATTATCCTGTTATTCCGTCTGTGCCGGTGTTTGATTTAGTAGGTGACGCTCACGTTAAAAATTGGCGTGAAATAGCCTCATTTCTTGCAGATAACGGCGTAGAGCTTGTTTTAACAGGTCATATGCACATTCAGAGCATAAATGAATTTGTTAGCGAAAAAGGCAACAAGCTTTATGATATCTGCACGGCTACAACGGTTGGTACACCAGGTAAATATCGTAAAATTGAAATTGCAGAAGATGGCACTATGGATGTGAAATCCATTAATGTAGAAGGCTTTACTTTGCCAGTTGAATTTGAAACTGCAGAAGAATTTTTTGATTGGCGTTTTAAGTATTCTGTTAAAAATAAAATCAATAAAATTCTTGAAGGTGGTAGCGGATTTGTTAAGGTGTTAAAACAATTCGGCGGTAAAGTGCTTAATTCAATCAAATTAAAAACTATTGCAAGATTATTGTTTATAAAAATCGATAGTTCTTTAAAGAATGTTAAGCTTATGGATTTTGCAGGCGAAATAGCCACAGCAATTTTTAAAGGCGATATGCCTTATATAAAAGGTACACCAGAATATGAGGCAATCAGTAAAGCATTAAAAAGATTAGGTTTTATTCTAAAAAGAATTGAACCCAAGCTTTCAAAAAATGGTGTAAAGATAGATTTAACCGATATACTTCTTAACACTATTGGTAACAATAAGGGGTACTCTGACAATAATGCGGTAATAAATCTGAAAGGATAAATAATTATGGGTTCAACAGTAATTCAAAATCAGGAAACAAAGCACGTTAAAACAAAAGAGTTTGTGCTTTATCTTTTAGGTATATTCTTTTATACCTGTATGACGGGTATGGTAGGCTCTTACAGAAACGCTTACTTAGTTAATGTTTTGAAAATCACAGATGATGAAGCTTCGCTTTTTAATACATTGGTAAGTGTTATTCCGTTTATTTTAAGTTTCTTCATCTCTATGTATATAGATGGCAGAAAAACTGGCAAATCGGGTAAATTTAAGCCACTCGCAATGTTTGTGGTTGTTCCAATGGCTGCAGTTCTTATGCTCTCATTCTGGACTCCAAAAGGCTTAAGTGGCACTTTCCTTATGATTTACCTCGTTACAATAGCAGTTTTATGGGGTGCTTTCTGTACTTTAGGTAACTCAATAAATATGATTGCGAATGTTATGACTCCTAACATGAAAGAGCGTGACAACGTTATTTCATTCCGTAGTATTTCTTCTGCAGTAGGTAACTCTGCACCACTTGTTATTGTTCTTGTGATTGGTCTTATCTGGAAAGATAACGAAGGACTTCAATACATAATTGGTGCGGGTCTTTGCAGTGCAGTTGGTATTATTACAGTTCTTTTAGGTATGAGTACTGTAAAAGAAAGAATTACATATACTGCAGAAAAGAAAAATCCTATTGAAGGCTTTAAGGATGTTTTAACTAACAAATATGCTTGGTCGATTATAATCTCAGAAACACTTAAAAACTTCAGACAAGTTGCTAACTATATGGGCGTATTCCTTGCGGCAGCTCTTTTAGGCTCAACCTCAAAGTTCTTACTTTTCGGTTTGCCAACAGGTATTGGTACTGCAGTTGGTATGCTCGTTATAAATATGCTTCTCAAGAAGTTCAATTCTAAAGTTCTTTATATTGCAAGTGGTATTTATTCTGTAATTGCAAATACACTTGCTTTCACGGTTGGTTATATGTATTTTAAAACAGGCTCTTCTGTTTTACAGATAGTATTTATCATATTCTTATTCCTTATAGGCTTACAGTTTGGTGCATCTAATCTTTTACCAAGTATGTTCCAGGCAGATGTTCTTGAGGATATAGAGGCTAAAACAGGCAAGAGAATTGATGCAACGCTGCCATTCGTTATTTCTATTGGTACTCTTATAAGTGGTACTATTGCAACTGCATTAGCACCAAAAGTACTTTATGGTGATAACTCAATTATCGGTTACATTCAGCCAACTGATTTAGTTCCGAACCCAGAGCAAGGGCTCGACACAAAGATTCTCTTACTCTTCTTCTACACAATTGTTCACGGTATTATGATGTTCTTGGCAGGTGTGCCATTCTTCTTCTATAAATTAACTGGTGAAACAAAAGAAGAAGTGCACAGAAAGGTGCTTGAATTAAGAGAGAAGAATGAAAATTAGATGTTAGTTGGTAGGTAATAGGTTTTAGTTTGGTATTATTTTTGTAACAATAAAATTCTATCATTCAAAGTTAACTATGCTCTGAATGGTAGAATTTTAACTATTTACCAACACCTAATACCCAATACCTAACACCTAAATTACGGAGTGATTAAATGCTAAAAATCAATTTCATCTGCCACGGCAATATTTGCCGTAGCCCTATGGCAGAGTTTATATTTAAAGATATGTTAAAAAAGCAGGGTAGAGAAAACGAGTTTTCTGTCTGCTCAATGGCTACAAGCAGTGAAGAGATTTTTATGGGTGTTGGTAACCCTGTTTACCCACCAGCAAAGAAAATTTTAGCTGAACACGGTATTTCTTGTGAGGGTAAAAAAGCCGTGCAAGTTAAAAAAAGTGACTATGAAAATTATGATTTATTCATTTGTATGGATAGTAACAACATAAGAAATATTATGAGAATTTTTGGGAGTGACCCAGAAAACAAAGTAAAAAAACTTATGGATTATACCGACAGAAAAACAGACGTAGCTGACCCGTGGTACACAGGGGATTTTCAGGTGACATATGATGATATTTGTGAAGGGTTAATTGGAATGCAGAATTCAGAATGCAAAATGCAGAATTAAGAAAATACCAACTCGCTGATTCGCTAAAAAAATGTTGACAAATCTTAACAGTCAGGTGTATAATACAAGGGTAATTAAAATGTAGTACTGTGGGTACTAATATTCGGAGGTTAGTTATGAAAAATACAGTTAAAAAGTCACTTTCGGCTGTTCTTGCTGTGTTAATGCTTGTTTCTTGCTTCGTATTCTCAGCTTCTGCAGAAGAAGGCGATAAATCAGGCTACGTAGTTGAAAGACAAAGCTGTACAGTTTATGGTGATACAGAAACTCAAAGGGGATTTTCTTGGTTTACACCTGATGATTGCGATTCAGTAGCACAGGTTGTTAAAGCTTCAGATTATCTTGTTACTGGCTTTGATAAAGCAATTTCTTTTGAAGGTGAATCAAAAAGCTTTCAGGATTATTATAATCACAAGGTTGTAGCAACTGGTCTTAAAAAAGGTACTACATATTACTATCGTTTAGGTAGCCTCCAGAATGACGTATGGGGTGACGTAGGTTCATTCTTTACAGATAATGGTGACGATAGCTTTACATTTATTGCTATTGCAGACGTTCAGGCAAGTAATTACGAAAACTTTGAAGCTGCTTCTAAGGTTATGGGCGCTGCAGTTGAAACATTCCCTAAAGCAGAGTTAGTTGTTAATATGGGTGACTTCGTAAACGATTGTACAAATGAAGAGTGGCAGTATTACAGCCAGAACTTCGGTAAATATAACAACAAATTAACTCTTGCTCCTGTTGCAGGTAACCACGAGGGTAACATTACAAATAAATTAAATGTTGGTTGGTTCAACACTACATTTAATCTTAAAGGCGAAGATGGTCTTTTAAATGGTACTAATGGTACTTTCTATTCATTTGATTATGGTACAGCTCACTTCTGTGTTCTTAACACAAATGATATGTACCCAATGACAGAAGCACAAAGAAACTGGATTATAAACGATTTAACTGCTTCTGACGCACAGTGGAAGATTCTTTTAACTCACCGTGCACCATATTCAGCAGGTAAAAATATCAACAAGCCAGATACAGTTTTATTACGTGAAGTTCTTATTGAAATTGTTGACCAGACAGACGTTGATTTAGTTCTTTCAGGTCACGACCATATGTATATGAGAACTAAGCAGGTTAAAGGCGATGCAGTTGTTGAAAATGTTGAATATGTAACTGAAGTTTACAACGGCGTTGAAACAACATTTGCAGTTAACCCAGATGGTACAATTTATGCTCTTCCAAGTACTGCTGGTACAAAGCGTTATGGCGTAAATAACGATGCTATGGCTCCAATCTTTGATTGTGCAGACGTTTACTCAACAACACGCTCAGAAAAAGATGAAGAGGGCAACGAAACTAACCCTAATGCTGGTGGATGCTTCGCTGGTATTACAATTGATGGCGACAAACTTATTTACAATGCATACGTTTTATCTGATAAAAACGAAGAAAAACCAGAAGAAATTCAGAAAATTACAAAGATTGATAGCTATGCTATTAAAAAGACTGACAAGGCAGCAGATTTAGATGACACTTATCTTCCTACTGACCCGATTGGTACAATCGACCAGACAATTATGAATTTCTTTGTAGCAATTCCTAACCTCATTGTTACTTACGTTAAAATGTTAATTGGCGGTTTACTTTAATAAAAATTT
>JAZNUL010000042.1:0-12594 GCA_045592285.1 Acutalibacteraceae bacterium
TTTTATTTTCTTTTTTCTTTGAGTCTGTTTTCTTAACAGATTTAGTTCTTCTTCTCTTGACAGTCATTCTGTAGTATGCGTAGCCGCCTATCATAGCAGCAACAACTAAGAATGCAGAAAAGTATATTACGATTGTTTTAATCTGTTCTGTGTCAATTCCTGATTGTGTTGAAGAATTAACTGTTGTTGAAATTTCATCAAGCTTGCCGATTGTAACAATGCCATCTGCACCGAGTATGTAGCCAAAGCCAGCAGGAAGAGTTTCTTTAACAGAATCGCTTATAACATTACCTTGACTGTCAACTAACTGACCCTGTTCGTTAATATGTAAAATCTGGGCGGGTTGTGTATTCATAGCATTTGGAATACTGATTGTCGGGTCTAAATAATCATAACTTGGTGTAACTGTATTGTTAAGATTTGGAACAATATCCTGACCTACGTTAGAAATAATACCTGTAACGTCTTTATCATCTGATGGAGTAGTACCCTGATAGACGTTGAGTCTGTAAGTTGTACTCTCTTTACTTTCACCATTATACTGAACGTTAATAAGAATAATCTGTGTAGGGTCAGCGTTTAACGGGATTTTTGCATATTGATTAAGATTAACCTTCTTGTCATTGATTTTAACCGTCATATAAGCATTATCAATAGGCGTAGGATTTATGTAAAGCAATTCTCTGAAGTGGTCGAGGTGAACGTCATATTCATAAATATCTGAATAGAATTCCTTTTCTAAATCAAAACGATTTGTTTTTTTGAGAACTATATCAAAAGCTTGTTCATAAGTGTATTTTGAGGATGAAATTGCTAATTTTTTGTCTTCATAAGCCATTCGCTGAATGATGTAGTAATGTAACGTTTTGGCTCTGTTTGCTTTGAAGGTTGAGTCGGGGTCTAACGTTACATTGTATTGAGTACCCAGCATAGCTGCCATATATTTTATTTGTATTTCTTCATCAGTTGCAGTGTTAACGTCAACTGAAATACCCGCATTTGAAATTGACATAATTGCAAGTCGGCGAAAAGCCTCATTTCTCGGGATAGTTACAATTTCACGGGAACTTATATATCCGTTTGTATATAAAGCGAAAAGACAGGTGTAATAAACATAGTCTTCAAGGCTGATGATTTCGGTTATATTAAAATATTTGTTTACAAAAGCAATAAGAGAACGGTCGTCATCACCCATTGCTACCATATACATCATAAGAGCGGCTTCAAGCTTTGTTCCTGGTGGAATAGTTATTCTTTCGCCCTCTATAACGTAGAAAAAGTCGTTTTTCCACAAAGCATAAAGGGCACTTATCATAAATATAGAGTCAGGGTCTTCTTCTTGCTCTGGTGTAATAATGATACCTTGTTCTCTTAGCCATTCTGCTTTAGACTGGTCTGTAGCTTCGGGGTCAGCGATAATAGACATTGCACCTAATTGTTGGAAAACATAAATATATGCTGCTCTCTGGGATTCTTCATCGAGCGTGTAATACTTTGCGTATTCTTCTACCTCTTCTTTGAAGGATGGTGCATCTGTTATATAAGGGTATTTTGAAACAGGGTATAAAGCTTTTTCAGTTACAATACCATCAACAGAAAGCATGTTTTCTTTGACGATAAGCTGACGAAGCCATGAAGGGTTGTTCGCTTCATATTCATATTGAGTTTGAACGCCCAAATTGGTGTTAATTTTTTTTGCAAATTTTTTAGCAGAAGCGGTAACTGTAAAAACAGAAAAACAAGTTGCTAATGCTAAGGCTGCCGCTAAAACGCGGTGAGTTGATTTCATCATTATCCTCATTTCTTAAGAAAATCCAATTGATTGATTATTATACCAAATAAAAGTATTATAGTCAATGAATGGGAATTTAATTAACAAAAAGTTAAATGTTAGTATTATAAAGAAAATTTAAAAACAGTTGTTGAAGAATATTCTTCATTTGCATCATAAACGCATTTGCACCAATCCTGATGGTTTGGTGAATCAGGGAACACTTGAGTTTCTAAGCAGAATGAGCATCTCTTTGTGAGAGGCTTTTCTGCTTTGCCGATTACTGTGCCATCTAAGAAGTTACCTGTGTAGAATTGCACGCCAGGAAGTGTCGTTTTAACCTCCATTGTAATACCTGATTTATCTCCCTTTGCAATAGCACAGGTTTTTAATGTACCATCGAAGTTGTTAATAATAAAGTTGTGGTCATAGCCGTTACCGTTTTTAATCTGAACACAAGAAGAGTCATTAATATCTCTGCCGATTGTTTTTGAGGTTGTAAAATCGAAAGGCGTATTTTCTACTTTTTGTGACATAGCAACAGGAATGCTTGTTTCATCAATTGGTGTAAAATAGTCAGCCTTTATTTCTAATTCGTGATTTAAAATATCACCACTGTCAAAACCATTGAGATTGAAATAAGCGTGGTTTGTAAGATTGATTACAGTTTTCTTGTCTGATACTGCATTGTAAGTGAGAATTAACTCATCATTGTCGGTGAGTTCGTATGTAACACTTGCGTTTACGTTACCAGGGAAACCATCGTTGCCGTCTTTACTGAAAAGTGTAAAGGTTACAGCCTTGCCAGAAGCTTCTTTGCCACTCCATACAGCTGAAGAATATTCGCCACCACCGTGAAGGCAGGTAATACCATTATCATTCTTTGTGAGGTTATATTCCACTCCATCAATAGAGAATTTACCACCTTTGATTCTGTTAGCGTACTGACCTACAACAACGCCTTGGTAGTCGCTTCTTTCAACGTGACCTTCTAATGTATCGTGACCAGATAAAATATCAATAAGAGAGCCGTTCTCATCTTTTACAAAAAGCTTCTCTAATGTAGCGCCTTTTTCGATTATTTCGGCTTTCATACCGTTTTTGTTTGTTATTGTAAAGGAGTTAACCTTTACACCGTTTAATTCGCCATATAATGATTTTGAAACTGCCATAACTGCCTCCAAAAATATAAATATATATTAATTCTACAATATATAAGAATAGGTTGTCAAGAAAGATTGATTATTTTTGATTAATATAGTATAATAATTTAAAAAATACGAAAGGACGTGGAAAAATGGAAGGCTTTTTTGATTTTTTTATAACTTTTTCAAGATATGCGCTTCTTATTATTGCTCTTTACGTTGTTATAAGAGTAGTTATTTCTATGTTCTTTAAAAAAGCAAGTGATCCTATAAGAGGCAGACTCGTGAATGAAATAACAGGTGAGGTTATTACACTTCGTGATAGGGAGTGTTCTATTGGTAGAAATAAAACCTGTGATATAGTTCTTGGCTTCGATACAATTTCACGTCTTCACGCCGTTATTGCTTTCAGAAATAAAGGGTTTATGATTTTTGATACCAATTCTAAATCTGGTGTAACGGTAAATGGTGAAACGATAAAGAAAAAGGCTAATATTTACGATGGTGACAGAGTGGGCTTCGGCGGTCTTGAATACACACTTTCTGTAAATAAATTCAAATATATAAAAGACAAAAGCGTGAGAATTGCAAGACCAAGTTATTTTTTACTCTTAATTCTCATTTCTGTTTATAATCTCATAGAGTTACTTCTGACTTCATTCCCAAATGGCAAATTTGAGTTTTTAGTGGCAAGTGCTTTTCTTGGTATGATTATTCTTATGTGGGGTTATTATTTTTTAGCTTCGCTATTTATGAGAATAACAAGCTTTGAATTAGAATCGGTTGCATTCTTATTTGCTTCAACAGGTCTTGGCATTGTTGCAAGTATTTACCCTGATGGCGCTTTAAAGCAGTTTTTTGCTATTGTTATAGGTGTGCTTGGTTTTTGCCTTTTATTGACGCTTTTAAGATTTATAGATGCAATAAAAATAATCAGATACATTGTTGCAGTTGGTGCTATCGGTCTTTTAGCAGTTACACTTGTAATTGCAGAGCCAACAAATGGTGCGCTCAGCTGGGTTAATGTCGGCGGTGTGTCACTTCAGCCATCAGAGCTTGTAAAGGTTGCATTTATTTTTGTGGGTGCAGTAACACTTGAAAGATTGCAGTCTGTAAGGCATCTTACACTTTATATGATTTTTGCAGCAGTTTGTGTTGTAGAGTTGTTTTTTATGTACGATTTCGGCGCAGCGCTTATATTTTTCTTTACATTTATAGTTATTGCTTTTATGCGCTCTGGTGATATAAGAACAATTATGCTTATATGTATTGGTGCTGCCTTGGGTGCTGTGCTTATTATACTTTTTAAGCCTTATGTTGCAGCAAGATTTTCGGGGTACTTACATATATGGGAAAATATGGATACAACAGGCTACCAGCAGACAAGAACACTTATTTACTCAGCAAGTGGTGGTCTTTTTGGTTTAGGTCTTGGTAACGGAAAACTGAGAACTATATTCGCCGCGGCAGAAGATTTGGTTTTCGGTGTTGTCTGCGAAGAGTTTGGTATTATAATGGGATTTTTAATTCCAGTAACATTCATTCTTGTTGCAGTTGCAACAGTAATAAATTCACAGAAATCAAAATCGACCTTTTATGCAATAAGTGGCGTTGCGGCAATTTCGCTGCTTCTTTTTCAGAGTATGCTCAATATTTTTGGTGTTACAGATTTATTACCGCTTACAGGCGTTACGTTGCCATTTATCAGTAAAGGTGGTTCAAGTATTATTTGTTGTTTCTGCCTTTTAGCGTTTATTAAATCTGTTGACGTGAGAACATTCTCAAACTTTAAGCCTGATTTATTGAGACCAATACCTAAGCAGAAAAGGAGGGCGACAGATGAAATCGACAACTAAAAGAGCATTTGTTGTGTTTCTCCTTGTAGCATTTTTTGGTGCGGGATTAGTTTATCTTGCAATCAATTTAGGCGCGAATGCAGAGAAATGGGCAACCTTAAGAGCTAACACCCACCTTGTGAATGAGGGTAGCTTTATTGGTGCAGGTAATGTTCTCGACAGAAATGGTGTAGTGCTTGCCGAAACAGTAGATGGTGAAAGGGTTTATAATAATTCTGAAAGAATAAGGCGTTCTGTTCTTCATATTGTGGGTGACAGTGAGGGCTTTATAGCTTCTGGCGTTCAGACGGCTTATAAAAAAGAGCTTATAGGCTACAACCTTGTAACAGGTATTTATTCACTCAAAAAATATGAGCGTGGAAATGACGTTACTTTAACATTAGATGCTTCCGTTTCTGCTGTTGCACTCGATTCACTCGGTAACAGAAAAGGTGTAGTGGCGCTTTATAATTACAAAACAGGCGAGCTGCTCTGCTCTGTTTCAAGTCCTAATTTTGATATAAGAAGCAAGCCTTCCTCTGAAGATATAGAGAAAAACGAGAATGGCAAATATGATGGTCTCTATCTTAATAGACTGATAGATGGTCTTTATACACCAGGCTCTGTTTTTAAACTAATCACAACCGCTTGTGTGCTCGAAAATGTCAGTGATATTTCTTCGTGGGAATATGAGTGTGAAGAGGAGATGTTTATAAATGGCGTAAGAGTCAGTTGCCCTAAGGAGCACGGCAAACTGAATCTTGAGACGGCACTTGTGAATTCCTGTAACTGTGCATTTGCAGAGCTTTCAAAGAAAATCACTCCGGCACAGTTAGAAAAAACTGCAAAGCAATTTGGTTTTGGCAGAGAATTCAGTTTTGGTAATAGTTTTACCGCAGAGAGTATTCTCAATATTAAAGAGGCGAGTGCATCTGATTTGGCGTGGTGCTCAGTTGGTCAATACACCACACTCGCAAATCCATATCATATGCTGACAATAGCAGGGGCTATTGCAAACGAAGGTGCTGTGAAACTACCATTTGTAGTTAAAAGTATTGCTTCGCCATCTGGTAGAAAAATAAGCGAAACAGTAGCAGAAGAGACAGTTTATGTTACGCCTGAAACTGCAAAAGAGCTTAAAAAGATGATGCGAAAAACAGTAGAAGATAACTATGGTGACTGGAATTTTGGCGAAATAAAAATGTGTGGCAAAACAGGTACTGCAGAAGTTTCTGAAACAGAAAAACCACACTCCTGGTTTTTAGGCTTTTGTGAAGACCAGAAAACTCCGTTTGCAGTAGTTGTAGTTGTAGAAAATGGTGGCTGGGGCTCCAGTACGGCATTACCTATTGCTTCAAAAGTTATAAATGAAGCAGTTAAAACATTTTCATAGAAAAGAATGTAAATATATACGAATTGTAAATTATTTTTTTATTCCTTTTTTTCATTGACTAAAATTGTTATTTATTGTAGAATAAACTGCATATGTGTTCGTATGAACAAAAATGAATTATTTAGTATTGAAAGGCTGAATTAAATGAGTTTTATAGAATTTGACTCGGTTTATAAAACCTATAAAATGGGTGAGGTTACAATCAACGCTGCCGATGGCGTTACATTTAATATAGAACAAGGTGAGTTTTGTATTATTTTAGGTGCTTCTGGTGCTGGTAAAACTACCATTCTTAATATTTTGGGTGGTATGGATAACTGCGACGATGGTAAAGTTCGCGTCGGCGGTGATTTAATAAATGAATATGACAATAAAAGTCTTATAGAATACAGACGCTTTGACGTTGGTTTCGTGTTCCAGTTTTACAATCTTGTGCCTAACCTTACAGCACTTGAAAATGTTGAACTTGCAACGCAGATTGGTGAAAAAGCACTCAATCCTGTAAAGGTTCTCGAGAGAGTTGGTTTAGGTGAAAGACTTGACAACTTCCCTGCACAGCTTTCTGGTGGTGAGCAGCAACGTGTTTCTATTGCCAGAGCACTTGCTAAAAACCCGAAAATACTTCTTTGTGACGAACCAACAGGTGCGCTTGACTACAATACTGGTAAACAGATATTAAAGCTTTTACAGGATACAAGCAGAGAGTCAGGTATGACAATTGTTGTTATTACTCACAATGCGGCGTTAGCGCCAATGGCAGACAGAATTATTACTGTTAAAAGTGGTCGTGTTGTTAAAAATGAAGTAAACGAAAATCCTGTTTCTGTTGAAGAAATAGATTGGTAATTTGTTTTCAGATTGTAAATTAGAAAGGATTTTTGAGTAATGACAAGAGCGTATGCAACCGATACGATACGTTCCATTAAAAAGACTATAAGCCGCTTTATTTCAATAGTTGCAATAGTAGCTTTAGGTAGTGGTCTTTTTGTGGGTCTTAATTCTGTATCGACTGATATGAAGGAGTCCGCAGATACATATTACAAAGACAATAATCTTATGGATTTAAGATTGCAGTCTTTTATTGGACTTTACGAAGAAGATTTGAATAAGGTACGCCTTATAGAAGGTGTCAAAGCCGTTCAGGGTATGAAATTTGTCGATGGCTTTGTGCAAGTACCTACTGAAGATGGCGAAGATTTTGAAGGTATAGTAGATATTGATGGTTCAGAGCTTACCATACGTGTATTTGGTATGGATATGAATCAGGTCTATAATTTTCATCTGAACAACGCTGATGACGAGGCTTATATAAACAGACTTGAGTTGGTTGAGGGTAAATACCCTGAAAATGCTAACGAGTGTGTTGTTACTTGTAGTGCTCTTACTACACCTGACCAGTTTAAAATTGGTGAAAAAATCAAAGTCGTTGGTGATGATGAAGAGATTTCATATTATTTAAGAACTAACGAATTTGAAATTGTGGGTATTGTGCTTTCACCTTATTGGGTATCTTACGAGCGTGGTGCAACGACTGCGGGTAGTGGTAAATTAGGTGACTTTATTTATGTTTCAAACGAAGCGTTTCAACCAAGAATTGATTATTATAGTGAAGCATATATTACACTTAATGGTACTGAAAATTTAGTTGCATATACAGATGAATATAACGAGTATGTAGAAGAAATGCAGAACACAATTCTTCTTGCATCTGAATCAATAGTAAAAGATAGAGCGGCGTCATTAGGCGTTGGGCTTCCACAGAAGCTTATAAAAGCCAAAAATGAAATTGCAAAAGCAGAAGCAGGTGTCGATGCACAGTTAGCTGATGCAAGAAAGCAGATTGCAGATTTAAAAGAGCTCGAAATTTCAGGTGAGGAAAAGATTGCAGCTGCACAAAAAGAGTTAGAAGAAAAATATGCACAGGCACAGGCGCAGCTTGATTCAGGCAGTAGCCAGTACTTAGCGGCGGTTAATGAATATAACTCGAAAATTACTCTTGTTGCAGATAAACGTGCAGAGCATACTGCGAAAACAACAGAGTATAACAATAACAAAGCAAAGGCTGATAGTGCAAAGGACCAGCTTGACACTGCAAATAACGAGCTTTTATCAGCGAAATTAAAAATTGAAACAACAGAAGCGTTGATTGGTAGTACACAGTCAACACTTGATTCTATTAAAAATAATCAGAATGTTTCTCAGGAAGACCTTGACTTGGATATGATGGCAGAGCGTCTTGAAGAAACAAACCCTGAACTTGCAAAAATTCTGTTTTCTGCATCTAACCTTACTGCTCAGGGTATGGCGGCAGATGTTGTTGTAGAAACAGAAGCGTTACTTGAACAATACAACTCAGAGCTTGTTGTTGCTGAAGAGACTTATGCTAAGAGTAAAGCAGAGTATGATGAAAAGTATGCTGAATGGTATGAAGCAGACCAGCAGTTAAAAGCTGCAAAGACTCAGCTTGATAATGCAGATGCACAGTTGAAATTAGCAGAAACTCAGTTATCTCAATTCAAGGACCAGATTCAGTCAAGTGGCTTTGACCTTCAGTTTGGTTCATTAAAAGCTCAGACTGAATATAACAATGCACAGACTCAGTTGACTCAACAGACAATGTTGCTTCAGAATATTCAGGAAACACTTAAAAATGCCGAGAAGAAATTAGCAAAGGCTGAAGAAGAAGTAAACTCAAAGTTAGGTGTTGTTAAAACAGAATACAGCAAAGGTATTGCTTTACTTGAAACTATAAACAATGGTGCCTCTTGGTCTGTTTATGACAGAGGTGACTCACCAGGCTACACAGGCTATGGCGAGGCTGCCGAAAATATGCAGAAGTTGGCATACATTTTCCCGACGTTCTTCTTTATAGTATCAACACTTGTTTGTCTTACAACTATGACAAGATTGGTTGAAGAACAAAGAACTCAGCTTGGTACTATGAAAGCATTGGGTTACGAAGATAAAACTATCATAAGTAAATATCTTATTTACGCTTTCTCAGCAAGTACTATTGGTAGTGTGATTGGTATTTTAGCAGGCTTCTCAGGGCTTCCGTACGCAATATTCACAGCGTGGAGTATTATGTACGAAATACCAGATTTTACAGTTCAGTTGCTTCCAGGGTACATTATTTTAGGTCTTATAATTTCAGTTGGTCTTACAACTTTTGCGGCATATCTTTCTTGCCACAAAGAGCTCAAAACACCAGCTTCAATTCTTATGCGACCAAAACCACCAAAGGATGGTAAGCGTGTTTATCTTGAAAACTTTACTGGTATATGGTCAAGACTTAACTTTACTTCAAAGGTTACCGTAAGAAATCTTTTCAGAAACAAAAAACGTTTCGCAGTTACCGTTATTGGTATTGCAGGTTGTACTGCGCTTATGTTAGCAGCATTTGGTCTTCAAAATGCTATTGGTACAGTTATTACAAACCAATATGGTGAAAATGGCGTTGCACAGTACGATTTACAGGTTGTTTTAAAGGATGGTAAAGAGGATTATACTCCTAACAGCGAAACTGTAAAGAGTATCACAGGACTTCAGGGAATAGAAAGCTCAATGCTTGGTTACTTAAAGGTTTGCGAGGGTTATTCTGACAGAACTGATAAAGTGATGGAGGTTGACGTTTTAGTTCCACAGGCACCTGAAATGCTTAAGACGTTTATAAATATGAAAGACGGTCTTAAAGACGTTGCCTTTACTGATGATGGTGCCGTAATTACAAGAAAGTTTGCAGATAAAACAAAAACGGAAATTGGCGATACAATCAAGCTTTCGTGGACCGAAGGTTCTAAAAAGGTTGAATATGAAGTAAATGTTACAGGTATTTCAGATAACTACACGTTCCATTACGTGTATGTTACACCTTCAACATATTACAGAATGACCAACACAGTGCCTGACTATAACTATCTCTTCTGTTCAATTACAGATGGAATGACAGTTGAAAATAAAGCGGCTCTTGAAAAACAGATTGGTGAGATAAGTGGCGTTAATGGTACAGTTTATACAACTGTTGTTATCGATAACTTCAATAACATAATAGATGTCCTTACTATTGTTACTCTCATTCTTATATTTGCAGCTATAACACTTGCATTTGTTGTTCTTTACAACCTTAATAATATCAATATAAATGAGCGTATCAAAGAGCTTGCAACCCTCAAGGTTTTAGGCTTCTATGATGACGAGGTTTCGGCTTACATTTACCGTGAAAATGTTATATTGACATTCTTCGGTATTGTAATAGGTCTTTTTGCAGGTATTTTCCTGAACTTAGCTATTGTAAGTGTTATTGATATTGATACAGTTACATTCAGCACAGACCTTAAGTGGTGGAGCTTCTTGCTCGCAGCTTTCTGCACAATATTGTTTGCTGTAATAGTAAATGTTATGATGCACAAGAAACTCAAGAAAATCAGTATGGTTGAGTCCCTTAAATCAGTAGAATAAAAATAAAGAATGACCTACACAAAATTATTGTGTAGGTCATTAAAATTATCACCCATCAGATTTTCTGAAATCTGATGGGTGGTTTTATTATTCATCATCTGCTTTATCAAAGGACTGGAATTTCTGTTTTGCGTGAAGTGAACCGCTTATATACATATTGGCAATAAATTCAGCCATAACAGCGGGAGGGACAATCATTCCATCGTCCATCCAGTCAACAACTGTTCCTGTAAGAGCATTAAGAGCAAAGTTTAAAACAAATCTTCTTGGGTCGTCCTGTGAATAGTTTTCTTTTGCAATGGGAACTTTTTTCGCAAGAAGCTTTTTAATCTTTTTAAGAACTTTATTATTGTTATATTCACGCGTTATAACAAAACGAGCAATTGTAGGGTTTTCTTTGCAGAATATAAGGATGTTTTCAATATATTTTGCAAAAGTTTCCATAGAATCAATATGGTCTTCAGTTCCTACAAGAACGTCTTCAAATAATTCATAAGCCTCGTTCTGAATCTGGTCTAACATATCCATAATGTCAGTATAGTAAAAATAGAAGGTTGCACGATTTATGTCAGCAATTTCAGTTAATTCAGTAACGGTGATTTCATTTATTGATTTTTCTTGTAAAAGAGTGAATAAAGAATCTCTTAAAAGTTTTTTTGTGCGCTTTACACGGCGATCGTTAGCGTTAACTTTTGATAAACGTTCGTCTATATTTGACAATGTGCTCACTCCATGTACGTTTTTTTACATTTTAGCACATATTTGTTGGATATTCAAGTAAAAAATAACATTTTGTCAAAAAACTTAAAAAAACTTAAGAGAAAAATCAAGAATTTTTAAGAAATTCAATTAAGTGTGATGGTATAAGGGAATACATTTATTGGCACTAATAAATACTTGATTTTTATACATATAGTTGTTATAATATATAAGTGAAATTTTTGTCGTTTATATTGAAGGAGTTGTAAAAATGAAGTACGATGTAGCTGTTATCGGTGCGGGTGTTGCAGGTGCACTTATAACAAGAGAGCTTTCAAAATACAATATGAAAGTTGCGTTACTTGAAAGAGCAAATGACTGTGCAATGGGTGCAACAAAAGCAAATAGTGCCATTGTTCACGCTGGATTCGATGCGAAACCGGGTTCTTTAAAAGCAAAGCTTAATGTACGTGGTGTAGAACTTATGAAAACCACCTGTAAAGAGCTTAACGTACCACTCAAAAATATAGGTGCTCTTGTTGTGGCTTTTTCAGAAGAAGAAATTCCACATTTACAAGAATTACTTGAACGTGGTAAGGAAAATGGCGTTCCAGGACTTGAGATAGTTTACAGAGATGAACTTGTAAAAAAAGAACCTAATATTGGTGACACAGCAGTTGCAGCATTATGGGCACCAACTTCTTCAATTGTCTGTCCTTATGAATTGACTATTGCGGGTGTAGAAAATGCTGTTACAAATGGTGCTGAATTCTTAAGAAACTGTGAAGTTAAATCAATAGCACAAAACGAAAACGGCTTTGTGCTTAACACTACACTCGGTGATATTGAAGCTGATTTTGTAATCAATGCCGCTGGTGTTCATTCAGGTAAGGTTGCTAAGATGATTGGTGACACTTCAATTGAAATTAAACCAAGACGTGGCGACTATTATCTTCTTGATAAATCACAGGGTGCTTTAGCTTTCAGTACAATTTTCCAATGTCCTACAAAAATGGGTAAAGGTGTTCTTGTTTCTCCTACAGTTGATGGCAACTTGATTGTTGGTCCATCTGCTATTGAACACGATGATGGTGATAATGTAGAAACAACTGCAGAAGGGCTTGAGACAGTTTATACTTCTGCTATTAAGAGCATTCCTGCTGTTTCTTTAAGAAATGCAATTACTTCATTCAGTGGTAACCGTGCACACTGCACAGCGGATGATTTTATTATCGGTTCATCAGAAAAAAATAAAAACTTCATAAATGTTGCAGGTATTGAGTCACCAGGACT
>JAZNUL010000043.1:0-13511 GCA_045592285.1 Acutalibacteraceae bacterium
GTTCTGTAAAGAAAATCACTTTTTGGTGCTAATGCAGGAACATCATTTTTATATGTTGGTTCTTGAAGTGCTTCAGCCTTAGGTGAGTTCGGAAGAATTACCACAGATAAGACTAAAAGCGATACAAGAAGAACAGAAATGGTTCTAAATCTTTTCATTAGAGCATCCTTTCTGATTATTAATAATGGTATATGTAATAATTATACTGTAAATTTAAGAGAAATTCAATAGGAATGTTTATACAATATTAAATATTTACAAATTTTTTAACTAACAACGTAATTTACAAAAAGCAAAGCCACGAAACTAACGCTTCGTGGCTATACTTCATGCTTATTGCTTTTCTTAATTAAACAGTAAAGTCGCGTTGTGCATTAAACAGCGCGTGTAACCTTACCGGAGCGCAAGCAGCGTGTGCAAGCATATACTCTACGTGGAGAACCGTTAACAACTGCTTTAACTCTTTTTACGTTTGGTTTCCAAGTTCTGTTTGAACGTCTGTGTGAGTGAGAAACCTTAATACCGAAAGCAACGTCTTTACCACAAAATTCGCATTTTGCCATTGAGCTGCACCTCCTTCTAAAAATTTTAGGTAATTTAGCTCTGGTGACAGAGCAACGCAAGTATAATACCATCTTTGCTCACTGATTGCAAGAGTTTTTTTAGTATTTTTAATAAATTTTGCATTTTAGCACAAGAAAGTGTGAAAAAATCTTAAATATTTTTCCAAAATTGCTTGATTTTTTTAAAAATATCGTATATAATGGCTTCAATGACGAACATTTGTGCGAACAAATAACAGAAAATATACATTTACATAACTAAGGAGAAACTCAGATGGCAGAAAAAATGGATAACAAAAGTAAAGCTTTAGAAATGGCGTTAGGTCAGATTGAAAAAAGTTTTGGTAAGGGTGCAATTATGCGCCTTGGCGAAAATGCTTCTATGACAGTCGAAGCAATTTCTACAGGTTCAATTTCTCTTGACGTTGCAACAGGTATTGGTGGTCTCCCACGTGGCAGAATTATTGAAATTTATGGTCCTGAAAGCTCAGGTAAAACAACTCTTGCACTTCACGTTGTTGCAGAGGCTCAGAAGTTAGGTGGCGATGCGGCGTTTATTGACGCTGAACACGCTCTTGACCCTGTTTACGCTGCGGCATTAGGTGTAGATATTGATTCTCTTTTGGTTTCTCAGCCAGATGATGGCGAACAGGCGTTAGAAATTACCGAACATCTTGCTCGTTCTGGAGCACTTGACGTTATTGTTGTTGACTCAGTTGCAGCACTTGTTCCTAAAGCAGAAATTGAAGGCGAAATGGGTGATTCTCACGTTGGTCTTCATGCTCGTCTTATGTCACAAGCTTTAAGAAAATTAACAGGTGCAGTTGCAAAATCAAATACAGTTATTATTTTTATCAACCAGCTTCGTGAAAAGGTTGGCGTTATGTATGGTAACCCAGAAGTTACAACTGGTGGTAGAGCATTAAAGTTCTATTCATCAATACGTATAGATGTAAGAAAAGTTGAGCAATTAAAGGGTGCTGGTAACGAGTTTATAGGCTCACGTACAAGAGCTAAAATCGTTAAGAATAAAGTTTCACCACCATTTAAAGAGGCTGAATTTGACATTATGTATGGTCAAGGCATTTCTAAAGACGGCGAAATTCTTGACTTGGCTGTTAAAATGGAAATTATCAGAAAAAGCGGTGCTTGGTTCTACTACGGAGAGGAAAGACTCGGTCAGGGCAGAGATAACGTTAAAGAGTATATCCGTAATACCCCTGAGTTTGCAGATGATATTGAAAAACAGGTTCGTGAAAAATTAAAAGAAATGATGTCTGCAAAAAATCCTATTGCAAGGGCTGTAGCACCAACTCCTGCAAGTGAACCTGTAACTAAAGAAAAGGCAAAAGCAAAAATTGATATTGCAGTAGACGAAGACTGATTATGATTATAAAATCAAAAGCTGGCAACGGCAATAAAATACACGTTTATATTGATAACGAATATGTCCTTACTGTTTATGATGACTATTGGCATCAAAATGGGTTTAAGGATGGCGAAACCATAACAGAAGAAGAGCTTGCTTCCTTAAAAGAGGAGGCAGGCTTTCGCCTTGCTTATGAGAAGGGTTTAGATTATTTAACAAGGCGTTCTTATGCAAAAAAAGAGCTTTTTTATAAATTAAAAACAAAATATGGCGATGAAGCTTCAGAAAGGGCAATAGAAAAGCTTTCATATTTTGGTTACCTTAATGATGAAGAGTTTGCTAAGATGTATTCAAAATATCTTTTTGAAACGAAAAAATTCGACGTAAGGCGTATTTCTACGGAGCTTAAACTCAAAGGAATTGACCGAGAAATTATAGAAAATGTCACGAAAACTCTTGACAACGAGCCAATTCAGCGTATTATAGAAATGTTAAGCACAAAATTTACAAATGGCTTTAAAGATGAAAAGACAAAAAAGCGTTTTATTGCAAAGCTTCAGAGAATGGGTTATTCGTGGAGTGACATAAAATCTGCTTTTTCTGAATATGAAATTGATATAATTGTTAATGACGAGCTTTAATATAAGAGGTGTAAAAATGGCAAAAACAGTCGGTATGATAAGTCTTGGTTGTCCTAAAAATCAGGTGGATGCAGAAATTATGCTTAAAAAGTTAGTTGATGCAGGCTACATTCTTGTTGACGAGGCAGAAAAGGCAGACGTAGTTATAGTTAATACCTGTGCGTTTATTGAGGATTCTAAAAAAGAGTCTATTGATAGCATTTTAGAAATGATTGACTATAAAGAAGATGGACTTTTAAAAAGAGTTGTAGTAACTGGCTGTATGGCACAGCGCTATGCGGATGAAATTTTCTCTGAAATTCCTGAAGTAGATGCAGTTATTGGCATTGGTGCAAATGATGATATCGTTAAAGCTTGTGACACTGTTTTAGATGGTGAAAAATATTCTTCTTTCCCAGATAAAGAGGAAATGCCACTCGAGGGTGGAAGAATTTTAAGCACACCAGAATATTTTGCATATTTAAGAATAGCAGACGGTTGCTCAAACTGTTGTTCTTACTGTGCAATTCCATCTATTCGTGGTAAATTCAGAAGCCGTAAAATAGAAGACGTTTTAGACGAAGCAAAGGCACTCACAGAAAAAGGCGTTAAAGAGTTAATTTTAGTAGCACAGGATACAACACGCTATGGCGAAGATTTATATGGTGAATTAAAATTACCGGAGCTTTTAGATGAGCTTAATAAATTAGAAAATTTAAAATGGGTAAGACTTCTTTATTGTTACCCAGAAAGAATAACAGACGAATTAATTGATGCAATTAACAGAAACGAAAAGGTTTGTCATTATATTGATATGCCAATGCAACACGTAAGTGGCAAGATTTTAAAATCAATGAATCGCCCTGGTGACAGAGATTCTTTAACTGCATTAATCAATAAATTAAGAGAAAAAATCGAAGATGTTGTAATAAGAACAACGTTTATTACTGGCTTCCCCGGTGAAACAGATGAAGATTTTACCGCTCTTTCAGAATTTGTTAATGAGATGAAGTTAGATAGAGTTGGTTGCTTTGCTTATTCAAGAGAAGAAAATACACCTGCTTACGATTTACCTGAACAGATAGAAAAAGAAGTTGCTTTAGATAGAGCTGATATAATAATGGAACAGCAATACAGAATCAATGACGAAAAGCAAGAAGCATTTATGGGTAAAACTTATGACGTAATTGTTGACGGTTATGACTCATATTCTGACAGTTATTTTGGCAGAACTTATATGGATGCACCTGAAATTGATAATAACATTGTTTTTACATCCGGCTACGAAATAGAGGTTGGCGAGATTGTTCCTGTTGAAATTTTTGACAAGGATGAATATTCGCTTATAGGAGAAGCAGTATGAAAATGAACGTACCAAATCAATTAACAATAGTAAGAATAGTTCTTACACCAATATTTCTTGCATTGTTTTTAGCAGATATTCCACATCATTTTTTAATTGGATTAATAGTATTCGCAGTTGGTGCAATTACAGATTTTCTTGATGGTAAAATTGCAAGAAAAAATAATATCGTTACAGTTTTCGGTCAATTAGCAGACCCTGTTGCTGATAAAATTCTCACAACAGCGGCACTTCTTGCTTTTATGCAATTTGGTCTTTGCAATATCTGGATAATTATGATAGTATTATTAAGAGAATTTACTATTACATCATTCAGATTAGTAGCAACTGCTCAGGGCGTTGTTATTCCTGCAAACTTTTATGGTAAATTAAAAACCGTTTCACAAATGGTTTTCTCAATCTTAATTATGATTATGGCGGAGCTTCACGATTTTGGTATCTTACCAGAAACTTTCCCGTTACAAATTGTTTCAAATGCACTTTTGGGAGTTACGGCAGTTCTTTGTGTAATTTCAGGTGTAATTTACGTTAAACAATCAATCAAAATTATCGATTTCTCTAAATAATAAATTCAACTACCTTGGAGGGTAAAATGCAACTTTATAACTCACTTTCACACAAAAAAGAAGAATTTAAAACAAATGAACCTGGTAAAGTGAATATGTATACTTGCGGTCCTACTGTGTACCACTTTGCTCATATTGGTAATCTTCGTAGTTATATTATGGAGGATGTTTTAGAAAAATATCTTCGTTACTCTGGCTATGATGTAAAACGTGTAATGAATATTACTGACGTTGGTCATCTTTCTTCAGATGCTGACACCGGTGAAGATAAAATGGTCAAGGGTGCAAAAAGAGAAAATAAATCTGTTATGGATATAGCAAGATTTTACACAGATGCATTCTTTAAAGACTGTGAAAAACTTAATATCAAAAAGCCTGACGTAGTTGAACCTGCAACAAATTGTATTGAAGAATTCATTACAATGGTAGAAGGTCTTATTGAAAAAGGCTTTGCTTATATCGCTGGTGGTAACGTTTATTTTGATACATCAAAGTTAGACGAATATTATGTCTTCAACAAGCACGATAGCGAAGAACTTATGGTTGGCGTTCGTGATGGTGTTGAAGAGGATAATAATAAAAGAAATAAAAACGACTTTGTTTTGTGGTTTACAAAATCAAAGTTTGAAGAACAGGCTTTAAAATGGGATTCACCTTGGGGTGTTGGTTACCCTGGTTGGCACATTGAGTGTTCAGCAATCAGCTTAAAGCATTTAGGTGAACACCTTGACATTCACTGCGGTGGTATTGATAACGCATTCCCACACCATACAAACGAGATTGCTCAAAGTGAAGCGTATATTGGTCACAAATGGTGTAACTACTGGTTCCACGTGCTTCATCTTAATACAAACAGTGGTAAGATGAGTAAATCAACAGGCGAGTTTTTAACTGTTTCATTATTAGAAGAAAAAGGCTACAACCCATTAGCATACAGATTTTTCTGTCTTCAGTCACATTACAGAAAATCACTTGTATTCTCTTACGAAAATCTCGACAATGCTCAAGGTGCATTTAATAAATTACTCGCAAAAATCGCTGCTTTGAAAGATGATGAAAATGAAGCAATTGATGAAGCAGTAGTAAAAGAATTAACAGAAAAATTCAAAGCTGCACTTGATAACGATATTAATACATCTTTAGGTATTACAGTTCTTTATGATGTATTAAAGGCTAAAACAAATGATAAAACAAAATTAGCGTTATTAGCTGATTTCGATAAGGTTTTATCTTTAAGCCTTTTAGATGAAGCAAAAAAATTAAAAGAAACAAAAAAAGAAGAAGCTTCAACACCTGCTGTGGATGATGAATTCAGTAAATTCGTTGAAGAACAGTTGGCACTCAGAGCAGAAGCTAAGAAGAATAAAAACTGGGCAGAAGCCGACAGAATTCGTGACGAATTAACAGCTAAAGGTGTAAAGATTTTAGACACACCAGATGGAGCGAAATGGTCACTTTGATTGCGAAACAAGCAAAGTGAGGTAAGAGATAAGAGTGAATAGTGAAAAGGTGAGGAACTGCGTTGCTATTGTAATAGTTGCAAGTATTAATATTATAATTGCCGACCGCAGGTCCCACAACTCAGCACTTTGCACTCATCACTCAGCACTTAATAGATTGAAAATGAGTTTTATTAGAATAACGAGGTTAATATAATGATTACAAGTAAGCAACGTGCTCAATTACGAGCAGAAGCAAATGGATTAGACCCGATTTTTCAAATCGGTAAAGAGGGCGTTACAGAGTCAGTAATCGCTCAGGTAGAAGATACCTTTAATACACGTGAGCTTTTCAAAATTAAGGTTCACCTTGAAACTTCACCTGAAACACCAAAAGAAATTGCGCAAAGAATTGCAGAAGCAACAAAGTGCGACGTTGTTCAGGTTGTTGGTGGTACAATAGTTCTTTTCAGAATTAACTTAATGTTAAGACAAAAAGCAGCCGAAAAGAAAAAGAGAGCAAAAGAAAAGGCTCAAAAAGAGGCTATTAAGAAGAGAACTGAGCGTAATAGACGTAAGTATGGTGGGCAGTGAGTTAGTAAGTCAGTGGTTAGTGTCTGATAAATAGGAATTATGAAATAGAAAAACACACCTAACCGAGAGTGGTTGGGTGTGTTGCGTTTTTATTTATCTTTTAAGCCTAAAATATAGTCGGTACTAACGTTATAGAATTTTGATAGCATTATAACTCTATCAGCTGTTATTTCTGTTGCACCATTTTCAATTCTACTATAATGTTGTTGTGTTGTGTTTAAAAGTTCTGCGATTTCTTTTTGTGTTTTGTCGTTATCTTCTCGCAGTTCACGGATGCGTTTATAATACATATCCATCACCAGATTAAATTATCTTATGTTTATTTTTTTATATTCTGCAATATCTTCTAAAGAGCAATTTAATGCTTCACATATTTTGTTGAGAGTTTTTGTTTCTATGTTTTCGTTGGCTTTAAGTCTGCGAATTGTTTTGCTATCTATTCCGCATTTTTCACGGAGTTTATAGGTTGAAAATCCTTTTTCTTCCATTGTTTTCCAAAGTTTATCAAATACTATCACTTGAATACCCCCTTGACACTTTTTATTATGGGGGTTATAATCTCAATTATTAAGGGGATATAATCCCCATAAAAATATTTTTGGTGGTGATAATATGAGATGTCAGAATAAGTTTTGCATATATAATTGTGATGGTGATTGTTTTGTAGAAGAAGTGCCACACGATGAAAATGGTAGATGTATAAGATGTATTTATGTAAAGGTAACTGATGAAGAGTTGAGAAAATTAAAAAGTAACACTGTTGACGATTTAGAGTACATTGCAGGAGAAAAAGTGAAGAAACATAACAATCCTGCATATTTTGGTAAAGACAATTCTCGTTACGTAAATAAGATGCTCGTAATGAAATCTGACGACTGATTACTAACAACTATTCATACTAACCAACCAGCCACACTAATTTACAAAAAACACTTGAAATTACTGAAATTGTGTGATATAATCGACTCGTACGAATACAAACAAGGAGTGAGAGCAGGTTAGCCTGCTCTCACATTTATTTACAAGAATGTGAAAAGAGGTGTGCTATATGGCAAAAAACACAGTTTCACTTGTTTGGGATTTAGTTAAGCCTTATGCAGATGAATTAGGTTTAGTTCTCTGGGATGTTTGCTTCGAAAAAGAAGGTGCAAACTATTATTTGAGAATTATAATCGACAAAGAGGAAGAAGGCGTTGGCATTGACGATTGCGTTAATATGAGTCACGCTATCGACAAACCACTTGACGATGCCGATTTAATCGACCGTCAATATAATTTGCAGGTTTCCTCTCCTGGTATCGAAAGAAAATTGACAAGAGATTTTCACTTCGATTACGCTATGGGTGAAAAGGTTATTTTAAGACTTATTCGTCCTTGTGATGGCAGACGTGAATTCAACGGCATTCTCACAGGCTACGAAAACGGTGCAGTTACTATTCTTTTAGAAGATGAAATTGAAATGACTGCAGAAAAGAAAGAAATCGCTTTTGTAAAATTAGACGATTTCAATATGTAACTTTGTTTATAAAATTTTTACTATATAAATAATCGAAAGGATTGATTGGAAAAATGGCACCAAGAAAAAAATCAACACAAAACAAAGAATTTTTTGAAGCAATTCTTATGCTTGAAAAAGAAAAAGGTATCCCAGCAGACTTCTTATTAGAAAAAGTTTGCAATGCAATTGTTACTTCAGTAAGAAAAGATTACGGCGGAGCAGATGTAGTTTTCTGTGATTGTAATCCTGAAAAATATGAACTTCGTGTTTATGTGAAGAAAACAGTTGTTGAAGAAGTTCAGGACGAAATGACAGAAATCACACAAGAAGATGCAGTTAAATTTAAGAAAAATGCTCTTGTTGGCGACGTTGTAGAGGTTGTTTTAGAAACAAAGCAATTCGGTAGAATCGCAGCTCAGACAGCAAAGAACGTTATTCGTCAGGGTATCCGTGATGCAGAACGTGGACTTGTTTTAAGAGAGTTCCAGAGCAAACAACAAGAATTAGTTACAGGTAAAGTTCAGAGAGTTGACCCTAAAACAGGTAACGTTACTCTTGAAATTGGTAAAGCTGAAGCAATTCTTCCAAAGGGTGAACAAGTTCCAAACGAAGAATTCAAAGATGGTCAGCTTGTAAAAGTTTACATCGTAGACGTAAGAGATACTGAAAAAGGTCCTAAGGCTATGATTTCAAGAACTCACCCAGGTCTTGTAAAACGTCTCTTTGAAACAGAGGTTCCAGAAATTTATGATGGCTCTGTTGAAATTAAATCAGTTTCACGTGAGGCTGGTTCAAGAACAAAGATTGCAGTTTTCTCTAAAGATGAAAACGTTGACCCAATTGGTTCTTGCATTGGTCCTAAAGGTCAGAGAGTTGCTAATATTGTTGAGTCACTTGGCGGCGAAAAAATCGACGTTGTTGTTTATGACGAAGACCCAGCAAAGTTTATTGCAGCAGCACTTGCTCCTGCTGAAGTTTTAAGCGTTGAAATTGATGAAACACAAGAAAAGGCTTGTCACGTTACTGTTCCTGATACGCAACTTTCACTTGCTATTGGTAACAAAGGTCAGAATGTACGTCTTGCAGCAAGACTCACAGGCTGGAAAATTGACATTAAACCTGAAAGTGGTTTTTATGTTCCACAAAATCAATAATTTTGTAATACGAAAGGCAACAGCATAAAGTCAGTAAATGCTGTTGTGGTGACTGAAATGGCTGAAAAGAAAATACCTTTAAGAAAATGCCTCGGTTGTGGCGAAATGAAATCTAAAAAAGAGCTTATAAGAGTTGTTAAAAGCCCTGAGGGTGAAATCAGTATAGATTTAACTGGTAAAAAATCAGGCAGAGGCGCGTATATTTGCCATAGCAAAGAATGTCTCTCTAAGGCTCAGAAAAGTAAACGTCTTGAAAAATCATTCAGTACACAGATTTCAGAAGATGTTTATAATGCTTTGATAGCGGAGTTATAATAATGGCAGAAGTAAAAGAAATAATGAATTTTTTAGGTCTTTCAAGAAAAGCGGGTAAGCTACAAATAGGTCACGACAGTGTAATTGAAAGTATCGTGAAAGATAAATCAGAGCTTTTAATTCTTGCAAGTGACGCTTCAGAAAGATTGAAAAATGAAATTAAACACGCCGCTACTTACGGCAATAGAAATATTCCTGTTATTGAGTCACCATTTTTAATGGTTGATTATTATAATGGAATAGGTAAAAAATCAGCAGTATTTTCAGTTACAGACAAATCATTTAAAGAAAAATTAGAAACCATGTTCGGGGAGGCAAACTATGGTAGTTAAATACAAATTAGGCGAAGTTGCTAAAGATTTTAATAAATCAGCAAAAGATATTACAGACCTTCTTTTAAAATTCTTTGACGAACCAAAGAAAAATCAGACTGTTCTTGATTCTAAAGAGCTTGATATTATTTTCGATGTTTTAACACAGGAAAATCAGGTTGCAAACTTTAATGAATATTTTGCAACACAAAAACCTGTTAAAAAGGCTGAAAAGAAGCCTGCTGAGAAAAAAGCAGAGCCAAAGAAGGCAGAAGAAAAAAAGACAGAAGCTCCTAAAAAGGCTGAAGCTAAAAAAGAAGATAAAAAGCCTGAAAACAAAAAGGCACCAGAAAAGAAAGAAGAAGCCAAAGCTCCTGCAAAACCAAATAAGGAGAATAAGGCTAATGACAAAAAGGCTGAAAAGAAGCCTGAAAAAGCTCCTGAAAAGAAACAAAATCAAGAGCCAAATCTTAATCCTTTCAAAAAGAAGGAAAAGAAAAAAGATGACGGCCCAATGCAATCAAGAACAAAGGGCGAAAGAGTCAGCATTGATACAAGAGCTAACAACGTTGAGCTTGAAAAGTACAATGAGAAATATGAAAATATTGCTCCTGTACACTCAATGAATGACAACAATTCAAATAAGCAGAAATTAAAACAGAAGAGCCAGCAATACAGAAAACAAGGTATGCGCTCAGGTAAAAAAGAAACTGAAGCAGAAAGACTCAAGAGAATTGAAGCAGAAAGAGCAAAGAAAACTCTTGTTATTACTGTTCCTGAAGAAATCAGCGTTGGTGACCTTGCTGCTATGCTTAAAAGAACTGCAGCTGAAGTTATCAAAAAGCTTTTCGCTTTCGGTGTAATGGCTTCTGTTAACGAAATTATTGACTACGATACAGCAGAAATTGTTGCAACAGAGCTTGGTGCAAAGGTTAAAAAAGAAGTTGTTGTTACTATTGAAGACAGAATTATCGACGATAGTAAGGACGATGAAAAAGACCTTCTTCCAAGAAGTCCTGTTGTAGTTGTTATGGGTCACGTTGACCACGGTAAGACTTCACTTCTTGATGCTATCAGAAATACATCTGTTACAGAGACAGAAGCTGGTGGTATTACTCAGCACATTGGTGCTTACAGAGTAAATCTTAATGGTCAGGATATCACATTCCTTGACACACCTGGTCACGCAGCGTTTACTGCTATGCGTGCTCGTGGTGCTATGGCAACAGATATTGCAATCTTAGTTGTTGCTGCTGACGACGGTATTATGCCACAGACAATTGAAGCTATTAACCACGCTAAAGCAGCAGGTGTAAGCGTTGTTGTTGCTATTAATAAAATGGATAAACCAGACGTTTCTCCAGACAGAATTATGCAACAGTTAACAGAGCACGAGCTCATTCCAGAAGAATGGGGCGGTGACGTTATCTGCGTTCCGGTTTCAGCTAAAGCAAGAATGAATATAGATAAGCTTCTTGAATCAGTTCTTTTAGTTGCTGAAATGAAAGAATTAAAAGCTAACCCTAACAGAGCTGGTAAAGGTATTGTTATTGAAGCAAGACTCGACAAGGGTCGTGGTCCTGTTGCATCATTACTCGTTCAGAATGGTACTCTTAAAACAGGTGACATTATCGTTGCAGGTACTGCAGTTGGTAGAGTTCGTGTTATGACAGATGATAAGGGTAGAAAAGTAAACGAAGCAGGTCCATCAGTTCCAGTTGAAATTACAGGTCTTGCAGAAGTTCCTACTGGTGGTGACCAGTTCGACTGCGTATCTGATGAAAAGCTTGCAAGAGAGCTTGTTGAGCAAAGAAAACAACACAATAAAGAAGAACAATTCAAATCATTCCAGAAGGTTACTCTTGATACACTCTTCGACTCAATTAACGTTGGTGAACTCAAAGACCTTAACGTTATTGTTAAGGCTGACGTACAGGGTTCAGTTGAAGCAGTTCGTCAGAGCCTTGAAAAACTTTCTAACGAAGAAGTTCGTGTAAGAGTTATTCACGGTGGTGTTGGTGCAGTTAACGAATCAGACGTTATGCTTGCTAACGCTTCAAACGCTATTATCGTTGGCTTTAACGTTCGTCCTGATGCGGTTGCAGTTGCAAATGCTGAGCGTGATGGCGTTGAAATGAGAATGTATAGAGTTATTTACGATTGCATCGAAGAAATTGAAGCAGCTATAAAGGGTATGCTTGCTCCTAAATACAGAGATGTTGAAATGGGTAAAGCAGAAGTTAGAAGCGTATTTAAGCTTTCTTCTTCAGGTATGATTGCAGGTTCTTACGTTATCGATGGTAAAATTACAAGAAACTCAAAAATCCGTGTTGTTCGTGATGGTATTGTTATTTCTGAAGACGAAATTGCATCTTTAAGAAGATTTAAAGATGACGTTAAAGGAGTTGCAACAGGTTACGAATGTGGTATCGGACTTGAGAGATTCAATGATATTAAAGAAGGCGACATTTTAGAAGCTTATATCGTTGAAGAATACAAAGATTAATTCTCTTACGAAAGGAGAATTTTACATGGGCACATATAAACAAGACCGTGTGGCGGAGGATATTAAAAGAGAGCTTGCCGCAATTATGAGAGAGCTTAAAGATCCGAGAATAGCCGAGCATCTTATAAGTATTTCGAGAGCGGAAGTATCTGGCGACCTTTCTTACGTTAAGGCGTATGTGAGTGCGATTGAAGGTATTGAAGTTGCAAAGCAGGCAACCAAAGCATTAACTAATGCTTCGGGTCTTATTCGTAGAGAAGTAAGCAAAAGACTTCGTTTAAGAAAAGCACCAGAACTCAAATTTGTTGCTGACGACTCTATTGAGTATGGTATGAATATCGCAAAAAAATTAGAAGGATTAGTAGACTCATCAGAAGACGACGAATAAATTTCGTTGATTTGAAAGGAAGTCAGATATGGTTATTGACCTTAAGCAATGTGTGGAGATTTTAAAGGAGAATGACAATTTTCTCGTTTTATCACACGAGCACCCAGATGGCGATACGTTGGGTAGTGCATTTGCACTGATGGCAGCGCTCAAAAAAATGGGCAAGAAAAGAGCCTTTAAATGCAGTGATGAAGTAACTAAAGATTTTTCTTATATGCTTGAAGGCTTTGAAAGCGACGATGTGGGTGAAAACCCATTCGTCGTTGCAGTAGACGTTGCTGATGTTCATCTTTTAGGCGATTTGGCAGAAGAGTATGGCGAAAAAGTAAACCTTTGCATTGACCATCATATGTCAAATGCTTATTTCGCAGAGAAATTACTTTTACAAGACAGAGCCGCAGCCTGTGAAATTGTTTTTAAAGTTATTAAAAAATTAGGTGTAGAAATTGACGAGTATATTGCAAATTGTCTTTATACAGGTATTTCTACTGATACAGGTTGTTTCCGTTATCAGAACACAAATGCAAAAACCTTCCGTGCGGTAGCAGAGCTTGTAGATATCGGTGTAAACACAAAGATGATTAACAAGGTTATGTTTGAAACTAAATCAAAGAGCTTTTTAGAGCTTGATTTATTGGCAAGAAAAACACTTGAATATCATTTTAATGACAAATGTGCAATTATAACCATTACTCAGAAAATGTATGAAGAAAGTGGTTCGAACGAGCACGAGTGTTACCCTATAACTGCATTACCACGCCAGATTGAAGGCGTTTTAGTTGGTGCAGTTATAAAAGAAAAACAAAATGGAAGTCGGAGGCCAAG
>JAZNUL010000044.1:0-2382 GCA_045592285.1 Acutalibacteraceae bacterium
AACAATTAAAAATATTGTAACAAAATTATCTTATAAATTTACAGAAGATGAAGAATATATTAATAATGAAATAAAAAATTATTTAAGCGAAACCATTTTATTAGAACTAACACCTCTTCACATTTGTGGTAAAATGGTAAAAGAAGCATAGTTTTTATTGATATTAAATTAAAATTATTTTATAATAAAATAAACTTGAATATTGGAGTGATTTTATGTTTCCTCACAAAACAAAAAACAACCCTGTTCATATGCTTATTATGGACCAGATTAACGACGTTGAAAACTGCCTTATTCAATTCGAGAGCTTTATTCGTGCCTCTTCTGCACCTAATGTGTCATTTGATACTTTAGGCACATTAGCAAAAGGCATAATCGATGCTGAGGCTGTTGCTGACGTTTCTTTAAGAAAAATGATAGATTCTTTAAGTGGTAGTTCTTTCTTAACTGCTACAAGACAAGACTTGATTTCAATAGCTACTGGTTGCGATGCTATCGCAAACAAATGCGAGAATTATGCTAAAATGTCGGTATTCCAACAATTTATTTTCCCAGCTGAATATAGCGAAGATTTGCTTAATATAATTTCAATCAGCCGTGAGCAATTTGATGTTTTAAGAAGAAGTATAAGCCTTCTTTTCTCTGTTTTTGGTTCACTTTTAAAAGACCACTCAATACTTGACGAAATAAGAAAACACGAGTCAAGCGTTGATGCTATTGAAGAAAGCCTTTATGAAAGAATATTTAAAATGGATATTTCACTCGCTGAAAAAATGCAAATGAAGGAATTTGCAGATAACATTGCAGATATTTCTGATACAATTGAAAACTTAGCAGATAAAATTCAAATTATGTTAGTAACAAGAAAGGCTTGATTTTATGATATACCTTTTGCTTTTTGCTGGGTTATTTATGGGCTGGTCGCTTGGTACTAACGATGCTGCTAATGCTTTTGGCACGGCAGTTGCTACACGTGTTGTAAAATACAGAACTGCGGTTATAATAATTGCAATTCTTGTGATTGTCGGTGCATTTATTGGTGGTGCAAATAATATAGATAAAGTTGCAGAGCTTTCTACAAGTAATGAAGTATTCGCTTCTGAAAGTCAAGTACTCGAATCCATAAAAAACAACACAGTCGAAATTTTGCGACTTAAATCTGCAATAAAAGCAGCCATAATTTTCACCTGTGCAGCTCTTACTGTTTTTGTGATGAGTTACTTAAAATTCCCGGTTTCAGCAAACCAATCTATAACAGGCGCTATAATCGGATGGGGACTTTTTTATGCAGACTACAAGGACCCTGAAATTTTAGCTATAAATCTACCACAAATAGGTAAATTTGCTTCTACGTGGATTTTAAATCCCTTAGGTGCTGGAATTATTTCGTTTATTTTAGTCTTTTTATTCCATAAATTTATAGAAGATAAATTTTCATCTTTAAGTCACTACGATAAAATAGTTAAAATCGGTTATTTATTCGCTGGTGCATTTGCTTCATATAGCATTGGTGTCAACTCATCTGCAAACGTCACGGCTCTTTATTACGATGCTGCGTTCAGTAAAACAGGTGTTGCAGCAAACTTACTTACAGATGCCAGAGTTGCTGCTACTATAGGCGGTATTGCCATTGCTATTGGCGTTCTCACCTATTCAAAGCGTGTAATGATGACTGTTGGTGGTAGTATTGCAGATATAAGCCAGATGGATGGTTTCTTAGTAATTATAGCAATGGCTTTAACTGTTGTTATTATGGGCAAATGGATGGGGATTCCCGTTTCTACTTCACAAGCAGTTGTTGGTGCAGTTGTTGGAGCTGGTCTTACCCGTGGCTTACACAGCGTTCATTTTGGTGTATTCAAAAATATTGCAATTGCGTGGGTAAGCTCGCCTACTGTTGCTGGGCTTTTAGCATATATAATAGCTTTTGCAACTCAGAATTATTTTGGAAAATAAAAAAACAAATAACAAAAATCCGTTGTACAATACAACGGATTTTTATTATACACAAAACGTATTAATTAACAAAAGCATAATTACACCAGGCACAGAAAACAGTGCAGAAATAGTTAAAGTAAGCCAATTAATGCAAATAGAAATTGGCACAAAAGTAGAAAGAGCACCTACTGCACAAATTGCCCCTACACCACCTAAAACACTTGCAAACAAAGATTTAAAGAAGCTTTTGCTACATTTAAAAATTAATAAAGAAATTAAAATTAAAACACCAATAAATATATAAATGCTTGTCATAAAATCACCAATAAAAAATATGTCTTTCAAACCAAATTTATTACTATTATATTTTTATTGATATCGTCATACACTTATAATGATTGTAATTAGTCGAAACACAGTTGCGTTTCGTAAAAGCCGATTTTA
>JAZNUL010000045.1:0-14554 GCA_045592285.1 Acutalibacteraceae bacterium
TAATTAAAGCTCCTCAACACCCAACACCCAACACCTAAAACCTAAACCCCAACATCTAAAACCCAAAACCTAAAACCCAAAACCCAAAACCTAAAACCTAAAACCCAACCCCTAAAAAACGCCCTCACTTTCGTGAGAGCGTTAATTATTTTATCTTATATTACCACTGCTTGTTTTAAGCATAACGTCGTGTGAACCGCCTTCAACAATACTTGTTGCTGAAACGAGTGTTAATTTTGCATCTCTCTGTAAATCAGGGATTGTAGTAACACCGCAGTTGCACATTGTAGATTTAACTTTATAAAGGCTCTTGTTTACGTTATCGTGAAGAGAACCAGCGTAAGTCACATAAGAGTCAACGCCTTCTTCAAATGAAAGTTTTGTAGAACCACCTAAGTCATAACGTTGCCAGTTACGAGCTCTGTTAGAGCCTTCGCCCCAGTACTCTTTAACATAAGTGCCGTTGATGTTAAGCTTTGGTGTTGGGCTTTCGTCGAAACGAGCGAAATATCTACCAAGCATAAGGAAGTCAGCACCCATTGCAAGAGCAAGCGTCATGTGGTAATCGTGAACAATACCACCGTCTGAACAAATTGGAACATAAATGCCAGTTTCTTTAAAGTATTCATCCCTTGCTTCAGCAACCTCAATAAGAGCAGTAGCCTGACCACGACCAATACCTTTTGTTTCACGGGTGATACAGATTGAACCGCCACCAATACCAACTTTAATGAAGTCAGCACCAGCATCTGCTAAGAAACGGAAGCCGTCTTTATCTACAACGTTACCAGCACCAATTTTAACTGAATCGCCATATTTTTCTCTTACGTAAGCAATAGTACGTTTCTGCCATTCTGTGTAACCTTCTGAAGAGTCAATGCAAAGAACGTCTGCACCAGCTTCAACTAATGCTGGAATTCTTTCTTCATAGTCACGAGTGTTAATACCAGCGCCAACCATATATCTCTTCTGAGCGTCAAGAATTTCTTGTGGGTTTTCTTTGTGCTGAGAGTAGTCCTTACGGAATACGAAATAAAGAAGATTGCCCTTATCGTCAACTATTGGGAGTGAGTTTAATTTGTGTTCCCAGATAATGTCATTAGCTTCTTTTAATGAAGTAGATGCAGGAGCAGTAATAAGCTTTTCAAATGGAGTCATAAATTCAGTAACCTTAGTTGTTAAATCCATACGGCTGATTCTGTAATCACGAGAAGTAACAACACCAACGAGCTTGCCGTTTGGTTCGCCGTTTTCTGTAACTGCCATTGTTGAGTGACCCATTGTGTCAAAAAGGTTAACAACGTCTGCTAAAGTATCATTTGGTTTTAAGTTAGAATCACTTACAACAAAACCAGCCTTGTAGTTTTTAACTCTTGCTACCATAGCAGCTTCGTCTTCAATAGACTGTGAGCCATAAATGAAAGACATACCGCCTTCTTTTGCGAGTGCTATAGCAAGTGTGTCATTTGAAACAGATTGCATAATAGCAGAAATAAGTGGAATGTTGAGTGTTATTGGGGATTCTTCAACACCTTTTTTATATCTGCATAATGGTGTTTTTAATGAAACATTAGCTGGAATACAATCAGGACCTGTGTAGCCAGGGATTAAAAGATATTCGCTGAATGTTCTTGATGGTTCGTTACAGTAATGTGCCATATTTATTACGCTCCTTCGATTTTATAGTTATTTCTCAAAGAGAAAATTTAATATACAAATATATTATATCTATTTTAAATACTCAAAGCAAAAATGTCAATGGTAATATTGCTATTATTATATAAATTTTTCAAAATTTATTTGTTGTAAAATTATAACTGATATGTTATTATAAAAAGGTGTAAAACAAATTTTAAAATCAGGAGAAAAAATATGGCACATTTTGACGTTGATTTTTTAGATAAAAACAGTGAACGCTATATGTTAAGCAGAAGAATCCGCAAAATTACAGACGTAATAAAAAGCGATTTCTTCATTAAAGACAGCGTTTCTACAGGTGACTTCTTTATAAGAGATGGTCAATATACATTTGAGCAAAGAAACGAGGGCGAGTGGAAGCCTTTTAAAGCTCATGCTGATTACTGGGGCTACCACGAGTGCTATTGCTGGTTTAAACAGACAGTAACAATTCCAGAAAGCTTTAAAGGTGAAAAGGTTATTTATAAGCTTAAGCCTTATTATAACGATGGTAACTGGAATCAGGTTAACCCACAGTTCATTGTGTGGATTAATGGTAAAATGACTCAGGGTGTTGACAGTAACCACCAATACATAGCAATTACAGAGTGTGCAAAAGGCAACGAAACTCTCGAAATTTACATAAACGCTTACACTGACCCTTGGGAATATAAAGGTCAGGTGCAAATGGGTGCATTTTTACAGACACTCGACACTGATGCTGTAAGAATTTATTATGATATTGCTTCACCACTTGAAGTAACAAATTACTACGATGGCGATTCAACAGTTCGTGTTGATTTAATAAAGCACTTGAACGTTGCTTGTAATATGCTTGATATTGATTCAGGTAACAGAGAGTCTTTCAAAGAAACTGCAAAAGCGGCTTCAGCTTACTTAAATGAAAATATTTACGGCAAAACTCACGAAGCAACCTCTTGGTCAATTGGTCACACTCACATTGACGTTGCTTGGCTCTGGAGACTCCGTCAGACAAGAGATAAGGCTGGCAGGTCATTCGCTACTGTATTAAAGCTTATGGATGAATACCCGGACTATAAGTTTATGTCTTCTCAAGCACAACTTTACGATTACGTAAAACAAGACTACCCAGAGCTCTTTGAGAGAATCAAAGAAAAGGTTAAAGAGGGCAGATGGGAAGTTGAAGGCAGTATGTGGGTTGAAGCTGATACTAACGTAGCATCAGGTGAAGCTCTTGTTCGTCAGTTCCTTGTTGGTAAAAAATTCTTTAAAGAAGAATTTGGTGTTGATAATAAAATTATGTGGCTCCCAGACGTTTTTGGTTATTCTGGTGCTATTCCTCAGCTTATTAAAAAATGTGGTATGGAATACTTTATGACAACCAAAATCAGCTGGAATGAATATAACAAATTCCCTTATGACACATTTATGTGGAAAGGTATTGACGGCACAGAAGTTCTTTCTCACTTCTCTCCTTGTGAAGATGCTAATCGTGACGAAAGAAAAGACTACCAGACAACTTATAACGCTTACTTAAGACCAGGTTATATCATCGGTGGTAATAAGCGTTATAGCCAGAAAGATTTGGGCAGAGATTACCTTTGCACCTTCGGTTACGGTGACGGCGGTGGCGGTCCTACTGTAGATATGTTAGAGCACGGCAAAAGAATGCAAAGAGGTATTGAAGGTTGCCCTAACGTTAAAATTGCTCCATCTCTTGACTTCTTCCGTCATTTAGAAAATCAGGTTAAAGATAATAAATATCTCCCTAAATGGTCTGGCGAGCTTTATCTCGAATTACACCGTGGCACATTAACAAGTCAGGCAAGAAACAAAAAATATAACCGTAAAACAGAATGTCTTTTCCACGATGTTGAAACACTTTCTGCTATTGCTAAAAAAGAGACTGGCTTCAGTTACCCTGCTGAGAGAATTTTAGAAAACTGGAAGCTTATTCTTCTTAACCAGTTCCACGATATTCTTCCTGGTTCTTCTATAAGAGAAGTTTATGAAGACAGTAAAGAACAGTATGAAAGCGTTTTAGCTGAGGGTACTGAAATGACTGCTTCTGCAGAAGCTTCACTCCTTTCAAAAATGAACCTTCAGAATGATAGCTTAGTTGTATTTAACACAACAGGCTTTAACAGAAAAGATGCAGTTGTTGCAGATATTCCGGTAGAAAGCGACTTCATTCTTCTTGATGGTGACAAAGAAGTTGCATACCAGAAAACTTATGATGGCAAAATTGTATTTGTTGCAGAAATTCCTGCAAAGGGCTACAAGTCATTCACAGTAAAATCTGGTACACAGAGTGCTAATGCTATGAAAGCAGACGTGAATTCTGTTGATACAAAATACTTCGCAGTTGAATTCACAAATGGTGATATTACAAAACTCGTTCACAAAGAAAGTGGCAGAGATGTTGCAAGTGGTAAACCGTTCGGTACTGTAAGAGCTTTCCAGGACAGACCATTTAACCACGAGGCATGGGATATCAAATCATATTATGAAGAAAAAGAATTCAATTTAGACTTTATTAGTGCTGAAATCGTTGAACAAGGCGCAGTAAGAGTTGTTTACAAAGTAGATAAGAAAATCAGGAGTTCTGTTATCAGCGCATACTATAATGTCTACGCTGATTTAGACAGAATTGATGTTGATTATAAAACTGACTGGAAAGAAACTCACGTTGTATTAAAGGGCGATTACCCAGTTGACGTTAACGCGGTTAAGGCTACGTTTGACATCCAGTTTGGTAACCTTGAACGTTCAACAACAGAAAACACAACATGGGATTTCGCACAGTTCGAAGTTTCAATGCACAAGTGGGTTGACCTTTCAGACAACAGCTTTGGTGTTTCTGTTATCAACGATTGTAAATATGGCTGTACTGTGAAGAATGGTCATATTATGCCGACTCTCTTAAGATGTCAGACCCGTCCTAACGATGTTCAGGATAGAGAATATCACGAGTTCACATTCTCAATTTATCCTCATACTAACCACGTTTCTTCTTCTGAGGTTGTTAAAGAAGCATTTAACGTAAACTACCCAGCATACGCAGTATTTGCTAAGGCAAACAATGGTGAATTACCATCTGTTTACTCATTTGTAAGTGGAAATAAAGAAAATATTGTTATTGAAACTGTAAAAGAGGCTGAAGATGGTAATGGTATTATTGTCAGAGCTTATGAAACATGGAACAGTAAAACAGACGTTGAGTTTACTTTCTGTGATGAAATTAAGAGTGTTACTGAGTGTAATCTTATTGAAGATGGTGCAGAGAAAGTTGAGTTTAATGGTAAGACATTAAAAACTCAGTTTAAGCCATTTGAAATCAAGACATTCAGAATTAAATTTTAAGGAATAAAAGTGTAATGGGACACAGTTTTTTTGCAATGCTTTCACGTATGAAATACATCGACCGTTGGGCGTTGATGAGAAATACTGAAAGCGAAAATTTAGACAGTCATTCAAAAGAGGTTGCAGTTATTGCTCACGCTCTCTCGGTTATCGGTAACGTAAGATTTAATAAAAATTACAATGCCGACAGAGCTGCAGTTTTAGGACTCTACCACGATGCACAAGAGATTATAACAGGTGATTTACCAACACCTGTGAAATATCATAATGAAAAAATTCTTGATGCATACAAAGAAATAGAAGCTTCTGCAACAGAAAGACTTGTTTCTATGCTCCCTGATGATTTAAAAAATGAGTTTATGAGTGCTTTAACGGGTGATAGCGACAAAGACTTGTTGCCACTCGTTAAGGCTGCCGATAAATTAAGTGCATTAATAAAATGCATTGAAGAACGAAAAGCAGGGAATATGGAATTCAAAGAAGCAGAACACTCTACAAGAGAACGTATTGCGGAATTGAATTTAGAAGAAGCAAACGTCTTTTTAGAAGAATTTATACCAGCATTTGAATTGACTTTAGACCAACTATAAAAAAACGCCACCATCGGTGGCGTTTTTTTATAGTTGTTAGTTATTAGATGTTGGGTTTTAGGTGAAAATGGTTGACAAATGTTGCTATATAATAGTATAATAGAAACGTTAAATTTATAACAAAAATAAACCGCTCTGGAGGGATTGGGTATGGCAAAAAAAACCGTATTTTTAACAGGCTCATCAGGTACAATGGGCTGGGCAGGCTTTAAAGAGCTTTATGCTAAAAAAGACCAATATGACATCGTTGTTCTTAACAGAGGTAGTCAGAAAAATAAGGATAAATTCAAACCTTATGAAAACGACCCATCTGTTAAACTCGTTTGGGGCGACCTTACAAATTACGAAGATGTTTTAAAATGTGTTACAGGTGCAGATTACGTTCTTCACGTTGGTGGTATGGTGTCCCCTGCTGCTGACTATTATCCTGTAAAAACACAGAAAACTAACGTTACTGCAGCGCAGAATATTGTTAATGCTGTTAAAGCACAACCTAACAAAGATGATATTAAGGTTGTTTACATAGGTACTGTTGCTGAAACTGGTGACAGAAATGCTCCTATTCATTGGGGCAGAACTGGTGACCCTCTTAAAGTCAGTGTTTATGACCACTACGCTATCAGTAAAATTAAGGCTGAGGCTGTTTTTGCTGAATCAGGTCTCAAACACTGGGTATCTCTCCGTCAATCAGGTATTCTTTACCCTGCAATTCTTAAAAATCTTGAACCTATTATGTATCACGTGCCAATTAATGGTATGCTCGAGTGGGCTACTGTTGAAGACTCAGGCAGACTTCTTGCTAACATTTGTGGCGACGATATTCCAGAAGAATTCTGGAGACGTTTCTATAACATTGGTTCTGGTGAAGAATACAGAATTACTAACTATGAATTTGAAGACCTTCTTCTTGGTACATTAGGTCTTGGTTCACCTAAAAAACTCTTTGACCCACATTGGTTTACAACTCGTAACTTCCACGGTCAGTGGTACTACGATGGTGACGAGCTTGAAAAATATTGCCACTTCCGTGCAAATATTCCTGTTAAAGAATATTTCAAGAGTATGATGGATAAGGTTGAAGGCTATTATAAATTAGCATTCCTTGCAAAACCATTTGCACCAATTCTCAAAAAGCTTTGGATGAAAAAGATTGCTGAAACTCCTGAGTATGGTACACTCTGGTGGGCAGCAAATAAAGTTGACGTAAGAATGAAAGCTTACTATGGCAGTATGGAAGAATATGAAAAGCTCCCAAGAAGCTGGGATGATTTTGAAATTGTAATCCCTTCAAAGAAAACCACAGCAGATGATGTTAAGGTGCTTGATCACGGTTATGACGAAACAAAACCATTTGATTCTCTCACTCTTGAAGATTTACAAAAGGCTGCTGAGTTCCGTGGTGGTAAATGTCTTGCAACAGAAATCGTTGATATGTATACACCAGTTAAATGGGTAAGTGCAAGAGGCACTGAGTTCGAAATGTCACCAAACCTTGTTCTTAAAGGTGGTCACTGGTGCCCTGCAGAACTTCCTTGGCCTTGGAAATATGACGAAGAAGCAAGAATTAACCCATTCTTTGCACAGGTTTGGGACCGTGAAGGTGAAGATAATGTTTACGGACCTGAAATCTTTGACAACTTTAAGGAGAAGGTAACAGAATGAAAATATTTATGATTGGTGGCACAGGTCTTTTAGGCTGTGAGGCTGCAAGAATTTTTATTGAACGTGGTCACGAAGTAACATCTGTTGCTCTCCCTCCACTTCCAGAAGGTGCGCCTATTCCACAAGAAATGAAACTCGAAATGTGCAATATCTATGAAAAGTCAGACGACGAAATCCGTGAACTCTTAAAAGGTCACGACTGCTTCGTTTTCGCTGCTGGTATTGACGAAAGAGTTGAATTCCCTGCACCTGTTTACGATGCATATTACAAATACAACATTGAACCACTCAAGAGAATTCTTCCACTCTGTAAAGAGGTTGGAATGAAGAGTGCAGTTGTTTTAGGTTCTTATTTTGCATTCCTTGCAAAAGAAAGACCAGATATGGAATTAACTAAGAAACATCCATATATCAGAAGCAGAATTGACCAGGAAGAAGTTGCATTCTCATTTGTTGATGATAACTTCTCAGTTTCAGTTCTTGAACTTCCATACATCTTCGGTACACAACCAGGCAGAAAACCAGTTTGGGTTATTCTTATTGAACAAATCAAGAGAATGGATAAACTCCCATTCACAATGTACCCAGGTGGCGGTACTGCAATGCTTACAGTTCGTCAGGTTGGTGAAGTTATTGTTGGTGCTGCTGAAAAAGCAAACGGTGCTCAGGCTATTCCAATTTCAATGTATAACCTTACCTGGAAAGAATTCTTAAAAATCGTTTATGCCGCTCGTGGTATGGGTGAAAACAGAAAAATTATTTCTGTTGCACCTTGGATGATGAGAATGGGTCTTGGCGGTGTTAAGAAAGAATATGCCGCTAAAGGCATTGAAAGTGGTATTGATGTTGACGGACTTGCAGATATTATGGACGTTAACCTCTTTATTCCAGATAGCTACTCACGTGAACTCGGTGCTACTGATGATGACATCAAAGCAGCAATCTTTGACTCAATCAAAGTTTCACAAGCTGTTTTCGACGGTAAAGCAAATCTCCTTGGTATGAAGGGTGAATAATCAGTAATAAAAAAGTTCTATCATTTCGTTTTAGTGAAATGATAGAACTTTTTATTTTATTTAATAATAACTATATAGCTGATTTTACTCTTCATCAACTGGCTTGAAATCAACTTCTTTAGCATCATTTTCGGTGACAGGTGCTTCATTTGGCATAGTGTCAACGTTACCTACTGGCTCGTTTGGTTGCTTTGGGAATGGAACTTGCTGTGTCTCTTGTGGTTGTTGGTATGGTGCTTGTTGGTAAGAAAACTGATTATTCTGTGGTTGTTGGTATTGGTTCTGGAAACCTTGTTGTTGCCAACCCATACCATTATTCATATTAAAACCATACTGCATAGGTGCTTCATAGTCAGGTAAATCCATTGGTGTAATAATACCTTTTCTGATACCTTCAGCTCTGACAAAAGCGTAGAATTCGTTAACTGTTGCAAAGATATATGGATTAACGTATACGAGGTTCAAAATGCCACAAGTAAAGAGTGAACCTAATAAAATCCAACCTAAGAATGAAAGGTCAAGAATGAAAGCCTCACCCTTATATCCGTTCATAAGCGCTTTGCTCATATTGAATGCACTTTTTTTATCGAGGTCAGGGCGTACAGCTAAAATGTGGTCAATAAGATAATATTCATAAGATTTATAAATACCAGGAATAATAAAGAGAAGTGACCAGAGTGCTACTTTAATGTTTTTGATAAAAAAGATTTTTGTAATGTTCCAATAATTACCATCCTTAAAGTTACCTGTAACCTCACCAATACCTGTGTTAACGCCTTTTCTTAACTTTAAAAAGAAACGATTACCACCAACTGTAAAGGCAGGACCTAAAAATATTCCTGCTAAAGAAAAGATAAGTGTGACACCGATAAGTCCTGTGATAAAGCCTATAAGAAAATCATCCGGAATGTTAGAAAAAACATCTTCAAATGAATCAGTAGAGTATTCATAGTAGTAATCGCTTTCGCCTGAACTACCTGAGCCGAAATTAAAAGAAAATGAACCACCTGCAAAAAGACTCATAATAAGAGCAACTACAATTGATTCGCCGTGCTTTCTTTTAAAACTCATACGAGCATTTTGTTTTAATAATTTTCTATCCATTATAAATCTCTCCTTTATTTAGATTTAATTTTATAAACCATTACGCCGTGTGGTGCAACACTTGCTGAAATCTTTTCCTTAACTGTTGTTTCTTCATTAGTCCAGAGGTCTTTTGCTACATATTCGTCAACTATTGGTAAGTTAACGTAAATATCGTTGTGAAGCTTGTTAAAGGTAACAGACATCTCCCTTTGAGTGTTACCTTTGTTGAAGAAGCAAAGTGCTGTTTCTCCGTTTTCAAGTGGCTTTACAAGTATATCTGAAACGCCATCTGTGAAAATTCTTTTTGCTTGTTTGCCTAATTTGTCCTGGTCTATTGCAATAAGATTTTTGTTTGTTAAAATTTCTAAAACCTTGTTGTCAGTATCAACTGTGCCATCTTCTTTTAAGAATTTTCTTACGTCATTACCTAAAATAAGTGGAGCAGCCATCATACACCATAATGTGAAGTGGGATTTGTTTTCTTCCATTGTGAGTGAACCAACACCAACTTCGAGCATATCAGGGTCATTCCAACCACCAGGAACTGCATTTTTGTAAAGTCTTACGTTTAACTCGTAGCAATATAAAAGAGAAGGGTAGTTAGGCTTAATATCCATTGTGGTACGCCACAAGTTACCAGCCTTTGAACCCCATTTCCACGGCTGATTTAAACCCCATTCACAAATTGAATAGCAAATTGGTTTTTCTTCAACACCATTTTTCTCTGCATATTCTTTTGTTGCTCTCTTTAATTCTTGACCCATATTTGTGTACTGACGTGCAGCAGAGTCCATTCTTGAACCTACAGGGTTATTGAATTTAATTGTGTTTAAGCCCTTGTTTAATCTGATTTTCACCTGAAGTCTGCCATCTGGTGTAAAGCCTTTTGATGAAGGGAAGTAGCAGTCATATTCATCTGTGTCATTAACTGTGCAAACTAAAAATTTCTTCTGTAATCCACCTTTTTTGAATACGATTGTTAAAACGTATTCATCGGTTTCAGGTACATCTATTGTATCAAAAACAAGTGAACCATTATTAGCACAAAGTGCACCAACAACAAATCCGCTTTTGAATTTATCGTCTTTGAATACTTTAGCGCCACCAAGAAGTGTGCCGTGCTCTGCTTCTAATTCTATAAAATCTTTACCAGATTTATCACCAATATAAATTTTATCAATACTTGGTGCAACAGATGGAATAACTTCGTTGTGGCAGAAGTCATATTTGAAGTATTCAACACCCCATTCTGCAAGAGTGTCTGCATCTTCTTTTTCGTGGTAAAGACTTGCTGGTAAATCTTCACAGGTGAGGGTACCATTTGAAGTGTAAAGACCTACTTTAAAGCCATCATTATTAAGGTCTTCAACAAGTGGTTTAATACCTCTTGGAAAGCGTGTTAAATCGCCTTGCAATTTGCCTTCAGCAGTACGAAGTGAACTTTGCCAGCAGTCATCAAGATTAATATATTGATACCCTGCATCTAAAAGACCTGTTTTCTTCATAGCGTCAGCAATCTCTTTAATTAAATTTTCGTCAATAGTGTGACGGAATGTGTTCCAACTACTCCAACCCATAGGTGGTGTAAGAGCAACGCCATTGTTATAAAGTTCCTTTTCGAGTGGCTGAACCTTTGTAGCAGAAATAACCTTGTTTACTGCACACTTAGGGCAGAAATCTTGCTTTAAGAATTTTTTGCTTACTGTGTAGCCTAAGGTAGCAGTACCAGCTAAAGCCACAATTTTTTTAATATCCATAATTTTCACCCCATAAAACGTTTTATTAAAGCACCAATACCAATTGCACCGCCAGCAATGAGTGCACCAGCAATAACTTTGTTAGTATTAATGAGTGTTCTGTCGTTAAAGTTTCTTTGTATAAAGTCTAAGCTTTCGCTTTTTAACCCAAAATCTTTAAAATGATAAATTCTTGTGTTGATTTTTTCTGGCTCTGCTTCATCGACTGTAATCATTCTAATAGTTGCTCTGCAACCATCTGTGTATGCATGGAAACCAGATGTTTTATTCTGACCTAAAATAATATCGTCAACAACACCGGTAAAATCGTTAAGATGGTCGTGACCAAAAAAAGCTGCCTTTACGTCGCCAACCTTTTTCCAACTTTTAAATTGACCTTTATCGATAGCAGGTGAGCAAGGGCCTTCGCCAAGGTATCCCTCAACACCATCTTTTTTTACAAATCTTTTGTTTTCAAGTGGACCGATAAAGCCAGGAACAGACCAGAAATATTCGTAAGGCTTTGCTTCTCGCATAAGGTCGTATTCCTGAATGACAGGCATATGCTGAAAAAGAATTGCAGGAATAGTTTTGCCATTGTGGTTATCTTTTATTTCCTGTGCTTTCTTTTCATACCATTCAATCTGGTCTTCGTGAACCCAGTCGTATTTAGAAACAGTCTGGTCTTCAGCTAAATTGTTTGAATCAATAAACCAGAGATTTAAAATATCTTCTTCACCTTTTGAATCCTTAACTAAAATGTTGCAGTTAAAGTCACCAGGGGCACTTTCGTCATTTTCGCCTATAAACGCATCAATTTGTTCATACGCTTTAACAATTTCTTTTTCACGACGTGCATCATGCTCGTGGTTACCTAAAACGTAACACATAGGAATATTGGCATCTAAAATAGGTTTTAAAATTCGTTCAAGTGCTTGTTTGTGAAGAAGGGTATAATCTTCACATTCCTGATATTCACTACAGGTATCACCTAAAAGCACTACTAAATCTGGCTGGAATGCCTTAACGCCCATCTCGAAGAGCTTATGAGCATCTCTTTGCTTTAATTCGTCTTCTTTACTGTCGATTATAAGTCTTTCGTGAATGTCACCCAAGACCATTATTTTAAATTTTCCGTTTTTAAATTTAAGCTGCTTATCCATAAAATGCACCTGTTTCATATAAAGCCTCCCCAAAGAAAAATGGGAAGGCTCGAGTTTTAATTATTTTTTGCCGATTTTATTAATTTCGCTTAAGATATCTGCACCGAGGTCAACCTCTTCAAATTCAACCTCGCCGAATGTTAAGTCTTCAACTTTAATTTCTTCAACTGGTTCAGATTTTTTTGCAGTTGTTTTCTTTGTGGTTGATTTAGTAGCAGTGTCTTTTTTTGCTTTTGTAGATTTTGTTGCTTTTTCTTCTGCAGTTTTAGTTGATTTCTTTGCAGCAGGTTCTTTCGCAACCTTTTCTTTTACAGTTCTTTTTGTGCCAACTGTTTTTGTTGCTTGTTTCAAAATATCTTCTTTAGCAGTAGGGGTTAAAGCTTCATCATCAATAAAAGATATTTCAGGAATATCAGTTGAAATTTCGTAAGCAGCAGGTTCGTCGAATTTGATTTCTGTAACTTCTTCAACTTCAACAGGTGTTTCAAATGAAACTGAATCACCAAAATCAAGGTCTGGGATTTCAATATCTGCAATTTCATAAACAGGTTCTTCTACTGTTTCAAATGTTGGTGCAGAGAAATCAGCAACAGGAGTTTCGTCAACAATTTCAAATGCTGGCTCAGAGAAATCATCAACAGGAGTTTCGTCAACAATTTCAAATGTTGGTGCAGAGAAATCAGTAGCAACAGTTTCAACAACTTCAAATTCAGGAGCTTTGAAATCATCAACAGGAGTTGTATTAATAACTTCGAATTCTGGTTCACTGAATTCTGCAACTGTTTCTGTGGTTTCTTCTGCAACGAGAATATCAACTATTTCTTCAACAGCAGGAATTTCAACCTCTGGTTTTACTGGTTCTGGAATTTCTATTTTTTCAAACTGTGGAGCTTCAAACTCTACTGGTTCTTCTGCGATTTCTTCAACTTGTGCTGAAGCGTGAGTTGTAATATCAGGCATTGTGTCATCAGTAAGACCTGGTAAAGTAACTGCATCTGTAGGAATGATTTTTTCTTCTTCAACAGGTGCTGGTTTTTCACCCAATTTAGGAAGTTTTATTGATTTCTTTTCTGCTTTTTCTTTAACAGGTTTTTCTTTAACCTTTTTGTTAGCTTTTTTGTCAGCTTTTTCTGCTTTTGCAGCAGCTTTCTTTTCGGCTTTAGCAGCTTTTTTTGCTTTTTTTGAATTCTTTTCTTTTTCTTGTTTTTCTGCTTCTTGTGCCGCAAGAATTTCTTCTTCAGTAAGTGTTGCATTGTAAGCAACAGCAAGAGTATTGAATAATTTGATTTTTTCAACTGAACCGATAACTGGTAAGAAGAAAAGAATTGTTCTTAAAAGAAGAATATAAGAACCACCGTGTTTTAATGAAATGCCATATTGTGGTGCAATTCTATACATTCTTTCTGATTGTGCATAGTTCCAGATAAATGAATAAATACCAAAACTGAATATATCGAGAATGAAAACGAGTATGTAGTTGGCGCTTTCATTGTCGTCATCTTCGCACATCTTGTTGAGGTCTTCTGTCCAGTCAGACCAGAAGAAAAGACCATAAATGCCAAGAGTCACGATTTGTAAAAGAACGTATTTTGCTATTTTTCTTTGCTTAATCATAGGTTGAACCCCCATAAGTGATTTTGGATATTAATTATATATTATATACCACATAAAATAATACTATAATACACAAAAAAAGTCAATAGTTATAATGCTTTTTTGACATTACAACTATTGACGTAAAAATTGTTCTATTCTTATTTAGAGAAGAGTGAAAGTTCTTCCTTTTCCTGAGCTTCTTTGTGTTCTTTAAGACGCTTCTGGATTTTGTCAACTGGGTTAAGAAGAACACTTACTGAACGGTCATGGTTTAATGTGTCAATAATGAGTGAGCAATACTTACTCATATCAACCTCAAAGTACCATTTTCTTTCTAATAATTCAGGCATTCTGTAAACTAAGTTTGTTGTGAATACGCCGTCAATAAGACCTTTTTCGTAAGCTTCGTCGAAGTTTTCGAGTCCGTTGCAGAAAAGACCAAAGCAAGTAGAAACGAAAATTCTGTTTGCCTTTAATTCTTTTAATTTTGTAGCAACCTCAATCATAGAGTCGCCAGAAGAAATCATATCGTCAATGATAAGACAATCTTTACCCTCAACGTTATCACCTAAGAATTCGTGTGCTAAAATTGGGTTTCTGCCGTCAACAATTCTTGAGTAGTCACGGCGTGTGTAGAACATACCAAGGTCAACGCCTAAAACTGTTGAGTAATAAATACATCT